>CBIHPJ010000330.1:0-9444 GCA_966211295.1 uncultured Myxococcales bacterium | reverse complement strand
GACCCTGACGCTCGCCCCTCGCCCCTCGCCCCTCACCCCGACCCTCTCCCCGCTCCGCAGGGAGAGGGCGCAACTAGGACAAGAGGCCGAGCACGCTCTCCAGCCACTGCTGCGTCTCGTTCCTCGACGGCACCAGGTTCTGATCGAGCGCGAAGGTGAACAACGGCCCCGCGAACTCGCCCGCGGTCTTGAAGCGCACCTTGAGATCCGGACTGAGCGCCTTCGTGATGATCGCCGCGAGCGGCTTCTCGACGTAGTCGGGGATCGTCAGCTTCGGCGCGCGGATCGACGCCATGATCTGCTGCTCGGTCGCTCCGTCCTTCTGGAACGGGTGGTAGCCCACCACCACCTCGTGCAGCATCACGCCCACCGCCCACAAGTCCGACGCCGGAGTGAGCGCTTCACCCCGCGTCTGCTCAGGAGAGAGGTACGAGAGCTTGCCTGCCGCCGTCCCCTCCTGCGGACCGATCGCCGCTTCCGAGCTCGACGCCACTCCGAAGTCGCCCAGCTTCACGTCGCCTTCACCCGAGAAGAACACGTTCGACGGATTCACATCGGAATGGATGAGGTTGAGCGCGGTCCCTGAACGGGTCCTCGCGCGGTGGAAGTAGGCGAGCCCCTTCAGCACCTCGATGCAGACGTGCACCCCCATGCCCATGGGGAAGCCCTTCATCATCCGCCGGTGCGCAGCCATCACTTCGGACAGGTCGCCCCCGATGAGGAACTCCATGGCGATGAAGGGGCGGCCGAAGGCGATGCCGTGTTCCATCATGCGCACCAGGTTCGGGTGCGAGAGGAGCCCCATCAGGTCGGCCTCGTCGGCGAACTTCTCCTCGGAAGTGCCCTGCCGCATCATCTTGAGCGCCACGTTCACCTGGTCGCCCTTGTCGTCCACCGCCTCGGCGAGGAAGACCTCGGCCTGGCCGCCCTGACCCAGACGTGAGCGCACCACGTACCGCCCGAAGCGCCTGCTCGGTACCTCGATGGTTCGGGGCTGTTCCATGGGCAGGACGGGCTCAAGAGTATTCCACCGACGCCGCCAATTCCCTCAGGAGATTGGGGATCAGACTACAATCCCCGCTCGTGACGTGCTCGTCGTGTGGCTCCCCACTCCCTGAAGGCGCACCCACTTGCGCCGCCTGTGGGACGCCGAGAGCGACCGGCCCGGGTCTGCCTGCCACCAGCATTTCTGGCCGCGGTTTCCGCCCAGTCAGCACCTTCCGCGAAGAGAAGGCCGTGGTCGCGGTGCGCACCGCCGACGTGCTGCTCGGCCGCTATCGCCTCGAGGACAAGATCGGCGAAGGCGGCATGGGCACGGTGTTCATCGCCCACGACTCCGAGCTCGATCGCAAGGTGGCGGTGAAGCTGCTTTCGGCGGCGCTGGTGAACGAGACCGAGGTGCGTGAGCGCTTCGAGCGCGAGGCGCGGCTCACCGCGAAGCTCGATCACCCGAACATCATCCCCATCTACGACGTCGGCACCCACGAAGGCCGGCCCTTCATCGTGATGAAGCTGCTGCAGGGCGACTCGCTGGTGGGCCGCCTGCGCGCGAAGGGCGGCTTCACCGCAGAAGAGACGCTGAAGTTGATGCGGCAGCTCGCGCTCGGCCTCGATTACCTGCACGGTCAGGGCTTCATTCACCGCGACATCAAGGCCGCCAACATCTTCGTCTCGCCCGAGGGGCACGCGACGATCCTCGACTTCGGAATCCTGCGGCAGAAGAGCGCGACCACCGGCATCACCCGCACCGGCATGGTGATGGGCACGCCGCACTACATGGCCCCGGAGCAGGCGCTCGGCCTCAAGGACGTCGACCACCGCGTCGATCTCTACGCGCTCGCGGTGGTGCTCTTCGAGTGCCTCACCGGCACGTTGCCCTTCGAGGCCGACTCCGAGCTGCGCCTCATTCAGCTGCAGGCGCACGCGCCGGTCCCTGAGATCCTCGATCGCGCGCCGTGGATTCCGAAGCCCGTCGCCGCGGTGGTGAAGAAGGCGCTCGCGAAGAAGCCCGAGGAGCGGTTTCAGACGGCCGCGGAGTTGGTGAACGCGCTCGAGGCAGCGTACCTGGAGCACAAGTCGTCGAAGACCGGACTGCCGGTGGTGCCGGGTCCTGCGCCGACGGTGCCCACCACGACTGCACCGAGTCTTCGCAAGCTGAACTCCAAGGTCTCCAACGCGGCGCTGCCGGTCGTCGCTTCGGACCCCTCTACCGACGAGCTCCACGCGGCGTTGCGACCGCGCAGGCCGTTGGCGTTCATCGGTCTGGCCTTGATGGTCGCCGCGGGTGTCGGTGGCTGGATCATGTTCAAGCCCGGCGAGGTGGTCGATCATCCCGTGGCAGCGGTCGTCGACGCAGGCGTTCGAGCGCCTATCGCCGTCATCGAGGACGCAGGAGCAGAAGTCGACGAGGACGCAGGAGCCACCGTACTGGCCGAGGCTCCTGACGCAGGCGGCGCGAATTCGGATCCGGTGGACGCTGGTGTTGCGGTCGCCGCGGTCGATCCGAATCCCAACATCAAGCGGCCCAACCCGAACAACCCGAAGAAGAAGGGGCGCGTGAACGTGATCACCACGCACGCGGGCGAGCCGTATTGGGCGCAAGTGTCGATCGACGGCATTCCGCGCGGGCGCACGCCGCTGCTGCTCGATCTGCCCGTGGGCAAGTATCAGGTGCTCATCGAGCGGCCCGGCTTCCGTTCACTCTCACGAGAGATTCGAGTGGCTGGCGGTCGTCCAACGGTGGTGAAGCTGGAGCTCGTGCCGTAATTCCTTGAGCCATGCAGGCGGGTGTGGTGCGAAAGCGCTCCCCATGCTGTCTGCCGCCGTTCCTCTCGTCGCTTTGCTCCTCACGGGTACGCCGGTCGCCAAGGGCGGCAAGGACGTCCCCAAGCTGGAGCAGGGACAAAAACTCTTCAACCAGGGCGACTTCGACGGCGCGCTCAAGATGCTCGACGCCGCGGCGATCGAGGGCGGCGATCCGGCCACCGTGGAGAAGGTGCAGTTGCTCCGCGCCCAGTGTCTCGCGGCGCGGCAGGATTTCGCCCATGCGGAGGAGGCCTTCGCGCTCGCGCTCGATGCGAATCCCGAGACCAGCCTCGATCCCACGCGCGTCGATCCGACCGTGGTGAAGCTGCTCGAGTCAGTGCGCGCGCGGCTGACCGGTTCGCTCATCGTCAACTCCACGCCGCCAGGAGCGGTGCTGGTGCTCGACGGCAAGGAAGTGGGCGCAGCGCCGCAGACGATCGCGGCCCCCGCGGGCAAGCACAAGCTCGAGGCGAAGTGGGGTGAAGGTCCGCTGCAGGCGATGGAGCTGCAGGTGCGGCCGCGCCGCGAGACTCGCGTCGAGTGGGTGCAGTCGGCAGGAGGAATCTCGACGGGCCCCGCGGTGCTCGAGCCGCGACCGCTGCGTCCCTTCGGAGATCTGCGCGGTGTGATCGAGCCCGCGACCACCGGCTTCGTCTCGGGTGGCCTCGAGCTGGGTGGCGGCATCGAGCTCAGCTGGTTCCGCATCGGCGTGTTCGCGCGACTCGTTCCGTACTTCGGTGTCACGCCTCGGTTCCAACTCGCCTTGCCCGTGCTCGACGTGCTCAACGTCCTCCTCGAGGTTGGCGTGCCGTTCAATTTTCTCGGGCCGAGCGCCCAGAGCCAAAGTGGCTTTGCGGTTGGCCTTGGTGGCGGCGGCGGCGCTGAGTTCTACCCACTCAAGTGGATCGGCGCGTACGTGCTCGTCGGCGCTCGCCACCACTTCGTCTGGCCGGGCCGCAACGATCCCACTGCGGTCACCATCACCGGCGGCGTACGCCTCCGCGTGCCGTGAAAGTGTCCCCCTCTCCCCTGGGAGAGGGTCGGGGTGAGGGCAAGTCAATGGAAGCCATGTTCACGCCACTCCTGGATCGTCCCGGAGATCCCTCAGTTCTCCGCGTTCTGAGTGATGCACTTCTGGAAAAAGGCGATCCCTGGGGCGAAGCCATCCGCCTCGCGCTCGATCTCGAGAACACCTTCCCCGGTGAAGACGCGCACCGCATCGGCCACCGCCGCCTCGCGCGGCTCGAGCAGACGCACGGCGCGAAATGGCGGGCGAAGGTCCGCAAGCCGCAGCAGGGACCGATCCGCGCCTACGTTCGAATGTTCCGCGCGATCCCCTCGCGCATCGACTCGACCGACAGCTCGGTGGCGAAGCTGCTCGAGGGTCCAGTGGCGTGGCTCGACTTCAACGCGCGTACGACTGCGCTGGTGCCTTCGTGGCCGCGGCGCGCCGGACTGGTGCGCATCGACGTCATGTACAACGTCGACGCCAAGCAACTGCACGCGCTGCTCGGCCCCGGGCTCAGCTCGCTGACCCAGGTGGCGCTGCCGTGGCTCGGAGCGCCCACGCTCGAGTTGCTGGAGTCGGTGGATTGGCTCCCTCAGCTCGAAGCGCTGCGGCTCTTTGGCAACGAGGCGGCGATGAGCCCGCTTGACCTCGATCGGCTGCTGAAGCTCTCGATGCCGAAGCTGCGCGAGCTGGACCTGCGAGGGATCGCGCTCGGCCAACCCGGCGCCGAGAGGCTCGCCACGATCCCGTGGAAGCTGGAGCGCCTCACCCTCGACGACGCGAACTTCGGAGTGAAGGGCACCGTGGCGTTCGTGGCCTCTCCTTCACTCGCCACCGTGAAGGAGCTGAAGCTCACCCACAACACGATGGGACCCAACGGCGCCGCGGCCCTCGCCACCTCGCCGCACTTGAAGCAGCTCATCGCGCTCGATCTCTCCTCCACCGCGAGCGGGGCGAAGACGCTGGCGACGTTCTTCGAGTCGTGCGCGCTCCCTTCGCTCAAGGCACTCACGCTCAACTCCTGCGGCCTCAAGGGCGCGGGCCTGGAACCGCTGGGCAAATCGAAGAACAAGGCGCTCTCGAAGCTCACCCGCCTCGACGTCTCTGGAAACTTGATGGGCGACGACGGGCTCGCGAACTTGAGCAAGACGACGGTGCTCACCAACGTGCGCGAGCTCTACCTCGGCGGCAACGCGATCAAGGGCAACGGCATGGACGCGCTCGGGAAGAGCGTGCTCCTCGACAAGGTGGAGACGCTCACGCTGGGCCACAACAAGTTCCAGAACACCGGCGCGAAAGGCCTCGCGGCTTCGAAGAAGCTGGGCTCGCTCAAGGAGCTCACCCTCGGTCACAACTGGCTCGGCGTGCAGGGCCTCAAGGCGATCCTGAAGAACCCCACGCTCACCCACTTCGAGCAGCTGAACGAGGGCATGAACAACTACGGCCCCGAGCTGGTGCGCTCGTTCATCGACTCGAAGACGCTCAAGCTCTGGATGTTGAGCCTCGGGCCCGAGACCACCACCGACGCGCTGAACGCGCTGCTGTCCTCGGTGCGAGTGGCCTCCCTCGAATTCCTCTCGTTGAGCTGCGGCGCGTTCGATGACGAACAGGCCGAGGTGCTCGTGAAAGGCCCACTCGCGAAGGCCATCACGAGCCTCTCCGTCTCGCGGGCGTGGTGCGCGAAGCTGAGCGACGCCGGCGCGCAGAAGCTCACGTCTGTGCTTGGGGAGCGGGTGACCTTCGACTAACTCGCGCGCATGACCTCTGCGCGTTGGGCTCTCGTGATTCTCTCCGTGGTCGCGGTTGGCTGCAGCAAGCCCAAGGAAGGTGGCTCGTGCAAGACGGGCAACATCTTCGGCCACGGTCCCGGCACCTGCATCGACAAGCAGAACGCGCTCGTCTGCGTCGACGGCACGTACCAGAAGCTCAAGTGCAAGAAGTCCGCGACGGGCTGCATGGAGGTGGTGGGCGAGGTGAGCTGCGATCCGATCAAGGAGGTCGGCGAGCCGTGCTCCACCGCGGAAGAGTTCGACTGCGCCACCGAGGGCAAGGCGTGGCTCGACTGCAAGGACGGCAAGTGGGTCGAGCACATGAAGTGCTCCAAGCTGTGCGTGAAGAACGTCGAGGGCATCAAGTGCGAGAACGCGTCTGGCGCGGTCGGCGACAAGTGCACCAAGGAGCAGACTGATCAGGCCGTGTGCAGCGCGGACAAGCTGCACCTCCTTGTTTGCGACGGAGAGAAGTTCTTCTCCGCGAGCACCTGCCGCGGTCAGAACAAGTGCCGCGCGTCGGGTCAGCAGATCCTCTGCGACACCTCGATGGCCGAGATCGACGACGCGTGTGAGGAAGAGGGCAAGCTCTCTTGCGACACCGCGAAGAAGACGATGCTCAAGTGCGCCAACAAGAAGTTCGTGAAGGAGCAGGACTGCAAGCGGCGCTGCAACAACGCGTTCGACAAGTACTCCTGCGACTGAGCTTGCTCAGAAGGTGCCGACGATCGCGAGCCCAGCTCCGCTCGCGGGAAAGATCAGCGGCATCACGTCGAAGCTCACCTTCTGCTTCGGCGCTTCTTCTCCGTACACGTAGTGCGAGGAGCGGTGGCGCACGATCCACCGCCCGATGAAGAAGCCGATCGCCCCGCCGAAAAAGCAGTCGCTGAACCAGTGGTACACGTCGCCCACCAACGAGCCCGCGAAGACCAGCGCGAAGAGATTGAGCCCCACCCACGCCACGGGGTGATCGAGCATGTGCATCACCACCGAGAGCAGCGCGTACATGCCCATCATGTGCCCGGACGGCTGCCCCTCGGGAAAGAGGTGCAGGCTCTCGGCTGGGCCGAAGTAGTGGCCCAGGAGCTCGGGCCGCTGCGGTCCCGAGCGCCCGAGCATCAGCTTGATCATCACGTGGTACACGTTCTCGACCAGCACGGCCTCGAGCATCAGCATCACCATCTCGACGGGAAGCTGCTGCTTGGCGATCACTCCATACAGGAGCACCACGCCCATGATCACCGCGGTGCTGCTCCAGATGATCAGATCGCCAGCGGTTCCCCAGATCTTGAAGTGGTCTGGGCCGAGCAATTTGTACTGGAGATAGTCCTCCAGGCGCACGTCCACCGAAGGCGTACCCAGTGACAGCGCGGCGGTCGTACCCACCACGCTTCCAGCGATCACGAAGTCACCCGCGCTCCACCAGGGAATGCCCGTGGGGATCGCCACGAGGTCCGCCACCGCGCGCAGCAACGTGCCCGGAATGATGTGGTCACGCTTGAAGCGCCAATTGTCCCCAGTGAAGAGGCCATGCGCCGCGAACGGGAGCACGCGGGGCGCATCGTCCTCCTCCGCGCGCGCGTTCAAGGCGAGCAACGTCGCGATCAAGATCAGCCAGACTTGCGCGTGCTTCGTCATTCGCGACCAGCACACGCAAGACTGATGCTCAGCGTTCGACGGAGAGCTCTTCGAGCAGCTCGAGATCCGCGGCGCTGTCGAGGTTCTGCAAGAGCTCCAGATTCTCGATGACCTCTTTGTCCTCAGGAGAGAGGGGCGCCACCCCGGCATCGACTCCTCCATCGAACGCGAAGAGGAGGAAAGCCGTGAGCACCGCGGTCACGGTCGACGCTCCCGCACGCGCTGGCGAAGTTGTTGCCGCTGCTCGGGCGAAAGGTTGCGCCACTTGCGGAGGTTCTCGCGCATCTGCTCGCGCTTCTCGGGATTGGCGCGCAGATACGCACGCATCCGCTGGCGGATCTCGCGGCGCTCTTCCGGGTCGAGCTTGCGGAACTCCTTCATGCGGTGGCGGAGCTCTTGCCGATCTTCAGGAGAGAGCTTCGTGAAGGAGCGCAGGTTCTCGCGCACGCGCTCCTGATCTTCGGCAGGGAGCTGCTTGAAGCGCTGCAGGTTCTCCTTGATGCGCTGACGCTCTTCAGGAGGCAGCTGCTTGAAGGCCTTCAGCTTCTCGCGGAGCGCCTGCTTCTCTGCGTCAGGCAAGGCGTTGAATCGGTCGAGCGCCGAGTCCTGCGCGCGCGCGGCGAAGCCCGACAACATCACCATCAGGACGAGCACTCTCATTGCGGCACCTCCAGCTCATGCAGCTGCGCGACGACATCGAGATCTTCCGTGGAGCCGAGATCGACGAGGTCCAGGTCTTCGACCTCTTCGAGGTTCTGCGCGAGGAGCAGCTTCTCTTCGTCGAACGCTGCCGCTTCTTCCGTGCGCGGCCAGAACACCACCGCGCTCACGCCCGCGGCGACGGCGAGTCCAAGAGGGAGGAGGCGAGGGAGTTTGAACCAGCGTTCCCAGAAAGTCGGCTCGTCGATGGCAGCGAGCACTGCTCTCCTGAGTGCAGGAGACGAAGTCTGCGGGAGTGGCATCGACTCGACCGCCTCGATGCTTCGTCGCAGTCGCTGCTCGAGAGAACGCAGCGCGGGATCTTTCGCGAGCGCGGCCTCCATCGCTTTCACGCGCTCGGGCGGCAGCTCGCCGTCGATGTACGCGGAGAGATCTTCTTCGAACTCACTCATGCGGCACTCCCGGCCGGCACTGCTTCGGCCTTGAGCGCATCGAGGTGCTTGAGCACCTGCAACGACGCTCGGTGAATGAGGCTTTTGACGGCCGCCTCCGTGGCCTCCAGGGCATCGGCGATGTCGCGATACGCCATGCCCTCGAATCTGCACATCGTGAACGCCGCGCGTTCGCGATCGCTCATGCTCTTGAGCGCGCGCTGCAGCGCCTTCTCGACGTCCTTCGCTTCCAGCACCTGGTCCGGAGTCTCGTTGCCGCTCGCCCGCTCCAGCGCGCTCGGCGCTTCGTCTTCTTCCACGGGAGCCTCCACCTTCTCGGCCGCGCGACCGGGCCGACGGAGCTCGTTGAGGCAGGTGTTGGTCGCCACGCGGAACAGGAAGGTCTGAAAGCGCGCGGTCTCCTGGTACCGATCGGCGCTCTTGTAGAGCTTCACGAAGACGTCCTGCGCGAGCTCCTCGGCGCGGCCCGCGTCGCCCACGAAGCGATGACAGAAGCGCACCACGCGCTGCTGGTGCTTGTCGAAGAGCCTGGCGAAGGCCGTGCGATCGCCTCGCGCGGCCTGCTTCATCCACTTCGCGTCTTCGTCGTGCTCCTGCACAGGGGACTCGAACCCGCGACTGGTGGAGAAGTTGCGGTGTCGGGGAGAGGGGCGCTAACTCGTGGAAATCACGCCTGCTCGAGGTACTTGGCGATCGCCGTCTGCTGCAGCGGGTCCAGCTCGTGCCGCGCGCAGAACGCGAGGAAGGGGAAGAGCAGCTCGAGTCCACGACTCAGAGCGTCCGTCGTCTCCTGGCCGTCGAGCTCGAACCACACCGCCGCTTTGCCCGCCGCTTCGGGATCCGGAGCGAGCAGCGAGAAGGCCGCCCCCAGCGCTTCCTTGCGACGCGGATTGGCCTGGCCGAAGAGGCTCTTCTCCTTGGTCTCGCCGGCGAGCACGAGGCGCACCAGCGCGGCGAACGCGCGGCCCTCGGGCACGGCGAGGTGCTGATTCATGCCCTCGAGCCACGTGGTGAGTCGCTTGCGATCGTTGCGGCTCTCGGTGGCGAGCATGCGCGGCTTCTGGTTGTCGACCGGCGCCTGCTGCAGCGAAGCGAAGGTGTAGTCCCAGAA
>CBIHPJ010000329.1:0-9457 GCA_966211295.1 uncultured Myxococcales bacterium | reverse complement strand
ACCACCACGCCGGGCACCGGCTCCTGCGGAACCGAAGGATCCTTCTTCATCTGCTCGCTCTTCACGTAGGCGACGATCGCCCAGCGATCCTTGACGGGAATCTGCACGGCGTAGCTCGGCATGTTGCCGTTGTTCACGCCGTTGCGAATCGCCGAGTAGATCTTCCCGACCGGCATCTCCTTCGAGAGACGATCCTGGTGGAAGCTGGGCGGCGGCACCTGCAGGCGGGGACCACCGTCGAGCGCGACACCAGCGACGGTGCCCTTTCCATCGAGACCGCCGCCGTGGCACGGCGCGCAGTAGATGTTGTAGCGATTCTGACCGCGCGCGTCCTGGGCGTCCCACTGCTCCTTCACGTTCGCGGGGAACTTGAGGGTCGGCTCGGCAGCACCACCGTCGGTGCTCTCGTCAGTGCCGTCTTCCCAGTGCGTGTCGTCACCGAGCTGGCCCTGCGCCACCGTGCCCTCGACGGGCAGGCGCGACATGCGGCCATCGGCGAACAAGCCGGTGTCGTCCTTACGCCCAGCCTTGAACTTCTGCTGGGTGTCCATGTTCTTGATCAGGTGAACGGGACGCTCTTCCGTCTCCCATCCACGGCAACCAGTCAGGGCGACGGCCAGAGCCATCGCGGAAAGCTTCAGGGTCTTCACGGCTCCAGCTCCTCGACGAGCGTCGCGCCCTTGCTCTGCAGCAGCGCCTTCGTCTTCTCGAGATCGAACTTGGGGTCGCTCGCCTCGACCATGATGAAGAACTTGTCGTCGGTCGCGCGCTCGAACGCCTTGCTGGCGAACGCCGGGTGATGCGGGCGCGGGAGGCCGTTCAGGATCCAGTTCGCGAGGAACGCCGTCACGCAGCTGGAGAGAACGGTGAGCTCGTACCAAACGGGCACGAACGCGGGCAGCGAGAAGAGCGGCTTACCGCCGACGATCATCGGGTACGCCCAGCCCATCGCCCACGACTCGAAGAAGAGCGCGAAGGCCGAACCACCCAGGCCCACCGCGAGCACGATCCACGGGAGCTTCGAGGGCGCGAGGCCCATCGCCTTGTCGAGGCCGTGCACGGGGAACGGAGTGCAGGCGTCCCATTCCTTGTAGCCGGCGTCACGCACCGCCTCGCACGCCTTGAAGACCTCATGCGGGTTCTCGTACTGCGCCAGCACACCCCAAAGATTCTTGGTGCTCATGAGTGACCTCCACCCGCGCCGTAGCCGGGGGCCGCTTCGTGCTCACCGCCGACCTCGTAGCCTTCCCAGTGCGGGTTGGCTTGCGGCATCACGCCCTTCACCTCGGCCATCGCGATGACCGGGAAGAAGCGGATGAAGAGCAGGAAGAGCGTGAAGAACAGACCGAAGGTGCCGACCAGGTAGAAGACCTCGGTGACCGGCACGAAGTAGTCCCAGCTCGAGACCAGCGCGTCGCGGTGGAGCGAGGTCACGGTGATCACGAAGCGCTCGAACCACATGCCGATGTTCACGAAGAACGCGAGGCCGAAGCTCCACGCCGGCGAGGTGCGGACCTTCCGGAACCAGAAGAGCTGCGGGGTGATCACGTTGCAGCTGACCATGATCCAGTAGGCCCACCAGTACGGGCCGCCCATGCGGTTCAGGAACGTGAAGCCTTCGTAGTCGTTGCCCGAGTAGGCAGCGACGAAGAACTCCATCGCGTACGCGTAGCCGACGAGCGAACCCGTCACGAGAATGATCTTGTTGGTGTTCTCGATGTGCTTGGCGGTGACGAGGTCCTTGAGGCCCAGCCAGTGACGCGCAGGGATCATCAGCGTCTGCACCATCGCGAAGCCTGAGAAGACGGCGCCGGCCACGAAGTACGGCGGGAAGATCGTGGTGTGCCAGCCGGGCAGCTGCGAGACGGCGAAGTCGAAGGAGACGATGGTGTGCACCGAGAGCACCAGCGGCGCCGAGAAGGCCGCGAGGATCTGGTACGCCTTCTCGTAGGTCACCCAGTGGCGCATCGAGCCGCGCCAGCCGAGCGAGAGCACGCCGTAGAACACCTGGCGCCAGCGCACGGTCGCGCGGTCACGCAGGGTGGCGAAGTCGGGCACGAGACCGGTGAACCAGAACAACAGCGAGACGAGGAAGTACGTGTTGACGGCGAACACGTCCCACTCGAGCGGGCTGCGGAAGTTCGGCCAGAGGCCCATCTGGTTGGGGACGGGGAAGAGGTAGTAGTCCATCCACACGCGGCCGGTGTGGAGCGCGACGCATGAGCTCGCCGCGATGACGGCGAAGATGGTCATCGCTTCCGCGTAGCGGTTGATCGACGTGCGCCACTTCTGACGGAACAGATAGAGGATGGCGGAGATCAGCGTGCCGGCGTGGCCGATGCCGACCCAGAAGACGAAGTTGACGATGTCCCAGGCCCAGCCGACGGGGTTGTTGTTTCCCCAGATGCCCGGGCCTTCCCACAGCAGGTAGCCGATGTAGCCGCCGAACATCGCGAGGCCCGACGCGGCGAGGGCGAGGCCGAACATGAACGGCATCGGGGTCGCCTTGAGGGGCGCCTCGTTGACCTTGCACACCATCTCGGTGACGGCGTGGAAGTCGTGCGGACCACGCACGAGCGCCTCGCGTCCCTTGATGGGATCCGGCAACACGACGTCGCCGCGGAGGTTGATGTCGTCAGGCAGAACAACCGCTTCAGAAGAAGTGGCCATGATCAGCTCAGCTCCTCGTTCTCATTGCGAACGCGCGCGAGGTACGTGGTGCGCGGACGAATGTTGAGTTCCTGCAGGAGCTCGTAGTTGCGCTCGCTCTGCTTGAGCTTCGCGACGCGCGACTCGAGGTCGTTGATGTTGCCGAAGGTGATCGCCTGCGTGGGGCACGCCTGGGCGCACGCGGGAGTGACCGCGCCGTCAGGCAGCTTCTTGCGATCGTCTCCGCGGCGCTTGGCCGCGATCTTCGCCTCCTCGATGCGCTGCGTGCAGAAGGTGCACTTCTCCATCACGCCGCGGTAGCGGACGGTGACGTCCGGGTTGCGCTGGAGCTTGAGCGTCTTCATGCGCTCCTTCCACTCGGGCTCCACGTAGAAGTCGCCGGAGTGGGAGAAGTCGAGGTAGTTGAACCGGCGCACCTTGAAGGGGCAGTTGTTGGCGCAGTACCGCGTGCCGATGCAGCGGTTGTAGGCCATCGAGTTGATGCCCTCTTCGTCGTGCACGGTCGCGGAGACCGGGCACACCGGCTCGCACGGCGCGTTCTCGCAGTGCATGCAGGTGAGCGGCTGGTGCAGCGCGCGCGGCTGCTCCACGTCACCGGAGTAGTACCGGTCGACGCGGATCCAGTGCATTTCGCGGCCGAGCAGCACCTGCTCGCGGCCCACCACGGGGATGTTGTTCTCGGCGACGCAGGCCACCGCGCACACGTTGCAGCCGATGCACGAGGACAGGTCGATCACCATGCCCCACTGCTGGCCTTCGTACGTCACTTCGGAGTGCGGCTGGATCGGCTTGCTCGGGCGGTTCTTCGGAGTGCCGAGGGTGACGAGGTTCTCGGGAATGTCGCCCTTGTGAGCGAACTCCGCGCCGTCCTTCTTGTACTCGCTGGCGGTGGCCGAGCGGAACAGCGGGCGGTACGCGCTGTCGCCGGGCTTGCCGAGACCGAGCTCGCGATCACGCGAGCCCGCAGCGGCGCCTGACATCTGCGCGAAGGTGAGCTCCTTGAGCGGGTTGCCGGGGACGCTGAAGTGATCCTGCGTCGAAGCGAGGTTCTGGGTGGTGCCCGTCTTGGTGATCTTCACGCCCTGCACCACCGCGCCATTGGCGCCGAGGAGCGGGTGCACGTCGACGCCCACGCCGGTGGCGACGTAGCCGAAGCTGCGGCCGTAGCCGCGCGTCATCACCACCGAGTAGTTCGCGAGGCCGGGGAGCACGAAGGTGGGGGCCTTGATGCTGCGGCCGTTCACCGAGAGCTCCACCACGTCAGCGTCGTAGCGGTTCTTCACCACGCCGCTGTTGAGGCCGAGGTCCTTGGCGAGCACGGGCGAGATCATGAGCGCGTTGTCCCAGCACAGCTTGCTCATCGAGTCGGGCAGCTCCATCAGCCACGACACGTTGGAGAGGCGGCCGTCCTTGAAGTGACCGTCGACCGCGATGAACTCGATCGCGTCGGCCTTCGCGGTGGTGGCGGTGACCGCGCCCAGGGCGGTGATCACGTCGGCGGCCTTCACTTCAGCGGCGGCGCCCGCGCGCGTGGTGTTGGGGATCACGCCGTCGTGCAGCGCCTTGCGCCACGCCTTCACGTCGGCGAGCTTGGCCGGCATCCAGGTCGCCTCGACGAGCTTGCGATCGGACATCTCGGTCTCGCCCACCATCGCGGCGAGCAGCGAGAGGCTCGCACGCGCGCCGTGGATGGGGAGGATGATCGGCTGCACGAGCGAGGACGTGCCGTCCCACGCGCGCGCGTCGCTCCACGACTCGAGGAAGTGCGCCGAGGGAACGTGCCAGGTGGCCTTGAGGCCCGACTCCTCGGGGAGCACGCCGCAGTGCACGAAGGTGACCTTGGCGAGGGCCTCACCGATCTTCAGCTCGCCGGGGGCGGTGTAGAGCGGGTTGCCGTCGAAGGTGACCACGGTGGTCACTTCGGTGCCGAGCGACTTCACGAGCGCGTCGAGCTGCTCGTACATGCTGACGCGAGCGACCGGGTTCGCTCCCTCGACAGCAGCAGCGAAGCTCACGGTGACGGTGGCGCCCACGTTGCCGAGGCGCGCGTCGATGGCGTGCGCGAGCGCGTGCACCGCCGCGGGCTGACGCTCACCGACGAAGAGCGCGGAGGCGCCCTTGGCCGCGTTGAGGTCCTTCGCGAGCACGGTGACGAACTTCTTCTGCACGTCGCTCAAGGCACCGGCGCCGGCGCCGAGGTCAGCGAAGCCGAGCTCGGTGGCGAGGGCCTTGAGCACGTTCACGCCTTCACCCGAGCTGATGCGCACGCGGTGATCGGCGTTGGTGCCGGTGGTGCTGAACACGGCCTCGGCGACGTAGAGGCGCATCATGTTCGCCGCGTCTTCCTGCTTGAGGACCGCGCGGGTGGCGCCGAACTGCTTGGCGAGGGTGAGGTGCTGGGGCCCGCTCACGAGGAAGTCGGACTCGAGCGAGAAGATGACCTTCGCCTTGCTCAGGTCGCGGTGCACGCGCGCGCCGGGGCCGAACGCGAGCTGCGCGCCCTGGAGCTGCGCGTCAGGCGAGAGCGGATCGAAGCGAACGATCTTCGCCTGCGGGAGCTTCGCGAGGAGGCGCTCGAAGGTGGGGCCCATGTCTTCCTCGACGAGGAAGGCGAGACCCTTGCCCTGCGTGCCGGCGTACTCGGCGAACTTGGTCTTGGCGAACGCGTCCCACTCTTCCCACTTCGCGGGCTGACCGGCCTTGAGCGGCGACTTCGCGCGCTCAGGATCGTAGAGCTTGAGCACTTCGGCCTGCGCCCAGATGTCGGAGGTGCCGAGCGTGCCGGGGTGGTTGGGGTTACCCTCGAGCTTGGTGGGGCGGCCTTCGTTGGCCTCGGCGAGCAGGCCGATCGCGCCTTCCGAGCGCTGCGCGGCGGTCGCGTACTGGAGCGCGTTGCCAGCGATGTACTTCTCGGGCGGCTTCACGAACGGGAGGATCTCCTCCGGGTCGCGGCGGAGCTTCTCGCAGCCGGCGAGCGAGCCGAGGGCGATGGAGGCACCGGCGATCTTCAGCGCGTCGCGGCGGTTGAAGCCGTTCGGAGCGGTGATGCCGTTGGGGAACTCGCTGTCGATCGTGCTGGTGATCGACTCGTGCTGGTTCTTGTGCTCGAGCGAGCGCCAGTACTCAGGCTGCTGCGTCATCGAGTCGCGGAGGGGCGCGTAGGGATCCTTCTTCATGGCTTTTCTCTCGCTCCTGAATCAGCGGTGGCAGCCGGAGCAACCGGCCGTCGCGTAGGTCTGGTAGTGGCCCTTGCCGTCCTCGGAGACGACCCACTTCTGGGCGCCCGAGAGGTTGCCGGGCGGGTTCAGGGTGGCGGCGATCTCGCGCTGACGCTCCTGCCAGTCGACACCGGCGCTCCAGCCCATCTTCGTCACCTGGTCGGCGGGGCGGATGTACTGGGCGGGAGCGGAGTGGCAGTCGATGCACCACGCCATGGAGAGCGGCTGCACCTGCTTCACGACCACCATCTGATCGATGCGGCCGTGGCAGGTCTCGCAGCCGATCGCGGCGCGGTTCTCACCGACGCCGAGCGCGACGTGCGCGGAGTGGGGGAAGTACGCGTAGTCGGGGAGCTTGTGAATGCGCACCCATTCCACCGGCTTCTCGCCCTTGCCGTCGGCCCACGAGTCATAGATGGGCTTGAGCTGCTCGGAGCCCTTCTTCACCTGCGAGTGGCAGTTCATGCAGACCTGCGTCGGGGGCACGCCCGCGACCTGGCCCTGCTCCACCGCGTAGTGGCAGTAGCGGCAGTCCATCTTGAGCTCGCCGGCGTGGAGCGCGTGGCTGTACGCGACCGGCTGCTTCGGCTGGTAGCCGACGTCGGTGTGGTACGGCGACGCCCACCAGTAGACGGCGAAGATCAGCGCGGCGAGGCCGCCGAGGGCGCCGATGGTGATGAGCCGGGGAGTCTCGTTGGTCCACCGGGGGAAAATCTGAGCCATGGTGTCGACCTCTTGGGGGTGGCGGCACGTACCGAATGTCTGCCGCAGGAACAACTTCTATTTCCGAGCGCTTGAGGCATCACTCGCACATCAAGAGTGCGGCTTCTGCGAGCGCTCACTTCGTCTGTCTTGCTGCTGAAGCGCCTCACGGATTCGGGCCCTCTTTGGCGAGGAGCCGAGCGGCGTTGATCGAGTTTCCGCGGCCGGCGCCATCGTCCATCCAGAAGCCACGCACCGCCCCGTTCTGGTCGAGGAGCGCGATGTGATGTCCGCGAGCAAAGTCGACGGCTTCCTTGGCGAGGAACTGATCGAGGGCGGGTTGAAGCTGACTCAAGAGCGGATCAGGAGCGCCCGCGAAGCGCCACGCGGGAGTGGCGGTTTGAATGAGCTCGGTGAGTCCAGCTGCTGCGTCTGATCCGACGAGAGTGAGGAGCACGACCTTGTCGCCGAGATCGTCGACGTGTTTGGTGGCGAGGCCGAAGGTCTTCGCGCGCTCGAGACAGGCCTGATCGCAGGGCCCGAGCTCGGTGGTGATCAGCACGACCTTGCCGGCGAGCGCGCTCGAAGAAACGGGTCCGCCGCCGAGCGAGGGGAGCTCCCACGCGTTGAGCTGGCGAATCGGAGGCGGCGCCTTGAGGAACTGCCGCTGCATCAGCGGGAGAACCGTGAGGAATACGGCTCCGATCAGAAACCCGATCAGATACGGGTTCTTCCAGATCGGCACTTTGGGTTCGGCGTCGGACATCGCTACCGGGCCGCCTTCAATCAGCTTCCGGCCGTCTGTCGACAACTTTTCTCTGTGCTCCCTCTCCCTGCGCAGCGGGGAGAGGGTCGGGGTGAGGGACGGTCTTCGCTACTGAGTTCGAGTAGCGAGAACCCATCCGCGAGCGCGCGCACGGGCAATCCACCCGGGCGGAGCGGTGGCCCACGCTGCTTCGGTCGCGAGCCCGAGGGTCTCGAAGGCTTCGTCCCAGCTCGCAACACGTCTCGGGTTCACGTCGCGTTCGAAGGCGAGCGCGGACAACATGTCCCACTCGGGCTGATCAGAGATCACCGCGACGCTTTCACCGGGGAGCACTTCGGCGAGCTCTTCGGAGAAGTCGGTCACGAGGACGCACGGGCGGGCCATCAGGAGCCGATCGACTCCTGCGATGACGGCGATGATTGCGAGCGCGAGGGCGACGGAGAGTGCGCGAAGCGTGGTGCGCGTCGTGAGCCGAGTACCAAGCCACGGACCGATGGCGACCCCGATCCACGTCGCGAGCAGCGGGTACGCCACCAGCGTGTGGTGCCAGATCTTCCGATGCGGAAGCGAGAGGCCGAAGAACATGAGTGCGCAGGCGACTCCGACACGGCGAGTCGCGGGCTCTCTGAGCGCGATCCACGCGCTCACGAAGAGCAGCGGGAACCACGGCCAGAAGCGATCCGCGATGAAGCGCAGCGCGAGGGTGTAGCCGCTGCCTCCGTCGGCTCTCCCTCCTGTCGCCGAGGCGAGGAGTTGACCGACTCCGTAGCCGTCGCGCCAATCGGGTCTGAGCCAGAGGAACAGAGCGACTGGTGCAGCGGCGAGCACGAAGACGAGCGCGCCCCACACGAGATGACGCGTCGATCGATCGACGAGCACGCGCGCGCCGAGCACCCCACCAAGCGGGAGCAATCCAAACGGTCCCTTCACTGCGACCGCGAGTGAGGCGAAGAACCAGGCGACAAGGAAGTCGCGTCGAGTCCCCTGCCCCTCGATCACGGGCACCACGCTCGCGGTGGTGAGCATGAGCAGCAGCGGATCGAGCGTCGGGTAGCTCGTCTGGAAGAAATAGAACTGGCTCGTCGCGAGCATGAACATCGCGGTGAGCGCGGCCCACGATCCTCGGACTCGGTGCGCGATCACTCCGACGAGCGAGACGGTGATCACCGAGAAGAGCGCGTGCAGCGGGATCACCGCGCGTGGGCTGATCGCCTGCGCGGCGGCGATGGGCCAAATTCCGAACGGGAGATGATCGAAGAACGGCTGGCCGAGGTACTCGAGGGTGAACCAGTCGCCGCTACGCACCATGTGGCGCGCGATCACTTCGTAGAGCTGCGCGTCGCCGACGTCGGTGTGCCGGAACCACGTCGCGCCCATGAGCACGACGAACAGACCCAGCACCAGCGCGAACGCGGCGCGAGGTGGAGCATTCATCGGGCGCGCGGCTCTTCAATTGGTGAGCCACTTCAACTCCGCGAAGTCGCGAGTGCGCGCGTGCGTGCTCCGTAATGCGGGCGACAACACGGTCGTATGACGTCGAGGTCGCTGGGTGCGGCAAGGCGTCCGAGCGCGACGTCGTCGTCACAGAGCGTGAGCGCGCGGCAGTAAACAAAATCCACGGCAGCGGCGTTTTCGCGGCCGGAGGGTGGACCTCTTTGAGCGAATTGCCCACAGCCTCGAGGGGACGCGCTGAGACGATCTCAACGTGAGGAATTGAGGATCCCGCGCACAGCGGGCTGTACGCCCAGACCACAGGTCTCGAAGATTCGCGGAACGAGTGACCAAAAGTCCGAGGTGAGAGGCCTGCAGAGGTCTGGCGCGATCGAGGATCGACCGACACCACCCACCCTCAAGGCTTTTCAGCGACCTTCGCTTCCGCATCAGCCGCGCGCGTCTTCAAGAACACGTAGCCGACGATCCCGCCCAGCAGCGCGAGCGGCAGAATCGAGATGATGATGCTCATGAACACGTACGATCCACGCGACGGATCGTTCTCACCCGCGCCACACACCGCACATGCGAGGACGAGCGCGTTCATTTTCTGGGTCGCTCCATGACTTAGAAATACACCCGCGCGTAGATGACGGGCCAGAGCAGCACC
>CBIHPJ010000328.1:0-9486 GCA_966211295.1 uncultured Myxococcales bacterium | reverse complement strand
GCCTTGAGGCGATCGAGCGCCTCCAGCGAGAGGTGTGGTTCCTTGCTCAGGTGATGCCGCTTCGTCGCCTGCGCGATGAAGTGCCGGGCGAGACGCTCGATGTCCTCCGGCCCACGCGCGCGCAGAGGAGGGAGCCCGAGCTCGACCACCTTGATGCGGTAGTAGAGGTCTTCGCGGAACTTTCCCTCGCGCACCATCGCCGCGAGATCGCGGTGAGTGGCGGCCACGATGCGCACGTCGACCTGCACGGTCTGCGTGCCGCCCACGCGCTCGAACTCGCGATCCTGCAAGACGCGCAGGAGCTTTCCCTGCACCGGCAGCGGGAGCTCACCGAGCTCGTCGATGAACACCGTGCCGCCGTTCGCGACCTCGAACTTGCCGGGCTGACGCGCCTCCGCTCCGGTGAACGCGCCCTTCTCGTGACCGAACAGCTCGTTCTCGATCAGCGATCCCGGGAGCGCCGCGCAGTCGACCTTCACGAATGATTTCGATCGCCTTCGGCTGTTCACGTGCACCGCGCGCGCGAAGAGCTCCTTGCCAGTGCCTGACTCGCCCCGCAGCAACACCGTCGCGTCCGTCTGCGCCGCCTTCTGGATCGTCTTGTAGATCGCGCGCATCGGCTCGGATTCGCCGATGACCTTGTTGAAGAAGTACCCGACCGGCTGCTCGGGCCGCTCACGTGCGCGGAGGAGCTCCGTGTAGAGCGAGGTCGCCTGCAGCGCCTGGCTCACCTGCGCCGAGATGTCCTTGAGGCGCGCTTCGTCCTCGGGGCCGAAGATGCCGCCGCCGAGGCGGTTCAACACCTGGAGCACTCCGAAGATCGTCCCCTGCGCGTCGATCAGCGGCACGCAGAGGAGCGACGTGGTGCGGTAGCCCGTCATCTTGTCGATGTCAGGGTTGAAGCGTTGCTCTTCCTTCGCCGCGGGAATGTTCACCACGCCGCCTTGCGCCGCGACGTGCCCCGCCACGCCCTGGCCGAGTTTGAGACGAATTTGCTTCAGCTCAGGCAGGTGCGCCGCGCGGCTGAAGAGCTCCTGGCGCGAGAAGTCGACCAGGTAGAGCGTGCCGCGATCGGCCTGCATCGAGTGCGCGATGCGATCGACGAGTTGATGGAGAAACTCGTCGAGGTTGACCTCCTGGCCCACGAGCCCGCCGACGGAGAGCACGACGGCAGACGGATCTTCGCGGTTGGTCTTCGACATCTCGAGGAGCAGTGAGTCCAGCCTCAAGGGAGCGGTGGTGCAAGCCGTTTGAACCGCGTTCACGTTCACCCCATTCACCGGCTCATGGTGATGCGCTTGTTCTCACGCGCGGGCTCGCTGGCTGCGAAGTGGAGCCGCGCCTCTTCGGCCATGTCCTCGACCTGGGTGTCGGCGTGTCCCGGATCGTGGTGGAAGAGGAAGAGCCGGCTCGCTCCCACCGCCTTCGCGATGCGCGCGGCGTCGACATTCGTCGAGTGACCCCAGCCCTTCTTCGGAGGCCCCACGCGGCCCTCGTATTCGTCACGCGTGTACTGCGCGTCGAGCACCAGCGCGTCGACTCCCTGGAGGACGTTGCCCACCTTGCTGTCGAGCGACTCGAGCGTCATCTCGACGTCGGTGCAGTAGGCGAAGCGGCAGCCGTCCGCCTCCACCACGTAGCCGATGCAACCCTGCGGATGCGGGAGCTCGAAGGGCGTGATGCGAAACGGGCCGGTCTCGATCACGCCCCCGGGGAGGGCAGAGCGGAAGTCCATCTTCGCCCGCATCGCCGCGAGGGGGACCGGGAAGTTCGGCGGCTCCATCTGCTTCTTGAGCACCGACTGGAGCTGCTGCTCGCCGTCGACTCCCGGCCCGTACATCGTGAGCGCGGTGGTCGGCATGAAGGCCGGCGTGAAGAACGGGAAGCCCTGCACATGATCCCAGTGCAGGTGGCTCCAGAGCATCGTCGCCTTCACCGGCGGCGACTTCATCAGCGAGTCACCGAGCGTGCGGAGCCCGGTGCCTGCGTCGAAGATCAGGCGGTGACCCTGCGACTCCAACTCGACGCAGGAGGTGTTGCCTCCGATCTTGGCGACGTTTGAACCAGACGACGCCACGCTGCCACGTACACCCCAGAAGCGAATGTCCATCGGAGACTCCTTGGTTGGCCACGACGGGAACGTCGCAGTCGGGGAGTCACTCAGCAGGCGTGATGCCAGCGGCTAAGCGGTTGATGCGAGGCGATCGGCGGCGCGAGTTGCACCAACGTGGATCGCGCGCTGGTCAGAAGCGGATCATGTCGTATGCCCTGCGCATGGACTTCGTTCTGATCCCCGGAGCAGGTGGTGCGGCGGAGTACTGGGAACGCGCGGTGCCGCTCCTCGAGAAGGCGGGGCATCGCGCGGATGCGGTGGCGCTCCCGGGCTCCGATCCGAAGGCGGGGTTCTCGAAGTACGCAGACCTCGTGGTGAAGGCGATCGGTCGACGGAAGAACGTGACTCTCGTCGCGCAGTCGCTGGGTGGCTTTACGGCTCCGCTCGTGTGCGAACGCGTGAAGGTGCGTGAGCTGATCTTCTTGAACGCGATGATTCCGAATCCCGGAGAGACGCCGGGGGAGTGGGGCGAGAACACGGGCTCGTCGGCGGCGAGGGAGAAAGCAGCGAAGGCGGGGCGCTACTCAGCCGAGTTCTCCATCGAGACCTACTTTCTGCACGATCTGCCGCGCGGGCCTCGCGAAGCGGTGCGAGACGATCCTCGCACCGAAGCGGAGGAGATCTTCGGCGAGGCGTGCAAGTTCAAGCGCTGGCCCGACGTTCCGATTCGAGTGATCGCGGGTGAGGATGATCGACTGTTCCCGCTCGAGTTTCAGAAGAAGGTCGCGCGTGAGCGCCTCGGGAAGAACGTTGAGACACTCTCCGGAGGTCACCTCGTAGCGCTCTCGAATCCTCGTGGGCTCGTGAAGGTCCTCATCGGTTCACCCTCACCCCGACCCTCTCCCGAAGGGAGAGGGAGATAGGTCAGTCTTTCCAGAGGAGCTTCCACGGGTTCTTCCGCACGTCGGTGAGCAGGCTCTTGAGCTCGTCGTAGACGGCCCTGTCCTTCATCACCGCGCCGAGGCTGCCTTCGCCCGCTTCAATCTTCGCGAGCACGCGATCCGCGCGAGCGGCGAGGGCGTCCACCTTCTCTCCGGCCGCCTCGTACTTCGCGATCATCGACTTGAGTCGCTTGCCATCTTCTTCGGTGAGGGGAGCAGAGACACGCGCGATTCCGCCGAGCGCTTCGTTCGCCTTGGCCGAGATCTCCGGGAGTTCTTTGCGCGCGACCTTCGCGGTCTCGGCTGCGTCGTCGATGAGTCCGTTCGCCTTTCCTCCCGGCTCCATCTGCTTGCGCGCGATCGCTGCGAGGGCTCGCAGATCGGTCGCAGCGATGGAGAGCTCGGAGGCCATCGTCTTGATCTGATCGCGGTTCTCCACGAGCACGCCGTCCACGGTGACCGTCAGTCCGCTCACGCCGCGCACCAGTTTGCCCAGGGACTCGGGATCGCTCTCGAGCAGATTGCCGGCCACGTCCAGCAACTTGGCCAGCCGGTTCGCCACGAGGTCGAGCCGAGGCGAGTCGATGCCACGAATCGCCACGTTCGGATCGTGCGGCTCCTTCGCGGTACCAGGATTCACCTCGAGGTACGACTCACCCAGCGGCCCCACGCTCGATACCGTGACGATGGTGTCCGTGCGCAGTGCATCGGCCGCCTCCTTCGAGACGCCCAGCGTCATCTGCACCGGCAGGGGATCTCCGTTGGGGCCCTTGCGCGCGGGGAGCAGCTCGACCTCCTCGACCTTGCCCACCACCACGCCGCCCAGCTTCACCGGCGCGTTCTTCACCACGTTGCCCGAGTGCGAGAAGTCGACCTTGATCTTCCTGGTGCCGCCGAAAGACACCTCGCCCATCAGCACCAGCAACGTGAACGCAGCGAGCAGGGCGGCCAACACCAGCGCGCCCACTTTGAGTTCCAGCCGACTCTCGTCCATTCGTGTTCTCTCTAAGACGCCTTCAGGAAGCCCGAAGCGGTACCGATGTACCCGACCTTCCGATCTTTGACCTGAACGACCCGGTCCGCGAGCTTTCCGAGCGCTTCGTAGTCGTGGGAGACCAGCGCCACCCCCAGGCCCTGCTCCCGGACCACGGAGAGCGCGTCGTTCACCTGGCCCGCGGCCTCACGATCCAGCCCCGTGGTGGGCTCGTCGAGAAGCAGCACCTCGGGCTCCAGCACCAGCGCCCGCGCGATCGCCGCACGCTTGCGAATTCCGGGGCCGACCTCAGGAGGTTTGCGCGTGGAGAACTCCATCAAACCCAGCCGCTTCATCGCGGCCTCCGCGCGCCCGTCTTCACGCGACTTCGGATCCGCGAGCGCGACGTTCTCGAAGAGGGTGAGCCAGTCGAGCAGCGCCGGTCCCTGCACCAGGTACGGCGCGCGCGCGCGGATCTGCTGGAGCTTCCGCTCCGGCATGGTGTCCACGCGCTGATCGAAGAGAAACACCTCGCCCTCATCGGGCTTGAGCAGCCCCACCGCGAGGCGGCAGAGCACCGACTTGCCGCTCCCCGAGGCGCCGACGATGAAGGTGATCCCGGTGAGCGGGATCTCCACCGACAGCCCCTCGAGGATGGTCGCCGCCCCGAAGCGCTTGACGATGTTCGTCAGGGTGAGGAGCGGCTGGGAGCTCAGTGCTTGCACCACTGCGTCGCCATCGTCGGCAGTGCGCCCTGGGTGAGGCCCTGGCCCGTGCCGTTGTCGACGAAGTTCTTCGACGGGTACATGTGGTCGACGCAGATGTCGTTGCCGGGGTTGCCCGTGCCGTCGCGGGTCGCGTTCGCCACGCGCGAGGGCACCGTGGTCACCGTGCACGAGCTCAAGTTGCCGCCGGTCACGTTGGCCTTGATGGTCGCCACGGTCCAGAAGTCACCGGTGGCGTCATTGCCGGGCGTGGTGAGGAGCGGGAACGAGGTCTGACCGGTCGCCGGGTTGAAGCCCACCGAGACCACGCGCTCGCCGTTGCAATACAGGTTCACGTGCGGCTTCGCGTTCGCGGTGCCCGAGTTGTTGCCGTAGTGATTCACGCCCACCACGAAGGTGTCGTTGTTGTTCGGCTGATCGAGGTTGATGTTCTCGGGGCCGCAGAAGCTCGAGTTGGTGGGGTCGGTCTGAGCGCGATCGCAGCGCACGTTGTCCAGATCGAGGCGCGGATTGGTGCACGCCGCGGTGCGCTTGGACGACCAGCCCTGGCAGGCGGACGTTGCCGAGTTCGTGTAGCCCCAGTTTGGGTTCGGGTTGGTGTTGGGGCAGCCAGAGCCGCTCGAGTAGTAGCAGTCCTCCACTGAGCCGTTGGAGTTCATACAGAGGGTGTTCCAACCGTGCGTGCTGCAGGTGGTGCCCTGCAGGCGCGCGAAGTGGAGATCGATGTCGTTGCCCTGGCTGTTGGTGCCGCCCACCGTGTCCCAGCAGAGCTCGGCGCGAATGCCGGGCGCGCGCACCTGGACCTTCTGGGTGCAGCTGTAGGTGGTGCCGTCGAGGGTGAACTCGCCCTGCACGATGTAGTCACCGGACAGACCGAACGCCGGGTACACCTGACCGCCGGTGACTCCGTTGCCGTAGCCGGTGGCGCGAATGCCGATCAGCGGGCTGCCTGCCTGCACCACGTAGCGCGCAGGAGTCTGGGTGGCGTCGAGCCGCACGCCGGTGCGGGTGCCCTTGCGCGCGCCCGAGGTGCCGGAGTTCGCGCTGCTGTAGATCGCGAAGGTCGGGTTCGGCAGCACGTTGTCGCAGTCGCCGCCGAGCACCGTCCACGTCCAGTTCATGGTGCGGCCGCGCGCGGCGGTGTCCGAGATCCACAACGAGCCGTCGATCATCGGGATCGCCGAGGGGTTGGGGTAGGGCGCGGCGGTGATGATGCTCGAGGGGCACTGCACGTTGTTGGGGCAGCTGCAGCCCTCGGCCGCGTTGTTCCCGTTGAGGCCATCGCAGTTGTAGTCGCCGCTCGCGCACGAGTCGGTCAGCGCGGGAGGCTGCGCGCCACGGCACACGCCAGACCACGTGGCGAGCTCACCGCCGGCGCAGTCGAGGCTGCCTTTCGCGTTGTTGGTGCACCAGCCGACCGGGAGGTTGCTCACGTCGCTCACCTGCGTGGCAGGCACGAGGTAGCAGTCCTTGGTGACGCCGTTCGCGGGGCAGAAGCAGCCCTCGTCGACCTCGCCGTCGCAGTCGTCGTCGAAGCCGTTGCCGTTCTGGCCATTGAGCCGCTGTGCAGGCACGCCGCCGCCGCTGAGCGCGTTGTCGGTGAGGGTGTCGCACTCGCTGGTGGTGGGCGCCGCGCAGAGCCGGCGGATGAGGGGCGATCCAGCATCGGGAGGACCGCACACGCCGCCGTCGTAGGGAGGAATGCCCGCGTCGGGCTCGATCAGGCCACCGCCACCGCCGTTGCCGCCGCCGACCGTGCCGCCGCCGGTGCCACCGCCCACGCCCGCTCCGCCGCCACCGGTGCCGCCGCCCACACCCGCGCCGCCGCCGCCTTGTCCCGTTCCGCCGCCGAAGCCGCCGCCCTGGCCGACGATGCCTCCGCCGCTGCCGCCGCCGGAGAGACCGCCGCGGCATTCGCCCATCACGCAGACCTGATTGGTCTGACAGTCGGCGAACGACGTGCACTTGGTGACTGGGGTCGGACACGCAGAAAACAGCGCAGCCGCGAGGATGGTCCAGCTCGAGAGATGCTTCATTGGCGCTCCGACTCCCTGGTACGGCACTGCCCCTTTGGAACGGGGGCGGACCCTATTCCCACCCGCTCGCTGAAGTCGAGACGGGACGGTGCTTCGGGGCTACCGTGACGATTCATGGCGCTCGCGCCCGCTCCTACGAATGCCGGCACGCGGGCGCTGCGCGAGCACCTCACCAGGGACGCTCCGGCGCGGGAGCTCTCGGTGGCGCGCTTCATGGTGTTCGCCACGGCAGCGACGGCGTTGGTCGCGCTCGCGTTGCAGCCGCTGATCGGTTCACGGCTGGCGTACTCGCTGGCGGTGCTCCTCGGGGTGCTGGCGGTCTGGTACTTCGCGCAGTTCACGTTGCTCAAGCGCGGCTGGTTCAACCCGGCGATCGCGTGGATCAACGTGGCGATCGAGGTCTCTGCTCCGGCGCTGATCTTCATCGTGGACACGAGGGCGAGGGGGCCGGAGTACGCGCTCACCGCTCCTCCCCTGGCGATCTGGGGAACGTTGGTGGCGCTGTCTTCGCTGCGCGGGAGCAGGCCGCTCGCGGTGTTGGCGGGCGCGCTCGCCGCGGTGGAGTACCTCGCGGTCTACGTCTTCGTGGCGCTCCCGCAGATGCCGCAGGACGTGTGGGTCACCTTGCAGCCGCCGATGATCGCCACGCGCTCGTTCCTGTTGTTCTGCTCGGGCCTGGTCACCGCGGCCTTCGTGGGACACTTCAATCGCCGGGCGGAAGAGGCGCTCGCCGCGGTGCGGGCGCGCGACGTGCTGGGGAAATATCTCCTCCATGAGCGCATCGGCGCGGGTGGCATGGCCGAGGTCTTCCGCGCGAGCTACTCGCCTGAAGGCGGCTTCGAGAAGACGGTGGCGGTGAAGAAGATCCTCCCGAGCTTCGCCGAGGACCTCGAGTTCATCGAGCTGTTCCGCCAGGAGGCCGCGCTCTGCAGCCGGCTCAATCACCCGAACGTGGTGCAGGTGATGGACTTCGGGCGCTTCGGCGAGACCTGGTTCCTCGCGATGGAGCACGTCGAGGGGTGTTCGTTCAAGAAGGTGATCGACGCGCACAAGACGGGGCTGCCGTTGAGCGCGGTGAGTTTCCTCGCGGTCGAGCTGCTCTCGGCGCTCGAGTACGTGCACAACCGCGCGGGATCCGATGGGAGCCCGCTCAACCTCGTGCACCGCGACGTGAACCCGCCCAACATCCTCGTGTCGAACCTGGGCGAGGTGAAGCTGACTGACTTCGGCATCGCGCGGGCGAGCTTCGGCGCGCGGCTGACGCAGGCGGGGTACATCAAGGGCAAGCCCGGGTACCTCGCGCCTGAGCAGCTGACGGATCAGCCGCTCGATGGACGGACTGACTTGTTCGCGGTGGGCATCACGCTCTGGGAATCGCTCACCGGGCGTCCGCTGTTCTCGAATGATGGCGGGGAGACGGAGAAGTACGAGGTGCTGAAGATGGTGATTCAGCCGCCGTCGTCGATCCGTCCCGAGGTGCCGCCGGAGATGGATGCGGCCGTGATGCGGTTGATGGAGCGCGATCTGAGTACCCGCACTGCCACTGCGAAAGCTGCGTCGTTTGCGTTCGCGTCGCTCGCTGGGAAGGCGTCACCGTTGGCTGATGGGCAGAAGCACCTCGCTCATGCGGTTCGCGAGGCGATCGCCTGGCGTCAGCGCGCGTCGAACAAGCTGGCGGCAGCTGCCGCGGCGACGTTGCCTGGCACTCCGTAAACGGCTGCCTCGAGGAAGGCAGGAGGGCAGGATCTCGGGCCTTGCTCGAAACCAGCAGGCTCTCGACCACGAGCTTTCTTTGACTGGGTGAGCGTTGCTTCGTGGTGGGTTTTCCTGAAACCGGAGCCAGTTCCGGTTTGGGGAAAATGAGGTGGCGCGGGGGGCCCGAGCGAGAGGGTCGAACACATGATCAATGTTTCTTCGAGCAGCATTGATCATGCGTCTGACCCCTTCGGCGAAATCCCCCGGCTCTTCCACGAAGCTCAGTCACATCGTGAAAGAAAGCTCGAGCCGTGAGCCTGCACGTGACGAGCACTCTACGAAGCCTTGAACGACGACCTCTCTCGAGGCAGCCCTGTTACCAGGAGCCCACGGACCATCGGAGCGACCGCACCTTGATGGGCGTCATGGTCACCATCGCTCAGCCTTGATGAAGCTGCCCGCATGGCACTCCCGTTCTCAGCACGCGCGGCGTGTTGCCTGCTGCTCTCTGCCTGCGCGCAGCAGCGGGTGATCGTGCGTTCGACCTCCTTCGACTTCGCAGGTGTGCGCGCCACCATGCGCGACTTTCCCGCGGGCGCGATCTGCGAGGCCGAGCCGCGGTTTCTGCTCGATGAGCTCTCCTCGATGAATGGGCTCTTGAGTCGCTTCTTGAAGGACGTGCCGGGCGGGGCAGGTGAGGCGGCGTGGCCCGATCCAGCGATCGCGCTCGCGGAGGAGGGCGTCAGTCGCTTGCCGCCCGTGTTGGAACTGCACGCGCGCAGCCTCGCCGGTGCCGCGCGATGCGAGTTCTCTGCGCATGGTGCGTGGCCAACGCTGATCGCTCGCGGGCGGACGCTCGTGCACGACGTTCGAGATCGCCTCGAGAGCGCGCCCGAGCAGATCAATCGCATCCGTCAGTCCCGCGAGCTCGCTCAGTGGCACAAGGAACGGCTCGCTCAGCAGGAGTCCGCGCGCCGTTCGTGTCCGAGGAGACCGGGAGGGGCGACCGTCTCCTTCGCATGGCGGGAGGGCGCGACCACGACCTGGATCTTCTGCGATGGCG
>CBIHPJ010000327.1:0-9509 GCA_966211295.1 uncultured Myxococcales bacterium | reverse complement strand
CTCCCGACCGGAAAGTCGAGGGTGAGCGAGTTCAACGCGTGCACGGCGCCGAACTGCAAGGACAGGTGGTGCGTCGACAGGCGCATCGAAGAGTTCGCAGGCTACCCCCGCGGCGCTCCCGAGTATGGTTTTGCGCCAATGACTCCGCTGTACGACGGTCCCGAGCTGCTGGTCAGCGAGGGGCCAGGCCTGATTGTTCTCTTCATGCGCCGTTCGCCGAACGACGCGGTCTTCACCGAATGCGGCAACCGAGTGCGCGAAGTGCTCACCCGGCAGGCGCGCATCAACGTGGTGATCCTGATCTCCAACTTCGACGGTGAAGCCGGAGGAAGCCGCGCGGCGCAGAAGTCGTTCGCCACGCTGCTCGGTGATCTGCACGAGAAGCTGGTGTCGACCTGCATCGTGATCACCGTGCCGGGACTCAAGGGCACCATGATCCGCCTCACCGTGAACGCGATCCTCATGCTCGGCAAGCTGCGCAACCCGGTGCAGATCCACGCGTCGATCCCTGAGACCGTGACCTGGCTTCGCTCGCAGAAGAATCAGGTGCCGAGCGTCTCTGGCGCACCCAATCTCCTGCAGGAGCTGGAGCGGGTGCTGCACTAGGCTGCGAGCTCATGTTCGCTCGGCTCGCGCTGCTGCTCTGTCTCTTCTCGTTGCCCGCGTTCGCTGACTGCTACTCCGACTCCGAGTGCGGCGGCGGCAAGTGCCGGCAGAACAAGTGCACCACCTCGGGAGGCGAGTGCTACTCCGACTCCGAGTGCCCCGGCGGGAAGTGCCGCCAGAACAAGTGCACCACGGCGGGAGGCGAGTGCTACTCCGACTCGGAGTGCGGCGGAGGGAAGTGCCGCCAGAACAAGTGCACGACCGCGGGAGGCCAGTGCTACTCCGACTCCGAGTGCGGCGGAGGGAAGTGCCGCCAGAACAAGTGCACCACCGCAGGCGGTGAGTGCTACTCGGACTCCGAGTGCCCCGGCGGGAAGTGCCGCCAGAACAAGTGCACCACGGCCGGTGGCGAGTGCTACTCGGACTCGGAATGCGGAACGGGCGGCAAGTGCCGAGGCAACAAATGCACCACTGGAAAGTGACGTTGATCCTGCTGGTGCTGAGCGGTTGCGGGCCGTCCAATCCCTGCGCGAACGTGCCGTGCAGCGAGGGGCGCGTGTGCCGGGTGCTGCAGTACGAGAAGGTCGTCTGCGAAGTGCCCGACGCCGGAGCTCCGTGAAGTGAAGGCCGACGATCCCGAGCTGATCGCGGCGCTGGCTTCGGTCGCTGAGGGTCCGGGTGATGAGTCGCGCAAGCGGGTGCTCAGCGATCTCTTGATGGAGCGTGGAGATCCGCGCGGCGAGTTTCTGCTCCTGCAGTTCCTGATCGCGGAGAACAAGGGCTCGGGGGCGATTCGTCAGCGCGCCGAGGAGCTGTGGCGCTCGCACAAACGCGAGTGGATGGCGGGCGTCGACAAGCTGCTCACCGACGTGAAGCTCGAGCGCGGCTTTCCGGTGGAGGCGCGCTTGAGTCCTCAGACCACCGCGGCTCAGCTGTCCGAGAAGCTCAACTCGCCCATGCTGTCCACGCTCCGCAAGTTGGCGCCGGCGCGAAACGGCTGGGAGACCATCATCGAGGCGATCGCGTCCCCGCGGCTTCGTGAGCTGCGCGAGGTGTCGCTCACCAACCGTGAATATCTCGCCGAGGCGGCGGAGCGGGGCGTGCCGAACCGCATCACCGTGCTGCAGCTCGATTTCGAGCTCACCGTGAAGGAGACGGATCTGCTCGTCGGTTCTCCGGTGTTCGCGAAGCTGACGCGGTTGATCGTACGCGCGACTCCGGTGCAGGCGGTTCGGAGAACGAGGCGGAATGAGCAGGACCCGATGAACCCCTTTGGGAGCACGGTCGAGCAGCTCGCGAAGCATCCGGCGCTCAAGCGGCTCACGGTGACGGGAGATGCGTTCGGTGAGTTGCGGCGCTTCTACGAGATCGCTCCGCGGTGGCCGATTCTTCCGTTCGAGCAGCTCACCGTGCCGGGATCGTTCGAGTTCACGCGCGAGCCCGAGGGCACCGTGGTGATGCTGCAGAACCTGAGCGTCGAGCAGATGGTCGCGCTGCGTCCGCTGATGCCGGTGGGGACGAAGCGCGTGCTCTTGATGCCCAGGCATCACTACGCCGAATTTTCTCAGCGCGAGGGCGCGCGTGAGCTGCTGCTCAAGACGTACGCGGGGCTCGAGCCGAAGACCTTGCCGTAATGTCTCCCTCTCCCTGCGAAGCGGGGAGAGGGGCAGGGGAGAGGGGCGGTACGCCGCGAAGATCCATGCCCTCACCCGACCCTCTCCCGAGGGGAGAGGGAGAAAAGTCGTGCACGACTTTCGTTGAGTCAGTGAGTCTTGATCGCAGACTCAGGAAGGGCCGCTCGACTCCGAAGTGCAACGCGGCTCCGAACAGCAAGGCGATCGCGGCGTAGGCGAAGATCGCGAGCACTCCGTGATCCTTCAGCACGCCTCCCGCTGACTCGCGCAGCAGGAAGAAGGCCATCTTGTGACTCAGGTACAGGCTGTACGAGATCGTCGCGATGAACGCGGCACCAGGCACATCGACTCTCATGGTGACCGCCGCCGCCACGAAGCAGCCCATCGCCATCGAGAGCAGCGGGTAGCCGACGATCGTCGAGGCCGCGGTGCGATCTCCGTCGAAGAGAAACACGGCGCCCGCGAAGGTGAGCACGCCAAGTCCAAAGATCGCGAGCGGACGCTTCATCACCGTCGCCCACGCACGCGTTCTCTCCGTCACCGCGAGCACCACGCCCACCAGCAAGCCATCGAGCCGCGGCAACGTCGGGTAGTAGATCCGCTCGAAGTAGAGCTGCCCCGCGTTGTCCGCCCCAGCGTCGAAGCTGGACCATTGGAACGCCCGCAGCGCCATTCCTCCGAACAGCACGATCAGGCACGCGGCGACCGTCGCGCGAGCTGCGCGCTTCCACAGCGCGTACGCGATCAACGGAAACGCTACGTAGAAGTGCTCTTCCACGCACAACGACCACACGTGCGAGAACGTCTTCCCGCTCGAGGCCTCGATGAACAGGTTCTCGGTGAACGTGAGGAACTGCCACAGCGGCTGAATCGCGCTGCGCTCCTGGGTCGCGGGGATCACGAAGTACACCGCGACCACCACCAGGTACGCGGGGAGAATCCTGAACGCGCGCCGCAAGTAGAACTCGCGGAAGGGCGACCGATTCGTCTGCAGCGAAGAGAGCCACTGCCGGCCGACCAGAAACCCACTGAGCACGAAGAAGAGATCGACCCCCATCCAGCCGATCTTCGTGATCGGAGGCCAGGCCCAGCCAAGATCCAGCGTGCCGGCGTGGAAGAACAGCACCCAGCTGATCGCGATGGCTCGAAGGAGATCGAGTCCAGGCAGGCGCTTCATTTCTTCCCGATGAGCCTCTTGATCGACAGCTTGCGGAAGCCCGTCCACATCTGACGCACCACCGCGGTGCTGAAGAGGAACATCGTCGCCGCGATTCCGAAGATCCCGAGCACGGGAATTCCCCAGATCTCGATCGGCTTCCCCGCGAACGCGATGAACGTGCCGATGATGAACCCGCACGCGCACAGGCCCGCGAAGGCCACGACTGCGAAGGCGCGCAGGTTGTTGTTCAGCTCGGCCATCTGCTCGGCCTTCACCGTCACCGTGAACTTGCCCGACTCGAGGTCGAGCATGATCTGCTGCAGCTGCATGGGCAGATCGTTCGCCGCGACCTGGAGCCGGAGCAGCGTCTTCAACATGCCGCCCTGCAGTTGACTGGGATCGTACCGGCCCGCGAGCAGCTTCTTCGCGTACGGCATGAAGATCTCGTTGATCGGCAGATCAGGATACAGCGAGCGGAGCACGCCCTCGATCGCCACCGACGCACGCGAGAGGATCGCGTACTCGCGCGGAATGCGGATCTTGTACTTCACCGCCAGGTTCAGGATGTCCGCGAGCAGGTGCCGCGTGTTCACGTCGGCGAGCGAGGTCGGCAGGTACGTGCTCAAGATCGCGTCGATGTCCTTGCGGAAGGCGATCATGTTGGTGCGCGAGTCGGGCGTGCCGAGCCGGTAGAGCAAGCGCGCCACCGAGTCGGAGTCCTTGAGCCCCACCGCGAGCGTGAGCTCCACCAGCGTGTCCTGCATCTGCCGCGTGATGCGGCCCACCAGCCCGAAGTCGATGAGGCCGAGCACCGGCCCCGGCAACACCAGCAAGTTCCCTGGGTGGGGATCGCCGTGGAAGAGACCGTCTTCGAAGAGCTGTTTGAACGCGCCCTCGAGAATGTGCTTCGCGATGGTCTTCTTCCCCTCCTCATCCAAATTTGCGTGGGTGAGGTTGGGCGCGTCGAACAGCTCCATCGTGAGCACGGTGCGCGCGGTGAGCTCGTCGTGCACCATCGGAATGCGCGTGTGCGTGACCCCGAGGTAGTTCTTGTAGAAGGCGCGAATGTTCGCGGCCTCATTCAAGAAATCGAGCTCCTCGTGCACGGCCTTGTCGAACTCTTCGATGATGCCGGTGGGCGTGTAGACGCCGACCTCTTCGATCACCGCTTCCAGCGCCCGCGCGACGTAGTGGAGCACCGAGAGATCGGCGCGCAGCTGCTCGGTGATGCCCGGGCGCTGCACCTTCACGATCACCGCTTCTCCCTCCTTGGTCTTCGCCTTGTGCGCCTGGGCCATCGACGCCGCGGCGATCGGAGTGGGGGAGAACTCGGCGAAGACCTCCTCCAGCTCCTTGCCGAAGGCCTCGCGGATCACCTTGCGCACCTGTTCGAAGGAGACCGGAGGCACGTCGTCCTGCAGCTTCTCGAGCTCTTCGATGAACTCGCGCGGCAACAGATCGGCGCGCGTGCTGAGCACCTGGCCCAACTTCACGAAGGTCGGGCCCAGCTCGGTGAGCATGAGGCTGAAGCGCTTCGCCGTGGTCGCGGTGCGCGCGGCCGCGTCGGTCTCGGAGGCGGGCTCTTCCTTCTTCCGAAGTCCCGTGCGCTCCAGGAGATCGGCGAAGCCGAAGCGGCCGGCGATCACCGAGATCTGCCGGACTCGATTGAGATCCTGAAACGCCTCGCGAATCACGGGCTCAACCAACCACGGGATCACCGACTGATCAAAGTACTCACCCGTCGCTCAGGTCTGGCTCGTCGTCTTCCTTGAGGTCATTGAGGAAGTCGTCACCGAAGAGCGCGTCGTATTCCAGCGTCCACCAGGCGTCCTCCAGCGCGTCGATGTCGTCGTCCTGCTGGCGCACGATCTCGCCAGTCGCGTCGGTCATCAACCCGGGAATGATCACCGGAGTGCGCTGTTTCGCCTTTCGCACGAAGTCGGTGTAGCGCGTGCCGCGCGTCCCGGTGAGGTCGAGCAGCGTCGGCCCGAGGAAGACGGGGCTGAAATTGCCGAGCTCGGCAGGAACGATGCCGGCGTTGCTCCACATCACCAGCGGCACCTGGTGCAGCTTGAGCAACCGTCTGCGGCACATGCCGTCGCCATCCGAGGCGCGCATCAAGCCCACCTGCCGGAAGACGTTGATCAGCGCCGGCTGGTGATCGCCGAAGAACATCACCACCGCCGGGCGGCCAGAGCGCTCGATGTAGTCGATCAGGTTCCTCAGCTCGCGATCTGCGTGGCTGATGGCCTCGACGTAGGTGGCGAGCTCCTGACGCCCTGCCTCGTCGAAGGGACCCGTGAAGCGCGCGGCCGTCGTGGGGTAGCGCCCCGCGGTGTACGGCCCGTGGGCCTCCATGCTCACCGCGAAGACGAAGGTCGGCTGGTCGGTCTTGTCGAGCTCCTTGATGATGCGCTGAGTGAGCTCACCATCTGACGGGTAGAGCCCGTCGTACCTCGCGTCTTCCATGTCCTCGAGCGCGACGAAGTTCTCGAAGCCGAGGTGGCGGTACACCTCCTCCCGTTCCCAGAACCAGCGGTGGTACGTGTGAATCGCCACGGTCCGGTAGCCGGCGTTGCCGAAGAGGCGCGGCAACGACGAGCGCTGAGCTCGGCGCAGGTACTGCTGGTAGGGAATCGAGCCCGCCGGGAGGAAGCGGGTCGAGTGGCTGGTGAGCACCTCGAACTCGGTGTTCGCCGTGCCGCCGCCGAAGACCGGGGGAAAGAGGGTGCCGGCGGAAGAGGCGCTCCCGGGAATGCCGCTCGAGCGCTGCAGCCACCTCAGGGTGGGGAGCGGATCTTCCTCGAAGGTCACGCCGGGCAAGGTGGTGGGGTCGAAGAACGACTCGCTCATCACCACGATGACCGAGGGCGTCTCGGGCGTACGGGGCCCGCGCGGAATTCCCGTCACCGCCTGCTTCACCTTCGCGCGCGTGTACCCTGCGGGCGCCGACACCGCCGCCGAGGGGCCGTTGAGGGCGAACGCCACCAGCATGCCGTTGACCTGCGAGTTCACGCCCTGTTGCCACACCCGGTACTCGACGCCGACCTTCGCAGCGAGGGCCACGGGAGCGCGCCCGATGCCCACCCACGCCGCGACCGCGGCCACGAGCAGTGAAGCGCGTGCGCGAAGGCTCAACGGGCGGAGCTTCCAGGCCGAGAAGGCGAGGGCGGCCAGAAACAGCACGGCGCCCAGCACCAGCGCCCACGTGCCGTGTTCCTTCAGCGCGTAGCCGCTGAGCGTGAGCCCTTCACGGAAGAGGAAGACTTCCCACGGGAAGAGCGGCTTTCCGGTGTTGGCGAGTTTCGCCGCGTGGGCCAGGTGCAAGACGCCGAGCATGCTCCCCGCGACCAGAATCGCGCTCACGGCGCGGCCGAGGAGCGCGAGCAGGGTCAGCCCCAGCAGTGACGCGAGGAGCGCTGTGACGACTCCGACCATCGGCTTCGGGGAGAGCCAGTCGGAGAGGCTCGTCTGGTGGAGCGCTTCCAGCGAGACGCCGACCACCGAACAGCCGAGGACCACCACCAACACCGAGACCACCATCGACGGACGCGACTTCACAGGCGGCCCGTACCACGCGCGCGCAGGGTGAAAGAAGCCCCCCGGTCGAGGTCACTCCACCGTTGCGGTGAGGCGATCGAGCGCCATGCGCTCCTCGATGTCGCCCACGATCTCGGCGATCGCCATCTGTTGCGTGGAGACGATGTCGCCTTCTTTGGGCTGAGGCTTCGGCTTGGCGGCCGGCTTCGGCTTCGAAGCGGCTTTCTTCTTCTTTTTCGGAGCGGACGCTTTCTTCGCCGCGAGCTTCTTCTTCGGAGCGGCCTTCTTCGAGGACTTCGCCTTCGCCTTCTTCTTGCGAGTCGCCATGGCCGGGACACTAGCCGACGGGCTGGTAGGGCCGGGGAGAACGAATTTCGTCTTCGACCTCCAACGACTGCAACGCGGGAAAGGCCGCACCGAAACCGGGGAGCGCGCGCAGCTTCGCGATGAGCTCGGGCGCTGCGTTCACCGCCCTCACTTCGTCAGTCGGCTCGACCTTGAGCCGGAGTTGCTCGAGGCACGGCAACCCACCGCCCGCGATCAATCCGGAGACGACCGCAGCGTGATCCGGCGGCTCGCGGAACCTGAGCTCGAGCTGCCGCATCGGGGCGCACACGGCCTGCTGCGCGAGAGAACGCGCGTACTGCGAGGTGGGCGAGCCCGTCAGGGTGACGCGGTCCACCCCGCCGAGGAGGAATCTGACCTGCGGCCACCTGCCCCCCAGCGGGAACCAGAACTCGTCCTCGCTCGGCTTGCGGTCGACGAAGCGCCGGCCGACGTTCTGCCCCAGCTCGAGGAATTGATCTGCGAGCACCGAGCGGGTCTCGGCGGTCCACGGAGCCGGAGGGCGCGTGAGTCGAGCGGGCCAGCCCGCGCTCTCGTGGGGAGAGCTCAGCACGCGAAGAATGAGGGGATCGAGCTCGCCGACGCCGCCCACCTTGACGAGCCTGTCCTCGCCGACGAGGCGCACGTAGCGCATGCGGACGCCATCAGCTTCAGGACGCAGCTCGAGCTCGTGCGGCCAGGTCCACTCCAGGGTGGCGCCGCTCCCTTCGGGTCCCAGGCGCATCGGTGCCATCAGCTCGAAAGGAGTGAAGGGCTCGAGCACCTCTCCCTCGCGCCTGACGGGCGGCGCGAGCACTGTCTCCACCCAGTAATTCATCAGCCGACGACTCCGTAGGGCCGGCGAGAAGGAATCACGCGATCGATCTCGAACACGCTCAACAACGGAAACGCGACTCCGAAACCGGAGGTCTTCTTCAGTCCCGGGACGAGCTCGGGTGCGCTGACGATCTGTCCGCGCAGGTGGCGCTCGACGCTGAAGCGGAGCTCCTCGAGGCAGGGAAACCCTCCGCCAGCGATGAGCCCCTTCACGAAGGCCGAGTGATCTGGGTGGTGACCGAAGATGAGCTGCAGCCGCTTCAGGGGAGCGCAGACCGCCTGCATCGCGAGCGCGCGCGCGAACTCCCATGTCGACCAGGCAGGGAGCGAGAGTTCCTCGATCACTCCTCGGCGCCAGGTCGGAGTGCCATCGATGCGCCGGCTCCCCGTGAGCGCGGGAATCCACATCGCATCGGCCGACGGCTCGCGAGAGATGAAGCGTTGGCCAACCGTGAGTCCTCGCTCCAGCAACTGATCGCCCACCACCGAGAGCGTCTCATCGGTCCACGGCCCGGGAGGGCGCGCGAGCTCAGCTGGCCAACCCGCGCTGTCGTGTGGAGAGGTGAGCGCGCGAAGCTGAAGTGGATGGTGATTCGACGTCGCTCCGATCGCGAGGAGGGTGGGCGTCTTGCTCCCGGGAATCACTCTGATCATCACGCCACCAGGACCGGGGCTCACCTCGAGCTCGTGCGGCTGTTCCCACACCAGATCCGCGCCCGTATCCACCGGGCCGAAGCGCAGCGTCTTGGTCACCTCGAACGGCGTGTACGGCTCGAGCACCTTACCGTTCGCCCACACCACGTGCGGAGTGGATGCAGCCTCGACCCAGAGGCCCGGAGTCATCGCTCCACCCGGTAGCGATAGATGGGCGTGCGGTAGAGATCCTCGGTGATCTTCGTCTCGACGGGTTCCTTCCCGCGCCACGCGAAGGTGTGACTGATCACCTCTGCTCCGTTCGGCAGCTCGGCCTCGAACTTCGGGCCAAGCCGCGTCATCGCTCCGGTCCAGAGATAGGTGATCACCACCTTCGCTCCCTTCAGATCTGCCCCGTGAAAGTCGGCGAAGCGCACGGTGAGGTTCGGCCTGCGCTGCACGAGGAGTCTGATGCGGCAGAAGAGAAACGGGAAGGGCGAGCGCTCCCAGCCGATCACCTTCGCCTTCGGGGAATGCGCTGCGATTGAAAACGCGAGCGTGCCCCAGCCGCAGCCCAGCTCGTGCACCTCGCCCTCGAGGTCAGGTGGAATCAGCGCGAGCACTTCGCGCTTCACTTTGCTGCTCGAAGGCATCGGGGAGATGCCGAGGCGAAGCGTGGTCCAGAAGATCGAGAGCAGGGCGAGAGCGGCGATCGCCAGCACGATGAGCTCGACGATCTGCACGGGCCGCGCAGCCTACTTGGGCGCCAACCAACT
>CBIHPJ010000326.1:0-9528 GCA_966211295.1 uncultured Myxococcales bacterium | reverse complement strand
AACGGCGGCTCGATGATCACGTTGGCGATGCCCGTCTCGTCCTCCATCGAGAGGAAGGTGAAGCCCTTCGCGGTCGGAGGCCGCTGCCGAACGATCACCAGCCCCCCCAGCTTCGCCGTCCTCCCGCTCGGTACCCGGAGCAGTCCTTCCGAGCTCACCGCCCCCAACTTCTTGAGCTGCGGCCGCAGCAGCCCCACCGGATGCGACTCGAGCGACAAGCTCACCGTCTCGAAATCGGCCGACACGCGCTCGGCCGAGGACATCAACGGGAAGTCGGTGCGATCGGCCACCATCGGCAAGCCGAAGAACAGATCGTCCTCGTCGAAGGGGCCCAGCGCGTGAATGTCCCACAGCGCGTTGCGGCGGTTGTGGCACAACGAATTGAGCGCGCCCGCCAGCGCCAACCGGGTCAGCTCGTGTCGCGGCATGCGCGTGCGCTGCGCCACGTCGGCCACGGAGACGAAGGGACCATCACCCCGCGCCGCCTCGATGCGTCGCCCCGTCTCTTCACGCAGGCCCTTCACCAGTTCGAACCCCAGCCGCAGCACCGGCTGCCGCGGCATGCGTCCCTCGACAGGAAGGGCCCTGAGTGCCGCTTCGTCCTCGTCGATCTCCAGCGTGCACGTCCAGTCAGAGGCGTTGACGTCGACCGCTCTCACCTCGGACCCATGTCGGCGCGCGTCGTCGACCAGGGTGTGCGGCGCGTAGAAGCCCATCGGCTGCGCATCGAGCAGCGCCGCGCAGAACGCCGAGGGGTAGTACTTCTTGAGCCACGACGACGCGTAGGCGATCAGCGCGAACGACGCCGAGTGACTCTCGGGAAAGCCGTAGTGCGAGAAGCCCTTGAAGCTGTCGAAGCAGCGGGTGGCGAAGTCGAGGGAGTACCCGCGGCTCACCGCGCCGGTGATGAAGCGATCACGAAACGGCGGGAGCAGCTCGTCGGCCCGCTTGTTGGTGAGCGCGCGCCGCAGACGATCGGACTCGCCCGCGGAGAAACCCGCCGCCACCATCGCGAGCTTCATCGCCTGTTCCTGGAAGAGCGGCACTCCGAGGGTGCGGGAGAGAATGTCGCGCACCTCGGGTGACGGGTACGTCACCTCTTCCTCTCCGTTTCGCCGCCGCAGGTACGGGTGCACCATCTCGCCGACGATCGGCCCGGGGCGGATGATCGCGATCTCCACCACCAGGTCGTAGAAGCAGCGCGGTTTGAGGCGCGGGAGCATGTTCATCTGCGCCCGGCTCTCCACCTGGAAGGTGCCGATGGAGTCGCCCTCGCACAGCATGTCGTAGACCGCTGGATCCTCCGCGGGGATGGTGGCCATCTCCCAGCGTCGCCCGGTGGTCTCTTCCACGAGGTCGAGGCAGCGCGAGATCACCGTGAGCATGCCCAGCGCGAGCAGGTCGACCTTCAAGATGTTGAGCGCGGAGAGATCGTCCTTCTCCCACTGCACCACCGTGCGTTGCTCCATCGCGCCGTTCTCCACTGGCACCAGCGAGGTAAGCTCCCCCTGGGTGATCACGAAGCCGCCCACGTGAATCGAGAGGTGCCGCGGCATGCCGATCAGCTGACGGGTGAGCGCGACGGTCTGCTGCACCGCGAGGTCGCCCGGAGAGAGGCCCGCCTGCTGGAGCTGGAAGGCGCCCACCTCTTCACCGAAGTCGGCCGCCTTCGCGAGCCGGTCCACCTGGTCGAGCGAGAGCCCCAGCGCCTTGCCCACCTCGCGTGCCGCCATGCGTCCGCGGAAGCAGATGTGCTCGCACACCATCGCCGCGCGTTGCCGGCCGTGCTTCTCGTAGACGTACTGGAGCACCTCCTCGCGCCGCGCGTGCTCGAAGTCGACGTCGATGTCGGGAGGCTCGCGGCGCTCCATCGAGAGAAAGCGCTCGAAGAGGAGCCCCATGCGCACCGGGTCGATCGAGGTGATGCCCAGCGCGAAGCACACCGCCGAGTTCGCCGCGCTCCCCCGCCCCTGGCAGAGGATGTGGCGCGAGCGCGCGTACCGAACGATGTCCCACAGCGCGAGGAAGTAGCCCGGGTAGTCGAGCACCTCGATGAGGTGGAACTCCTTGTTGATCTGCCGGCGCACGTCGTCGGGCACGCCCTGCGGGTAGCGGCCGCGCAGCCCTTCTTCGGTCAGCTGCATCAGGTACTGCATGGGCGTCATGCCCGGCGGCAGCGCCTCTTCACTGAACTGGTAGCGGAGTTGATCGAGTGAGAACTGGCACGCATCGGCCACCTCGAGGGTGCGGCCCACCACTTCCGGCATGTCGGAGAAGAGCGCGAGCAGCTCCGCGGGTGACTTGAGGGTGCGCTCGGCGTTGGGGAACAAGAGCGTGCCCGCCTGCGTCACCGTGGTTCCGCAGCGAATCGCGGTGAGCACGTCCTGCAGCGGCTGCCGCTCGCGCCCGTGCGTGTGCACGTCGTTGTGCGCGAGGAGTGGAACCTCGAGCGCTGCGGCCAGCGCCCTCGCCCGCTCCAACTTCTCTTCGTCGCCGGCGGCGAGGTGGCGGGTGACGCCCACGTAGAACCTCCCGGGGAACGCCTCGCTCAGCGTGTGGAGCTGCGGACACTCCTCCATCGGCGCGCGCGGAAGAATGGCGATCAGCCCCTCTGATTTCTCCGCCAGGCGCTGCCAGTCGATTCCAGCTTCGCCCTTCGGATGCGCGAGCCGGCTCTCCGAGATGAGAGAGCTCAGGTGCGAGTAGCCGAGCGTGTTCTCCGCGTAGAGCACCACTCCCGGCCCGGTCTTTCCCAAAGCAGGGAGCCCGTCCCAGGTCAGCGTCATCGACGACGCGATGAGCAGCTTCAGGTTCCTCGTCTTCGCCTCGAGGTGCGCCTTCACCAAGCCGTAGAGGCCGTCGTCGTCGCAGATCGCGAGTGCGCTGAGCCCCAGCTCGGACGCACGACACACGAGTTCCTCGGGGTGCGACGCCCCTTTGAGGAAGCTGTAGTTCGATCGGCAGATGAGCTCGGCGTACATGTTTCAGATCTGAAGGATCAGTCGAAGACCCCCTGTGCGTAGAAGGCACCGTCACGCCCATCGCGGAAGACCCAGAGCTGGCCGACGCCTTCGAGCTGGAGCCGGTAGTAGTCGCGCGAGAACGGATCGTGGCTCCACCATGAGCCGACGAGGCGCTCTGGGCCCGTGAGTGACTCCACCTTGCGGCGCTTGCCCGCGAGGGTGACCGTGACGAGCGCGCCCTCGGTGGAGACCTCGGTGTGCAGGCGGCACGGTTCCCGGAAGAGCCGTGGTGGGCGCGACTCGAGCGTGGGGATCGAGATGGTGCCGCGCTGCTCCTTCTTCGCCTTCCGCTTCGGCCACTTTCCGTTGCTCCCTCTCCGTGCGGGAGCAGGGAGAGGGTCGGGGTGAGGGGCTTCTTTCTGCGGCTGCGGCAGAGGCGCCGTTCGAGTCCAGGCCTCTTCAGGCCGATGAGTCGCGAGTGGAGCCGCCGAGAACAACGCCTCCTCCCCCAGCGCCGACTGGAGCCGCGACATCACGACCTCGAGCTCCACCTCGCCCGACGGCGCATCACCGAGCACCAGCTGCCGCCCCGCATCGGCGCTCGCCTCGTCAACGCGCAGGTGCAGCGTGGTGATCGGCTGCTGCACGGTGAGATCGGTGAGCCGATGGCGAATCAGCTCAACCAACAGCCGGCTCTCCGCGGAGGCGCGGGCGAGCACGAGCGGGACCGTGATGGGAGTTCCCCCCTCCAACCCCACTGTCACGGTCAACCGCACGGCTGCCCGCTGCCTCCCCTGCAGCCGGCCACAGAGCCTGTCGACGAGCGTCTTGAGCGCGAAGAGCACGGGCTCGAGCGCCTCGGCGGGCCAGTCGAGCGAGACCTGTTCTTCGAGCACCTCGGGCAACTCATCAGCGACGAAGCGCGAGTCGTCTTCACCTCGCGACAGCCGCGCGGCGTGAAGGCCCATGGTGCCGAAGCGGCCCACCAGCGCTCCTGAAGAGAGCCCAGCGAGCTCACCCAGGGTCGAGAGCCCCAGCGCCCGAAATGGAGCCGCCGCGTCTTCGCCGAGCCACCCGTCTTCGAGCGCGACCAGCGGCAGCTTCGCCACCTGGGCCCCTCCACGTGGAGGCACCACGCTCACCGAGTCCATCGTCCAGCGCCCGAGCGCCTGGGTGGAGAAACGCTCCGAGCCCACGATGCATCGCCCGCGCAGTCCGAGCGTGCGGCACGCGCTCAGCACCCGCTCGGCCCAGCGCACCTCAGTCCCATCTTCTCCGGGCGCACCGCGCCCGATGAGAGGCGCCGCTGAAGCGTCGAGCCAGAGTCCCTCAGGAGTGTCGCGCTGAAACCCGGGACTCAGCGGCAGCAAGGTCTCGCCCAGAGTGAGCAGCGCCTTCGCCTCCGACTCTGAGTCGAAGGGGAAGCGCACGAGCGACGGCTCCAACGCCATCGCGGAAGCCACGGTCATGCCCGGCCGCACACCGCGTTTGAGGGCCGCGCCCGAGGCGAAGCGCACGCGCTGACTGCCCTTCTCGTCGGCGTGCAGCACCAGCGGCCGCCCGGCGAGCGAAGGCTGTTCGAGCACGCGCCGCTGCACCGGGAAGCGCGGAAGAAAGAGGTACCCGATCCGCATGGGTCAGTGCCTCCTCTCCTTCAAAGGAAGTGTCAGTGGACTGTCGCGCCCCGGTCTTCCCCACGTCATCGGGTAGCCGTCGCGCAGCAGGTTCTTCTTCGGTCTCTGCAGCGAATCGATGGGCACCACCAGGTGCACATCGGGCGCGGGCCACGGTCTGTGCAGCACTCGTCCGCGAAGTGGTTTCGCGCGCACCACCGCATGCCGCCCATGAGGCGCGTCGATTCTGAAGGTGGGCGCGATGTTCTCGTCTGGCTCGATGCTCTCCTCCGACTGCACCACTCTGAGCGTTCGCACCCCGCCTCTCGACACCGACTGGGTCTGCAGCATCAACCGCGCGAAGCCCTGCCCCTGCGCAGTGATCGAAGTAACGAGCACCAGCAGCGAGCCGCCCGTGCGCGCGGCATCGAGGAGCTTCTTCGCGTCGGTCATCGTGAGCTGCACGCCGGTGTGCGTGACGTCGAGCACCACGAGGGTGAACGCCCCGCTCCGCAGCAGCTGCATCGCCGTCCACACCAGCTGACCTGGCGACTTCGGCCGCGCGATCAGCAATCGCTCGAGACACACGCCCATCGCCGCCGCGGCTGGTGGATAGAGCTCAGAAGGCCCATCGACCCACGCCGAGAGCCGCTTCTCGCGCCCCGCTGCCGCGACCAGGCTCAAGGCGATGGTGGTTCGGCCCGAGGCCTCTTCGCCGCAGAGCTCGACCCCGGTCCCCAAACGAAACGCGCCGAAGGCATCGAGCTCTTCGACCCCGGTGCGCAGGGCCATCACCAGCTCGCGCGGCTGCGCCTCGAGCTTCCGGATCTTCTCCCTGAGCTGTTCCACGACTGCGTTCGCCATCGGTACCTCTCCGCGCTGGATCCATCACTGAACACGCGTGTAGTATCAAGAGGCACCGACAAGTGCGGGAGAACCGCGGCAAATCGGCCTTGGAACGATCGGGGAGGCCCGCTCCGCCACGTGTTTGGCGAGGCCCGCAAGAGTCGAAATGACTGCTCCCCAGAATCCGCCGCGACGTCAAACGAAGCTCCCGTTCACTCCTCCGATTCGCGGCAAGTGGGTCTCGGTCGTCGGCATGATGCTCGCCGCCAACGTCCTCCTCACTCACGCAGCCACCCTGCTTGAATGATTATGCCGGCCAACATTATGTTGGCTTGCATAATGTTGTTCCTCAACAGAACCGACGAACTGAGTCGCCTCGAACGCCTGGCCCGCTCGAGCGAGGGAGGACTCGCGGTGCTCTCCGGCCGGCGCCGCGTGGGCAAGACCCGGCTCCTGCTCGAGTGGACGCGCCGTCACCAGGGGCTCTACTTCGTCGCCGATCAGTCCTCGGCCGCGCTCCAGCGGCGCTACTTCGCGCAAGCGATGGCGATGCGGCTGCCGGGCTTCGGAGACGTCGAGTACCCCGACTGGCGCGCGCTCTTCGCCCGCCTCGCGAGCGAAGCGAAGCTGCGTAAGTTCCGCGGCCCGCTGGTGATCGACGAACTGCCCTACCTCGTGATCTCCAGCCCCGAGCTCCCGAGCGTGCTGCAGCAATGGATCGATCACGACGCGCGAGACGCGAAGCTCACGGTGGCGCTCGCCGGCTCCAGCCAACGAATGATGCAGGGCCTGGTGCTCGACGGCTCAGCTCCGCTCTTCGGCCGCGCGCGCGAAGTGCTCGAGGTGAAGCCGCTCTCGCCACGCTGGCTGCCGAAGGCCTTCAAGGGAGTGGCCGGCTACGAGCTCCTGAGCACCTGGGCGGCCTGGGGTGGCGTTCCCCGGTACTGGGAACTCGCCCAGGACACGCGCGGCAAGCTCGACGCCCGTATCGACGCGCTGGTGCTCGACCCGCTGGGCCCGCTTCATCACGAGCCCGATCGTCTGCTGCTGGAGGAGACGCCGACCGCCGTCGACCTTCGTCCACTCCTCGACGCCATCGGCGCCGGTAGCCACCGAGCTTCGGAGATCGCCTCGCGCGCAGGTCAACCCGTCACCTCGCTCTCTCGTCCGCTGGAACGCCTCATCGAGTTGGGGCTGGTGCGGCGCGAGGTGCCCTACGGCGAATCACAGAAGACCAAGAAGAGCCTCTACCGCCTCGCCGATCCCTTCTTTCGGTTGTGGTTCCGGCTGGTGGCGCCTCAGCGAGGGTTTCTCGCCCAGGCGACTCCGAAGCAGCGCAAAGAGCTGCTCGCGACCCACTTCCCCTTGCTCGTGGGTAGCGCGTTCGAGGAGCTGTGCCTCATGCACACCCGCGCCCTGGGCGATTGGCTGCCGGCTGGGCGCTGGTGGCAAGGCAGCGAACCCGAGTGGGACGTGGTGAGTACGTCAGCCGACGGCAAGCGGCTCCTCCTGGGCGAAGCGAAGGCGTGGCGGAAGCCCGCGACGATCTCGATGCTGCAGCCAGAGGTCCGTCGACTTCGCGCTCGCGCGCTTCCGCGCCTCGAGGTGCTCAGCCGCTCACCTCAGATCGAGTGGACCCTGTTCGTGCCTGCGCTGGCGCCGCGCACGCCGAAGGAGCTCGAGGGCGTCCGCATCGTCACGCTCTCCGACCTGATCACCGCGGCAGCCTGATTCCGCCCGAAGCCGGAGGTGCGCATTCAGCCCACCTACCCGCTTCACCTTTCTCAACAGCGCACCCGGGGTGGGTCATTACGATGCCGCCCCATGGGCGACACCATCACGGGCGAGACACAGCTCAGCTCGGCAACGAGATCTCAGACGGTCACGGTGAGTGGCGGCTCGGTCCGCAGCACCGTTCTCCCCCGCGTCGAATGGGAAGGTCCGCACCCGAAGGTGCAGCCCTCCGAGCGACACCGCTTCGAAGAGCTCGGCCTCCTCGGTGAAGGCGGCATGGGCGAGGTGGTGCTCGCGCAGGATCACGACATCGAGCGGCAGGTGGCACTCAAGCGTCTGCCGGAGAACTGCGATCTCGGCCGTGTGATGCGCTTCGTGGAAGAGATCCGCACCGTGGGCCAGCTCGAGCATCCGAACATCGTGCCGGTGCACGACGTGGGGATCGACGCGTCGGGCCGGTACTACTTCGTGATGAAGAGGCTCAACGGAGAGACGCTGGAGACGATCATCGATCGTCTGCGCGCTGGCGATCCCGCGGCGGAGGCGCGCTTCACGATTCCGGTGCGGCTCCAGATCATGCTCGGCGTGATGAACGCGCTCTCGTACGCGCACAAGCAGGGCTACATGCACCGCGATCTCAAGCCCGCCAACATCATGGTGGGGCCGCACGGCGAAGTGACGGTGATGGACTGGGGCCTCGCCAAGCGCGTGCGCACTGCGGATGCGCCGGGAAGCACTGACATCTCGTTCTCGAAAGCGCGCACGGTGCTGCAGACGCAGCTGGGCGCGATCATGGGCACCCCGCTCTACATGTCGCCTGAGCAGGCGCGCGGAGCGAACGACACGCTCGACGAGCGCACCGATCTCTACTCATTGAGCGTGGTGTTTCACGAACTGCTGTACCTGAAGCACTACCTGAAGGACGTGAAGCAGGACGTGCACGCGGTGCTCGATGCGGTGAAGAACATGAAGCCGCCGCTGCATGGGCCCGCAGTGAACGGAAGGCGAATTCCGGCCGAGCTCGATTGGTATCTCGAACGCGGTCTCGAGAAGGACATCTCGAAGCGCTACCAGTCCATCGGCGAGATGACCGAAGAGCTGCAGCGCATCATCCGCGGTGAGTGCCGGGTGCAGTGCCGGCGCACGTTCATGAAGCGCATGATCGGCGAGGCCGGAAAGTTCAACGATCAGCACCCGATCGTCCTGCTCGTCGGGTCGCTCTCGGTGCTCGCCCTGTTCGGCGCGGCGATCGTGAAGTCGGTGATGGTCCTCTCCAGCTAGCCAGCGCAGAAACTCAGTCAGAGAACGTCAGAGAAAATCGAAGCTCGCGTCTGGAGACTCATGTCTTCGGCGAACTTCCATTTTCGATTTCTACGCTTCGGCCGAAGCCATCTTCGTTTGCTCGAGCGTTGAAGCAGCAACTCCCTCGTGGCGATTGAAGACGAATGGTGAGTCAGCGGGCCGTGATCCCGTTTCAAGAGAGTTCGATTCTCTCCCTTCGCCCATTTTCTGGTCGCTCCGCCTCCGCGACCTCCGCTTCGCGTCGGCCGTTACTTCGGCTCCGCTCCATTCGTTTCACACATGCCGGCTTAGCTCTGAGGGTCAGAGCGTCCGCCTGAAGAGCGGAAGAACTCGGTTCGATCCCGAGAGCCGGCACCACTTTCACAGTCCTGTTCCCGTAGCTCAGTTGGAATCAGAGCACTTCGTTGCGGACGAAGGGGCCGGGGGTTCGAGTCCCTCCGGGAACGCTGGTCTCGTAGCTCAGCTGGATAGAGCGCACGCCTCCGAAGCGTGAGGTCGGGAGTTCGAATCTCCCCGGGACCGCAGAGCAGTTTCGGTACGTCCGTGTGGCTGGAATTGGGAGACACGCTGCGCTCAGAACGCAGTGCCAGAAATGGCGTGCGGGTTCGACTCCCGCCTCGGACACAACTTGCACTCGCTGTCGCCGCGGGGTGTCGTGCACGCGTGCGCGTCCTTCTCGCCGTCGTCTTCCTTTCGCTCGCTGCTGCTTGTGGGTCCCCGACCGCAACTTGTGCCTCGTCATGCACTGGATGCTGTGACGCGAGCGGGACCTGCCAGCCAGGCGGTGCACCCAACGCTTGCGGATCAGCTGGAGCAGCCTGCCAGTCGTGCTCGAGCGCCCAGACCTGTGTGGTCGGAGTGTGCAGCTCCACGGGCACCGGCGGTGGCACCACGACTGGTGGAGGCACAGGCGGCGGCGTCACTGGCGGAGGCTCGGGCGGCGGCGTCACTGGCGGAGGCTCGGGCGGCGGCGTCACTGGCGGCGGCTCGGGCGGCGGCGTCACTGGCGGAGGGACGGGCGGCGGCGTCACTGGCGGAGGCTCGGGCGGCGGCGTCACTGGCGGCGGCTC
>CBIHPJ010000325.1:0-9538 GCA_966211295.1 uncultured Myxococcales bacterium | reverse complement strand
CGCCCACGTGAGGTACGCGCGCCACGCGGCGAAGTCTTCGGACTTGAGCAGAGGCTCGAGGTTCTCGAAGAACTTCGGATTCGCCACGTTGAGCGACATGAACGCCGGCGCGCCGGTGGCCTTCCAGTACTCGCTCCACGCGAAGGAAGGTGCGAGCGCCTCGAGCGCAGCGCGCGTCATCTTGTGATTGCGATTCTTCGGATCGCGCCGCTCCTTGCGGCTCATCGCTCCCTTGGAGAGCGCGACCTCGATCTTCCACACGCGCTGCGCGTCGTCCTCGTTGCCGAGCATGGTGACGAGGTGCTTGCGGTAGCGCTCCTGTTTCTCGGCCGTGCGCGCGTCGGAGTCGAGGTAGTCGCTTGGGTTCGCCATCGCGACTCCGCCTTGATCGACGTACGCGATCACCTGGCCCGCGTTCTCCCAGTCTTGCCGTGAGTAGAAGTTGAAGAGGCCCTGCGCGCCGAGGCTCTGAATGCGAGCGACTTGCCGGGCGAGCGACTTCGGATCTTTCACCTGCGCGATCAGCTTCAGCTCGGCAGCGAGCGACTTGCTCTTCTCGCGCACGCCGTCATCCATGCATGCCGCGTAGTAGGCGCCGATCTGCGAGCTCTTCTTCGCCTTCTCGTCTTCGAGGATCTGGTGGATCGCCGCGTTGCTCGCTTCTTCGAGCTGGTAGTAGCGATCCCACGCCGAACGATCCGAGGGGATCGGGTGCGTCTTCATCCAGCCGCCGCAGGCGTACGCGTAGAAGTCGACGCAGGGATCCTGCGTGCGATCGAGGAAGAGCTCGGAGTAGCCCGCGAGATCGTTCTCCTGCGCCAAGGCTGCCGACGAGGACAACAGCGCGAGCAGGATCGGGATTCTCATGGTTGGGATCAGGTTTTCGTGTGGAACCGACGGAGCGCGCTCGATGCTCGAGGGATCCTCGTAGAGCACCCGCTCACCGGGCTCGAGCGGCACTCCGAACACCATTGCGGCGGGAGTCACCATGGCGCGCTCGCCCCTCACCCCGACCCTCTCCCCGCTGGCGCAGGGAGAGGGAGAAACGCGTTACTTCGCGGTGATGCCGCGCTTCTTCAACGTCGACTCGAGCGCGCCCGGGTTGATGTCGCGGCCCTGAGCCACGCGATCGTTCCAGGTCTCGGACTTGCCGATGGTACCCGGCACTTCCTGCATGGTGATTGTCCCGGGCACGGGACAAACGAGGTGACACAGGTTGCAGCCCACGCACTCCACGTCGTCGATCACCGGCAGGTGACGGCCCACCGCGCCCGCGGCCTTCACGGGCACCGCCGGAATGTTCTCCGGAATGTGCGTGTGGCCGGCCTTCACGTGCTCCTCGTGCGTGCGGCCCGGAATGAGGATGCACTGGTGCGCGCCGTCCATGCAGGCCACGTGGCAGAGGTTGCAGCCGATGCACGAGTCCGGGTTGATGCGCGCCTTGAGGTTGTAGTTGAGGTCGAGATCTCCCCACTCGGCGTACGAGCCGATCGCCTTGCCCTGGAGCTCCTTGACCGACTTCATCCCCTTGCTGTCGAGGTAGTCGGACAGGCCTTCGATCATGTCCTCCACGATGCGGTAGCCGTAGTGCATCACCGCCGTGCAGACCTGCACCGAGGTCGCGCCGAGCGAGATGAACTCGGCAGCGTCGCGCCAGTTCGAGATGCCGCCGATGCCCGAGATCGCCATGTGCTTGGTGAGCGGGTTCTTCGCGAGCTGGCTCATCATGAACAGCGCGATGGGCTTCACCGCGGGGCCGCAATAGCCGCCGTTGGTCGACTGCGTGCCGACGCGCGGATTCGGGACGAACCTGTCGAGGTCGACGCCGAGCAGCGACTTCACCGTGTTGATCAGCGAGATCGCCGGAGCGCCGCCCTTCGCCGCCGCTTCACCAGGCTCATTGATGTCGCCCGTGTTCGGCGTGAGCTTGATGATCACCGGCGTCTTTGCGTACTCCATCGCCCAGCGGGTGATCTCTTCGAGCACCTTCGGCTCCTGGCCGACGGCGCTGCCCATGCCGCGCTCGCACATGCCGTGCGGGCAGCCGAAGTTGAGCTCGAGACCATCGCAGCCGGTGTCCTCGGCCTTCTTGATGATCTCCTTCCAGTTCTCTTTCGTCTCGACCATCAGCGACGCGATGATCGTGTGCTTGGGGTAGCGCTTCTTCACCTCGTACATCTCCTTGAGGTTCACCTCGAGGGGACGGTCGGTGATGAGCTCGATGTTGTTGAGCCCCATCATGCGCATGTTGCCGTAGTCGTTCGCCCAGAAGCGCGAGGTCACGTTGGTCACGGGATCGCCGAGCGTCTTCCACACCGCGCCGCCCCACCCTGCGTCGAAAGCGCGCATGATCTGAGGGCCCGAGTTCGCGGGAGGCGCGGACGCCAGCCAGAACGGGTTCGGCGACTTGATTCCACAGAAGTCGATGCTGAGGTCAGCCATGGTTACTTCGCTCCCAACGCGCGAAGCATGTCGCGCACGGCAATCTTTGCTTCCTGCACAGCGTTCACGACCTCTTTGCCACCGTTGACGCAGTCGCCGCCGCTCCACACCTTGGCGTTGCCGGTGCGGTGCGTCTTCGGGTCGACGGTGATGTTTCCGTGCTTGTCGAGCTCCACTCCGGGGAAGCCCTTGGCGAACGTGGTCGCGGTGGCCTGACCGATCGCGAGGGCGACCAGCTCACACGAGAGGTGCTCCTCGTGGCCCGAGACTGCTCTGCCATTCTCCGCACGCGCCAACTTCGCGCCGATGAGCTTGCCGCCGTCGCGCTGGAACTCGGCGACCACGCGGTTCTCGATCAGCCGCACGCCGTGCTTCCGCGCGTAGGCGAGCTCGTGCACGTAGCCCGACATCGAATCGACGCCGCGGCGATAGACCATCGCCACGTCAGCCACGCCGAGGAGCTTGAGCTCGTGCGCGATGTCGATGGCCGTGTTGCCGCCACCGATCACCAGCGCGCGCTTCACGCCGTCGAGGGTGAGCTTGGGGTCCGCCTTGATCTTCTCGATCAGATCGACCGCGCCGTAGACGCCCGCGCCATCTTCACCCGGAGCCTTGAGCTTCGAATCAGCGCCGAGGCCCATGCCGAGGAACACGGCGTCGAAGTCCTTGAGCAGCGCCTCGGTAGAGACCTGGCCCATGCCCGCCTGGCCAGAGACGATCTCCACTTCGTTCATCAGGTCGACGTCGCCGAGACCGAACACCCAGCCCATCTCTTCGAGGGCCTGGTTGCCTGACTGCTTGTACGGAGCGATGCCCAGCGAGTTGAGACCGCCCGGGATCGACTTCCGCTCGAAGATGACCGCCTTGTGTCCCTCGAGCGCGAGGAGACCGGCAGCGGCGATCGACGCAGGACCCGCGCCCACGAGCGCGATCTTCTTCCCGGTCGACGGCTTCTTCGCGGGCATCAGCGAGGCCATCGGCTTCTTCTCGAGCGTCTCCTCGGTAGCGAAGCGCTGCAGGCGGCCGATGGCGATCGGCTCACGACCCCACGTGTTGTAGACGCACGCGCCGGCGCAGAGCACCTCGACGGGACACACGCGAGCGCACGACGCGCCGAGGATGTTCTCTTTCAGGATCGTGCGAGCGGCGCCGGTGGTGTTGCCGGTGCTGATCTTGTGAATGAAGTTCGGAATGTCGATGCCGGTGGGGCACGCCTTGATGCACGGCGCCTCCACGCAATACAGACATCGGTTCGCTTCGGTGACTGCTTCTGCTTCGGAATAAGCGGGCTTCGATTCGCTGAAGCGCTGCTCGAGGCGGCCGTCTGGCAGCACGGGGAGCGGGTGCATCGAAACTCCTTGTTGAAGGGGTCGAGAGGGTCGCTTTCGAAGCCGAACCTGTCAACGTTCGCTTTCACATGACGCACTGGGACGAGGCACGGGCGATCTTCGAGCGTCAGGTGGCGAAGGGGCGATTTCCCGGCGGGCAGCTCGTCGTTCGTCATCGCGGGGAGGTGGTGCTCGACGTGGCGGCAGGCGTCGCCCGCGGGTTCCGCCCGGAAGAGCAGTCAGTGGCGGTCCCGGTGACTCCGACCACGCGCTTCGCCTTGTTCTCCGCGAGCAAGCCAGTGGTGGCCGTCGCGGTGGCGATGCTCGAGCAGGAAGATTCCATCGACGTCAACGCGCCGGTGGCGAAGTACTGGCCGGAGTTCGGGAAGCCCGAGATCACGGTCCTCGACGTGCTGACTCATCGCGCGTGCGTGATGACCCCGGAGCTGATCGCAAACCCGCGCGCGTGGGGAGATGAAGAGAAGGTGCGCGCGGCGTTGATCGACGCGAAGCCGAAGTGGAAGCGCGGCACCCTCGCATACATGCCCTACGAGTTCGGGTGGATCCTCGCCGAGGTGGTGCGAGGCGCGACGGGCAGGAGCCTCGAGTCCTTCATCAAGGAGCGCATTCCGCAGGTCCGGTTCGGCGCGCGGCCCGAGGATCTTCCGACGCTGGCGCGCACGTACTGGCAGGGCGGCAAGGTGATCGTCGCAGGGAACGATCTCTCCCAGACTTTCGAGGAGACGAACAATCTTCCCGAGGTGCTCACCTCGTTCGTGCCTGCTGCTGGGCTCGTGTGCACCGCGCGGGAGCTCGCTGGCTTCTACGACGCGCTCGTACAGGGGAAATTGATCAAGCTCGAGACGCTGCGTCGCTACACGACTGGCTTCGGCTACGAGCTCGACAAGAGCAACCGCATCCCGCTCAGAATGGCGCGGGGATTTCTGCTCGGCTCCTTCGCTCCGTCGATCTACGGCTGGTGGGGCACGCAGCACGTGTTCGGTCACGCAGGCGCGTTCTGCACGCTCGGCTGGGGCGAGGTGGAGAAGCAGCTCGCAGTGGCGATCGTGACGAACGGAAATCGCGGGCCGTACGAGAGCCTCTCGCGCTTCGCGCCGATCGGCTCCGCGATCCGAAGGGCGGCGAGATGACCATCTGGAACAAGCTCACCGAGGTCTGGGATCGCAACGCGCCCTTCGCGTTCTTGAGCGATCCACTCGTTCATCCTGCAGAAGACGGAGTGATCACGCTCGACGTCCCCGGCTACCGGCAGATCCAGAGCTACACCTGCGGCTACGTCGCCGGGATGATGGTGCTGCACTACTTCAAGCCGCGCGCGTCCGAAGATCGGTTCTGGAACAGGTGCAGGCCGGATCCCGACGAAGGCATGGGCCAGGGCAAGTTGGTGCGCGCCTTGAGAGACAGCGGAGTGAAGGTCGGCGAGCGACGCCACTTCGACTTCGACGATCTGCATCGCGCGATCTCCGAGGGGAAGCCGGTGATCACCACGGTCACGCTGCCCACCACTGATCACTGGATCGTCGTGTACGGCGTGAGCACCAGACCGAAGCGAATCTTCATCGCGGGCAACGGGTTCCCGCGAATCAAGCGCAACAAGGTGATGACCTGGACCGAGTTCGCGCGAATGAAAGGCGGAGTCGACGGCGGACTGGTTTGCTCGGGCTAGAGTGATTCGACAGGAGGCGAGATGACTCGTCTGGGGACGTCGCTCTTGATCGCTGCTCTCTCGGTGAGCGCTGGCTGCGTCGACAACAAGACGAAGATGCGTGAGGCGCAGAAGAAGCGCGACGCCGAGAAGAAGGCCCAGGAAGAGAAGGAAGCCGCGCGGCTGAAGGCGCTCCAGCCGAAGGTCGACCGCGCGAAGTTGGATTCGTTCTGGGACGATCCTTCCTTCCTCAGAGTGAGCCTTGGCCGCCCGTGTCCCGAGGGATTGTGGTCGATGTTCCCCGGAACTCCCGGAGAGGGCGCTGAGCAAACTCGCAACGAAGCGAAGCGCGCCGAGTACGTGGAGAAGATGAAGAGCGCGACGTTCTCCGTGCTGCTCGCGCACGGCAACGGCGTGACGATGCGCAAGTACAACGCGAAGAAGAAGACCCTCACCGTCGAGGTCGATGGACTGGTCGAGTGTTACGACGGACTCGGCCTGCTCTCGGTCGCGTGGGGAGATCCCGCGAAGCCGTTCCGTCCTCCCGCTCCTGACGATGATGAAGAAGAGGCGATGAGCAGTCCGCAAGCGGTGTGGCGCGCGCAGCCGTTGTTGTTCCCCCTCCCCTTCCCCAACGCGAAGGAGGCGAACGCCTTCCGCGACAAGCAAGGCCTCGGCCTCGAGACGCGCATCGTCTTCAAGCTCGGCAAGATCGACATGGACAAGAAGGCGCAGAAGACCGAGCTGCCGTTGCCCGACGGTGGCGCCATGAAGAACGAGGTCGACTTCGGCGCGGGCCGGCTGGTGCACGTGCAGGTGCTCGGCGTGCGGGTGGGCACGGACTTCGAGAAGACCCTCCTCGCAGAGAAGAAGAACTGAGCCCTGAAGTCGCCCAACTGGTGAGAACCGCGCACGAACGCTTCGATGATGTCGAGGCGCTCCGGGTGATCGCCGATCGGCTCTGTGAATTGGGAGAGCGGCGCGGCGAGTTGATGGCGCTCCAGCTCGCCCGTGGCGATGACGCTCCCGGAGCTGAGTCGCTCTGGCGCAACCACGGCCTGATGCCGCAGGGGGTCTCGCTCGCGAACTGCCGCTTCGAGCGCGGCTGCCTCGTGCAAGGTCGCGTGGAGGGCCCGGTCGATCCCGCGGACCCTGCGTGGCTGACGATGCGTTCGATGCGCTTCGAGACGAGCTTCAGCTTCGTGTACACGAGCCCGTTCGAAACGAAGCTCCCTCGACTGCGAGAGCTGAGTGGAATCAGAGAGGACGATCTCCCCGCGCTGATCGATCGGCTGCCGCGAGACCTCGAGGTCTTCCACTGCATCCTCGCGTCGCTCGAGAGCCCCTTCCTGACGTCGCACCAGCGCGCGTTCCCGAAGCTGCGCACGTTGGGCTTCGAGCTGCTCGCGTACCCGAAGCCCGCGCTGGACCGAATCATCTCGAATCTGCCGCCACACCTCTCGCTGCTCTGGCTGCCGGGCTACGAGTACGAGCCGCTCGCAGTGCAGCGCGCGCTGTCGAACGCACCGGGCCTCACGGTGAACCTCTTCTTCGGAGACATCGAGTTCAACGAGAACGCGGCCTGGGTCGCGGTGAACAGCAACGGGCTCCGGTTGTGCGAGTGGCGCAGGCATCTGACCGGGCCCCAGTTCGTCGACTCCGCGCGAGAATTGATGGTCGCGAGCGGAGTGCAGAACCCCACCGTGCACACCGAGCCGAAACGATGAGGCTCTTTGCGCCTTGCCGCTTCCCACGCCGGCCCCTAGCGTTCGCCTGCTCATTTCCCGTTCAGAGGAGAAACTCACTTGGCGAACTCCGTGCGCGCAGGCCTCATTCAGTGCAGCAATCCGATCAACGACGAGTCGGTGCCGGTGAAGAAGATCCAGCAGGCGATGCTCGACAAGCACATCCCGCTGATCGAGGAAGCCGCAAAGAAGGGCGTTCAGATCCTCTGCCTGCAGGAGATCTTCAACGGCCCCTACTTCTGCCCCGGCCAGGACAAGCGCTGGTACGCCGCCGCTGAGCTGATCCCCGGGCCCACCACGTACGTGATGGCCGAGCTCGCCAAGAAGTACGGCATGGCGATCGTCGTGCCGCTCTACGAAGAGGAGATCCGCGGCGTTTATTACAACACCGCCGCCGTGGTGGACGCCGACGGCAAGTACCTCGGCAAGTACCGCAAGCAGCACATCCCGCAGACCTCGGGCTTCTGGGAGAAGTTCTTCTTCAAGCCTGGCAACGGCGGCTACCCCGTTTTCCAGACGCAGTTCGCGAAGGTCGGCGTCTACATTTGTTACGACCGCCACTTCCCCGAAGGCGCGCGCGCGCTGGGACTCAACGGCGCGGAGATCGTCTTCAATCCCTCGGCCACGGTCGCGGGTCTCTCGCAGTACCTGTGGAAGCTCGAGCAGCCCGCGCACGCGGTGGCCAACGGCTACTACGTGGGAGCGATCAACCGCGTGGGCACCGAGGCTCCGTGGAACATCGGCAAGTTCTACGGCACCAGCTACTTCGTGAACCCGCGCGGCAAGATTCTGGTCGAGGGCAGCGAGGACAACGACGAGGTGGTCGTCGCGGATCTCGATCTCAACGCCATCGATGAAGTGCGGCAGGTCTGGCAGTTCTACCGGGACCGCCGCCCCGACGCGTACCAGGACCTCGTTCGCCCGTAATATTCAGCGCCCAAGCCCAACAAGGAGACAGTCATGGGACTCGTGATCAAGAACGGCAACATCGTCACCTCGAACAGCGAATTCACCGCTGACATCTATTGCGACGCTGGAGTGATCAAGGCGATCGGCAAGGACCTCGAGGTGCCCGCGGGCACGCAGGTGGTCGACGGCTCGGGACAGTACGTCTTCCCCGGCGGCATCGACGCGCACACGCACATGGAGCTGCCCTTCATGGGCACCACCAGCTCCGATGACTTCTTCACGGGCACCGCGGCCGGCGTGGCGGGCGGCACCACGACGATCATCGACTTCATCATTCCGAACCGGAATCAGAGCCTGCTCGAGGCCCGCGACTTCTGGATGAACAACGCGAAGAAGTCGTGCGCCGACTACGCGTTCCACATGGCGGTGACCTGGTTCTCCGAGCAGGTGAAGAAGGAGATGCAGCACGTCCACAAGAACGACGGCATCCAGTCGTTCAAGATCTTCATGGCGTACCGCGGCGCGATCGGCGTCGACGACGTGGAGCTGGTGCAGGTGCTCGACGTGGCGCACTCGCTCGGCGCACTGGTCACTTCGCACTGCGAGCACGGTGACGCGGTGGTCGCGCTGCAGAACCGTCTCTTCAACGCGGGGAAGACCGATCCGAAGTACCACCCGCAGAGCCGCCCCTCGTATCTCGAGGGCGAGGCGACGAACCGCGTGATCCAGCTCGCGCGCGTGGCCGCCGACGGACGCAACGGACACAGCGCTTCCGCGAAGGACTCGCAGCCCGTCTACATCGTGCACCTCACCTGCAAGGAGTCGATGGACGCGGTGTACCGCGCGCGTCAGGAGGGCCAGAAGGTGATGGTCGAGACGTGCCCGCAGTACCTGCTGCTCGACGACGCGGTCTACGACAAGCCCGACTTCGAGGGCGCGGCGTACGTGATGAGCCCGCCGATTCGTCCCAAGGGTCACCAGGAGTATTTGTGGAACGCGCTGGCGAACAACGCGATCCAGACGGTGGCGACGGATCACTGTCCCTTCCGCCAGGCTGATCAGAAGATCGCGGGCAAGAACGACTTCCGGAAGATCCCGAACGGCGCGGCCGGCATCGAGGACCGCATGTCGCTCATGTACACGTACGGGGTGGCCACGGGCCGCATCTCGCTGCAGCAGTTCGTCGACGTGACGTCCACGCAGGCGGCGAAGATCTTCAACCTGTACCCGCGCAAGGGAACCATCGCGGTCGGCGCGGATGCGGACCTGGTCCTCTACGATCCCAAGGGCAGCTCGAAGATCTCGGCAAAGACGCACCACCAGAAGGTCGACCGGAACATCTTCGAGGGCTTCGAGCTCAAGGGGAAAGTCGCGACCACCGTCGTGAATGGTCGCGTGCAGTGGCAGGACGGTGATCTGCGCGTCGAGCGCGGCGCCGGCCGGTACCT
>CBIHPJ010000324.1:0-9591 GCA_966211295.1 uncultured Myxococcales bacterium | reverse complement strand
CAGTTCCCGCCTAGGCCGTGTCGAACAGAACTGTGCAATTGAGCAGCAGAGATGGCCGTGTTCGTTACGGTGAACTCGAAAATCTTCGTCAACTCGAACCCCTCGTGCGCGAAAACGCCCAAGATCGCTTCGTCACTTTCGAGTACTCCGGTACGGACGGCGATGACCACATCGCCCTCACGCGTACAGAAGTCTTCCCAAGTCCAGCTTGCATGGGCGTAGCACTGCGCCTCTTTAGCCGACTCGATGGGCATGTAAGTCGCATAAGCGCCGGCCGGAACCTGTCCGTCGGCGATTCGCACAATAATATCTGCGGGGAATTCCGCGCCGCCGTTCTCTGCAAGCGGGACAACCTCAAGGCGAGTTCGAGTGAGTGGCGGCGAGTTCGGCCGCCAGGGCGGCTTAATCCTCGGCGATTGGGCTCCTGGCCAACTTTGATTCACACACGGGTGATAGCAGATCTGTGGCGGCGCTCCTTGCGGAGCCATTCAATTGCTCAACGAAGTCTCGCATCGAAGAACTTTGCCGCTGAGTCGTTGAGCTCGCGATGCACCTCGAAGCGATTCACGCCTGGAGGATCGGCGCAGAGCTTCGCCTCACCGTGGCACGGCGCGAGGAACACGTAGTGATCCGCTCCAGGTACTTGCGTGAACTCGAAGACGGTCGTGAGCCCCGCGCGCACGACGTCGGCGTTCTCTGAAGGAATGAGCACCGAGTCCTTCTCTGCCACCGCGAGCTTCACCGGCGCGCGCACGCCACTGAGTGAATTGGGTCCGAAGAAGATCCCCAGCGGAGCCATCACGAACGCCGCGCGGAAGCGGGGATCGGCGGTCGGCTTGTCGCCCACCGAGAGCGAAGGCGGCTTATCTCGGCACAGCAGTCGATCTTCAGGGTGGCGCTCGCAGTAACCGGCCCAGCGACTGAAATCGGGCTTTGCTCCCACGAGGAGCAGGCTGGCGTAGCCACCCGCGGAGAATCCGGCGACTCCGACGCGCGACTCGTCGACGTAGGGCGCGAAGAGTGGCTCAGCGAGGAGAGCATCGAGCGCTGCCGAGAGCTGCCACGCGCGCCCGAGAAGGACGCGCTCGGTGCCCACCCCGGATTGATCGGCGTAGTTGTCGCCGGGGTGCTCGATGGTGACCACCACGAAGCCTGCGCGGGCGAGCGTGGTGGCGAGATCGTGGTGACCGAACTTGCTGCCCTCGTTGCCGTGGGAAATGAGCACCACAGGGTGCTTGCCCGGCGCGACTCCGGGGCTGGTGCCCGCCTCGGCCCACCACGGGCCCATCTTCACCGGCTCCTGAACGAGCGGACGGATCGGCGGGAAGAAGATCACCGCTTTCATCGGACCGCCCGACACGGGATCGCGCCACGTGCGCGCGGTGTAGCCGACGACGTGACCTGAGAGCGGAGGCGGCGGAGGGACGTACGCGCAAGAGGCCAGGGCGAGTGCGAGCACGCATGCCCTCACCCCGACCCTCTCCCGCTGGGAAAGGGAGACATGTTCGCGCTTCAGACTCGACTTCACGGCATCGCGCGAACTTCAGTGATCAGATCGCCCTCGAGCAGCGCATCCACCACTTCCTGGCCCTTCGTCACTTCACCGAACGCGGTGTAGCGCCCATCAAGATGAGGCTGCGGAGCGGCCGTCACGAAGAACTGCGATCCACCCGTGTCCTTGCCCGAGAGCGCCATGCCGACCACGCCGCGGGCGTACGGACGATTGTTGATCTCGCAGCGAATCGTGTACCCGGGTCCACCGTTGCCGTCGCCGCGGGGATCTCCGCCCTGCGCCACGAAGTCAGGCACCACGCGGTGGAACGACAGGCCCCGGAAGAAGCCCTTGCGCGCGAGATTGAAGAGGTTGGCCGAAGTGAGCGGCGCGTCGTCATTGTAGAGCTCGATCTCGAACTCGCCCTTCTCCGTCGTCACCACGAGGCGGGCCTTCGCGGGAGCGAGCTGCACGCGCTGCCCCTTCATCTGCTCCTCGACGCGCTCGGCGACGACCGGAGTGCCCTTGAGCTTGGTGAGCGCCTCGGCTGCGGACTGGCGGATGGTCGCGTTGGGCGACTTGAGCCACGGCTCGAGATCGCTGATCGCGTCTTTGGCGTCGAGGGTGGCGAGCGCTTCCGCAATCGTGGGCGCGATGTCGACCTGGGTCATCGCCTTCTGCGCGAGCTGGCGGAGCTGCGGGATCTGCGTCTTGTCCCCGAGCTTCGCGCTCGACGAAGCAGCGGCCGCGGCGAGCACGGGATCAGCGGCGAGGAGCTGCGTGCGCACCTTTTCCTGCGCGGCGGGACCCTTGAGCTCACCGAGCAGCTCGACCGCGGCGAGCTTCACCTTGCCGTCGGTGTGGAACACGAACGAGCCGACCTCGGCGGTGAGCTTCGCGGCATCCACCGGGCTCTTCGGATCCTTCGCGGCCTCGGCGAGCGCCTGGAGACCGAGCTGCAGGCGGCGCGGCTCGTCGACCAATCCGTGGCCGCAGTTCATCACCTCGCTCATGGTGCCGTTGATGCGATCGATCGCGGCGGCGAGACGGCAATCGAGCTTGCCGGCGTCGCGCTTGATCTTCTGATCGGGTGCGGTCTTCGCGGCGTTGAGCTGGTTGCGCAGCGAGATGAGGATCGCCTTGCCCTCCTTGGGCAGACCCTGCTGGGCGAGCGCGAGCAGCGGCTGGCCACCGCCGGCGCTGTCACCACGCACCAGGCGCTCCACGCGGAAGGAAAGATCAGCGAGCGCGCCGATCGCCGGGCACGCGGCCGACTTGCACTTCTGCGAGAGCTTCGCGAGCGAGCGCGTGGCCTCGACCACCACGCGGTAGTCCGGATCGTCGAGGAGCCGCTTGAGCGTCACCGCGTCGATGTCGGTGCCCACGTCACCGAGCGACTTCGCGCACAGCGCGCGGACCTCGGAAGCGTCGTCGCTCGCGCAGATCAAGATGTAGGGGCGCGCCTCGGGCTTCTTGGTCTGCAGCAGCGCGTACGCACCACCGAAGCGAGTGCCGATGGGGTTCTCCTTCTTCAGCAGCAGCGCGAGCGCGGCGTACATGCGCGCGGGGAGCGCGACCTTCGAACGCGCGGCCACTCCGAGGGAGAGCGCGGCGCGGCCCTGCACGTCACCCGGAACGTTGAGACGATCGGTGAGACGCTCCACCAGCGGCGGAGTAGCGACGCGGCCCATCGCCTCGAGCATCGCGAGCTTCACCGCGCCGTCGGTCTCGGAAGCTTCCTTCTCGAGCAGCGCGTTGGTGAGGCGGGTCTTCACGTCATCGGCGAGCGGAGCCCAGCTCAGCCCGAGAATGCCCACCGCCCACGCAGCCTGGCCACGCACGCCGGGATCGGGATCGGAGAGCGCCTCGGTCATCGCGCCGGCCGTGTTCGGATCTTGAATGCGAGCCAGGGCGAGGAGCGCGCGCTTGCGGAGCTCCGGCTCACGCTCGCTGATCGCGCTCTGCATCAACCGGCCGTCGCCCAGCGAGCGGCGATCTTCGAGATCAGCCATCGCCTGGATGTCGCTGCGCTGCTGGGTCTGCTGGGCAGGACGCCCACCCGTCTGACCAGTCCCCGCGGCCTTGGGCTGCTGCGAGGTCCAGGTGGCACAACCGGAAAGCAGAAAGAGCGCGGAGATGAGGAGCTGACGCATGGCGGCCGTGTAGGAACCCAGCGCCGCCTTGTCGAGTGCAATCCAGCTGTGACCGTCTAGAGTGCCCGGGCCGATGAAGTGCACTTCTTGCCAGAAGAACGTGGCTGACGACGCTGCGGTTTGCCCGTTCTGTGACGCGGTCCTCGATCCCTCCTTGCTCGACATGGCGCCGCCGGAAGGCGACGACGATGACGCGCCTCCGCCGCCTCCGAAGAAGGTGGCGCCGAAGAAGCCCATCGCGGGCTCGAAGCCGGGCGTGAAGAAGCCGATGACCAGGACGGCGGCGCCCGTGAAGAAGAAAACCGCGCCTCCGCCTGATGAGGATGACGCGCCGGCTCCCGCAGCGAACAAGAACGACTGGCGCTCCCAGATCTCCGAAGCGGACTGGAAGGAGAACCAGGGCAAGGGGCCGGAGAAGTTCCAGGCCGACAAGGCCATCGATCCTGAAGCGGCGATGGGTGAGACCAAGAATTACCTGATGGCGCTCCCCTTCGCCGACAAGCTCGCGCTCGGTGGTGCGTCGGGTCTGCTGATCACCACCTTCCTGCCGTGGAAGGAGACCGTGGCCGACGGCATCGTGCTCGGCGTGTTCTCCTCGGGAATCGTGGTCACCATTCTCGCGTCGTTGGCGGTGGCCGGGATCATCGTGCGCACCCGAAAGACGATGCCCACCATGAACCCGCTCATGCCGTGGGTCGCGCAGCTGGGCTGCGTGGGCATCTCGGCGCTGTGGTGTCTCGTGTACATCGTGTCGTCGTGGGACTCGACGAAGGCGATGAGCACCGTCGGCAACTACGAGGTCTGGGTCTCTGAGCCGAACTGGTTCTGCATGATCCTCGCGATCGGCGCGGCGATCGTCTCGCTCGTCGGCACCATTCTCGGACTGAAGGACGTGGGTCGCTGAATGACGACTGCGTTGAAGCGCCTCGAAACGGCGCTGGGCGAGGTGGTGCTCGGTCAATCGCGGGTGCTCGAGGATTTGCTCACCAGCTTCCTCGCGCGCGGTCACGTGTTGCTCGAGGGCGTGCCGGGCGTGGCGAAGACGCTCACCGCGCGCACCATGGCGAGCGCGTTGGGCCTCTCGTTCGCGCGCATTCAGTTCACGCCTGACCTGATGCCGACCGACGTGGTGGGCACCAGCGTGTTCCGCGCCTCGGACGCGAGCTTTCAGTTGGTGAAGGGCCCGGTGTTCACCGAGGTGCTGGTCGCCGACGAGATCAACCGCACGCCTCCGAAGACGCAGGCTGCGCTGCTCGAGGCGATGGAGGAGCGACAGGTCACCATCGACGGCACCTCGCACGCGCTCGCCTCGCACTTCTTCGTGGTCGCCACGCAGAACCCGTTGGAGCTCGAGGGCACGTATCCGCTGCCCGAGGCGCAGCTCGATCGCTTCCTGATGCGCGTGCGCGTGGGTTACCCCGATGAAGCGGCCGAACGCGAGATGCTGACGAAGACGCACGCGCGCGCGGGCAAGCCGGCGCAGGTCGCGAAGACGGTGACGATGGAGGAGCTCGCCCAGCTGCAGAAGCAGGCGGCCGAGGTGAAGTGCGATCCGTCGATCGTGGAGTACGTGCTCAAGCTGGTGCGTGCGACGCGCGAAGAGCCGCGGCTCAAGCTCGGTGCGTCTCCGCGTTCGGGTCAGGGACTGCTCGCTGCTGCGAAGGCTCGCGCCGCGCTGCTGCAGAAGGACTACGTGACTCCGGATGAAGTGAAGTCGGTCACTCCGTCAGTGCTCAATCACCGCTTGATGGTGAAGGCGGAGGCCGAGGTCGAGGGCGTCACGGTGGATCAGGTGATCGCTCGCGTGCTGGAGCAGGTGCCCGTTCCCCGCTGAGTTCTCGATGCCCGTCCCCACGACACGAGCGTTGTGGTTGGCGGCGTTGAGCTTGATCCCTGCGGCGGCCGCCCTGCTCTCTCCGTCGATTGCGCCGGTGTTGCTGGCGATCGATGCGGCGTTGCTGGTGCTGGTCGCGATCGACTTCGTCCTCGCTCCACGCGCGAGTGAGCTGGAGATCAGGAGAATCGTCGAGCCCGTGTTGTCGGCGGGACGAGTGAATGTGGTGAAGCTCGAGGTCACTCCACTTCGTCGCTCGGTGAGCGGAGACCTGCGCGACTGGGTCACACCGGGTCCCCAGGTCGAAGGTCATCGTCAACGTTTCCCTCTCCCTGCGCCAGCGGGGAGAGGGGCAGGGGCGAGGGGCGAGACGATCCTCGAGTGGCGGCTCACTCCGTCCACCCGAGGCGATCTCCAATTCGGGCCTGTGACGTTGAAGCTCGATGGGCCGCTGGGACTCTGCTCGCGCAGACAAACAGTGGCGCTCCCGCAATCGGTGAAGGTCTTTCCGGATCTCACGGTGCTCTCACGTGACGCGCTCGAGCTCGCGCGCGCGGAGGATCAAGTGAGCCGCCGGGTGATTCGAGTTCGCGCGGAAGGTCGCGAGTTCGAGTCGCTTCGTGAGTATCGACCGGGAGACGATCGGCGCAGCATCGACTGGAAGGCCACGGCGCGGCGCGGGAAGCCGTTCGTTCGCCAGCATCAGCCCGAGAAGAATCAGCAGGTGATCCTGCTGCTCGATTGCGGGCGCCACATGGCGGGCGAGAGCGAGGGCCGTCGAAAGCTCGATCACGCAGTCGACGCCACGCTGCGGCTCGCGAAGGTCGCGCTCGATCAGGGAGACCTCGTCGGCGTGCTCGCGTTCGGACGTGACGTGAAGCGCTGGCTGCCGCCGCGTAAGGGAGTGGAGCAACTGCGCGCGATCGCCCAGGCGCTGTACCAGGTGGAAGCGGTGCTCGAAGAGAGCAACTACGGCGCGGCGATCGATCACGCCTTCGCGAAGGGCTCGCGGAGGTCGCTCGTGGTGGTGCTGACCGATCTCATGGATCGCGACACGGCATCCGCGTTGCTGCTTCGAACTCGCAAGTTGGTGCCGCGACATTTGCCGCTCGTCGTCTCGTTGCAGGATCAAGCGGTGCATCGCGTGGCCACAGAAGTCCCGGCGACTGCAGCCGCTGCGTACGAGCGCGTGATCGCTGCGAAGCTGGAGCGTGATGGTGAAGCCACGGTGGCGCGGCTTCGTGAAGGTGGCGCTCGCGTGGTGAGAGGGACGCCTGCGGTGTTTGCGAGCGCGGGCGTCAGTGCGTACCTCGACATCAAGCAACGGGGCTTGCTCTAAGGGGTATGCCCTCACCCCGACCCTCTCCCGATCTGAGAGGGAGCCACTGGCGCAACCGCAGAGCATTGGCCAAAACAGAAACGCTCGAGAGCGACATCGCCGCGCTGGCGAACACCGGCGAGAGCTCGATGCCGAACACACCCGCGGCGAGTGGAATGCCGGCCACGTTGTAGACAAAGGCCCAGAACAGGTTCTGGCGAATATTGCGCATGGTCGCGCGCGCCAACCCGATGGCCGCGGGCAACGCGTTGATGCCCTCTCTCATCAGCACCACGTCGGCGGTGGCGGAGGCCACGTCAGTGCCCGAGCCGATCGCGATGCCCACGTCGGCAGCAGCGAGCGCGGGCGCATCGTTCACGCCATCACCCACCATCGCGACGACCCCATCCTTCTTCGCGCGGGCGACAACCTCCACCTTGTCGTGGGGCCCCGTCTCCGCGACCACCCTGGCGATGCCGAGCGAGGCAGCGACCGCCTCCGCGGTCTGCCTGCGATCTCCAGTCACGAGGGTCGGCACGAGACCGAGCGCGAGAAGTGTATCGACGGCATGCTTCGCTCCCTTCAACGGAGGGTCCATCACCGCGACGAGCCCAAGCACCTTGCGCGAGTTCACGTCGCCCACGAACGAAGGAGTGCGCCCGCGCGCTGCCAGCGCCTCGGCCTCGCGCTCGAGCGGCGAAGCATCGATCCCCGCATCCTCCAACCAGGCCGAGGTCCCGATGCGGATCCCATCGGCCTCCACGCCAGCTCCGGGCACGCTCCGAAAAGTCCGAGCAGCGCTGACTGACACGGCGAGCCGAGCCTCCGCGCCCTCGACGAGCGCCCTGCCGATCGGATGCTCACTGTGCTTCTCGCTCGCAGCGACGCGACGGAGCAGCTCGCGCTCGTCGATCCCAAACGGCACCACGTCGGTGAGAGAGGGCTTGCCTGCGGTGACGGTGCCGGTCTTGTCGAGCAGCACGGTGCGCACGCGGCTGAGCGATTCGAGCACCGCCCCACCCTTCACGAGCACGCCCAACTGGGCGCCGCGGCCCGAGCCCACTGCGACGGCCGCTGGAGTCGCGAGACCCAATGCACAAGGACACGCGATGACCAGCACGGCCACCAGGTGCTGCACCGCGATCGTGAGGCCGTCGGCGGTCGGATTCGCGATCCACCAGGCGGCGAAGGTCGCGAGCGCGATCAAGAGCACCACCGGGACGAAGACGCCGCTCACGCGATCCGCGAGACGCGCGATCGGAGCGCGACTGCCCTGAGCAGCTTCCACCGATTGCACGATGCGGCTGAGCGCGGTCGAGGCTCCCGTCTGGGTGAGCTTCACGCGCAGCGCACCGTGCGCGTTCACGCTGCCTCCGACGACGAGGTCTCCTGGCCGCTTGTCCACCGGGAGGCTCTCCCCGGTGAGCATGGATTCGTCGACCGCGGATTGGCCGCCGATCACACTGCCATCAGCGGGAATGCGCTCGCCTGGCCTCACCAGCACGAGATCTCCAGGCTCGAGCGCGGAGAGCTTCACCTTCTCCTCCACACCGCCGACGAGACGAGTGGCATCGGGCGGAAGCCGAGACATCAGTCCACGCACCGCCTCCGAGAGCCGCCGGCGCGCGCGCGCCTCGAGCATCTTTCCGGCGAGGACGAAGGTGATCACCGAGACCGCCTCGAAGAAGAGGTGCGGCCGATGTCCGTGCTCGGCGTGCGGGAAGATCTGAGGGAAGAGCACGGCGACGGCTGACCAACTCCACGCAGCGAGAGAACCGAGCGCGACCAGCGTGTTCATGTCAGTGGCGCCGTGCTTCGCCGCGTTCCACGCCAGGCGCAGGAACCTTCTCCCGGGCCCGAAGAGCAGTGGTGTGGCGAGCAGGAGCTGCAACGTCCTCCCTGCCGGCCCCTCGGCGAAGGCGATCGCGCCGTGCGACATGCCGAGCACGAGCAGCGGAACCGTGAGCACCGCAGCCACGACCGCGTCGCGCTTCAGCGCCTCGTGCTCCGAGCGCTCGGCCGCCTCGAGTTGGCTCAGCTCCGAGGGTGCGGCCTCTGATTCGGGTGCGCTGCTCGAGGTGACCCCGTAGCCCGCCTTCACGACGGCCTGCTCGAGCTGGGCCTTCGTGGCGACCGACTGATCGAAGTGAACCGTGGCCTTCTCCGTGATCAGGTTGACGGACGCGTCGGTCACGCCCTTGACCCGACTCAACGCGTTCTCGACCCGGCGCACACAGGCCGCGCAGGTCATGCCCACCACCTTCAAGATCTCTTCGTGACTCTGCTCGTGCGTCTGCATGTTCGTCCTCCTGAAGGCGGGGACGCAGCACGTGATGGGGCATTACAGCGAGAGGGGTTGCCCCCGGTTAACGACCTGTTCATGGGCAGGCCGCAGTTCGAGAACGAGGCGAACCTCGCCATTTACACGGCTGGGAGCCCGTGAAGAGGAAGCTCGCGGCGCTGGGCGCTGTGAGCCTGCTTGCGCTGGGTGCGATTGCGTTCATGATCCGCGGGGGCTTCTCGACCCGCACCGCGCCCAGCGCGATCGAGGCGTTCGTCGCCTCCACGATGAGGCGCCTCGCGGTCACTGCAGAGGTCAAAGCACTTCGAAGTCCGCAGCTCAGCCCCGACCAAATCAAGGAAGCGCGGCTTCACTGGGCTTCGCACTGCGCGGGCTGTCATGGCGTCGGTGGCGCGGGAGACACGCCGATCGGCCAGCACTTGTTCCCACGAGCGCCAGACATGCGAGCCGCTTCGACTCAGCGGCGAAGCGACGGTGAGCTGTACTCAGTCA
>CBIHPJ010000323.1:0-9594 GCA_966211295.1 uncultured Myxococcales bacterium | reverse complement strand
CTGCCTCGCGTCCTCCACTGCTTCGATTCGTACGTGTCGGTATCCGCCGCGTACTTCTGAAGAACTGCCTTGCAGCCGCACGAGGATGCAGAGAGCGAACTCAGTCCCACGATCTTGTGAACCATCGGCACCGACTCAGGTGAGCCCGAGATCTCGAGCACCTTGCCCATCGCCTTGCCGAGGATCTTCGCGCTCTCCTGCCGCTTCGACATCAGTGCCACCCAGCCATTGATCTCATCGACCGAGTAGCTCGAGCGCTGATCGAAGTACGCGAAGAGCCCGAGCACGAATTCGTCGTCGTCGAGCCCATCATCCAGCAACGAGACCGCGCTCCTCGAGAAGCTCGTGTACGGAGACGACACCGCGGGCCAGAGATGACGGAGCGAGTCCTTGTTCGGCTTGGCCTCCCGCAGCGCAGCCAGAGACTCAGCGAGCCGCGGCGCCTCCCGCCGGAAGTTGCCCACCATGAACTCATCCATGTTCTTCGCGCGTTGCTTCGCCTTCTCCGCCGCGCGCCCCGTGGGAGCGAAGTCATTCCACATCGGCTCGAGCGCCTTGGTGAGCGCCGCGGGATCCTTCTTCGCGAGCGCACGAGAGACGAGATGCTGCGTGAGCTGACTCCCGTCGTTCGTCCACGTCTCGAGCAGCGCCTCGGTCGGCATCTGCGCGAGCTCATCGATGATTCGCGGAATCATGCCCACCACTCGCGAGCTGAAGTCGTGCGAGCACGACGTGATCAACCCGAGATAGTCCTCGTACTCGTACGTCTTCATCAGGTTGTCGCCGGAGGTGTACGCGTAGAGCGAACCGATCTTTCGGCCCACGGCGCCTGCTTCCGCGCCACCGCCCAGCTTCGCGAGGAGATCGTCGGCCTTGCTCTGGTAGTACGTGTCGAAGCCCGCGCGCGCTTCGCGGAACGCTTCGACCGACGAGGGACCCCACGCCGCGAACAACTTCGGCGTCGCCTTGCGATCGGCCAGCCGCGCGATGCCTTGCCAGAACTCCGAAGTGAGCTCGGGCTTGAGCGCGCTCAACTCGGTGACGATGAGCTCGACCTCTTCGTCATCTCGTTCCGCTCCGCTCGGTCCCTTGCTCAACAGATCCGTGAACGCGGCGAGGAACTTCTCCGGCTGCGCGCTGCGTGCATTCTCGAAACCCGCGCGAGCTGACGGCGCGCGGAAGCGCACCCAGTTCTGCACGACGCCCTGCACGAGCTCGGGCGCGTCTGACTTCACGCCCCTCTTCTCGAGCTCAGCCAACAACCGCCCGCACTCCCGCTGAGCGAGCGGAACGTTCAGGTTCTCTCGCGAGCGGTACCACCTGGGCAGCGCCTCCAACGCGTCGATCAGTGCCTTGCGCGCAATCGCAGGATCCTTCACCCACGCGCTCGCTGGCTCGTACTCGAAGCGCGCGAACGTCGTCATCGCGTAGGAGGCAAGCTGCGGCTCAACGGCGGGGAAGCGCGTGAAGGTCGCGTCGAGCCGCGTGAGCATCTTCTCCTGCCAGGGCTCGAGGGGAGGACCGACTGAGGCGCTATTGAGGAGCGAGTTGAATTCCGACTTCAGCTTCTCACGCACCTTCGGCCTGTCTCCGTGCGCTGACACCCACTCCCAGGCGGCATCGCGTACTTCGTCGCTCGCATAGCCACTGAGCTCGAAGAGGTGGCGGTCTTCAGCGTCGATGAAGAACCACCACACCGCGAAGCCCGCACCTCCCAGCAGCACGAGTGCGAGGAGAACTTTGAGGAGTGTCTTCATGGGAACCGGACCGTAGCGCTCCCCGAGTGCGCAAGGACCGACCGCAAAATCGGCAGTCGCCACTCATGGGGGCAGATTTCCGTGTGCGATTCCGGGCACCACGGTGGGCTCAGCGAATGCACTGAGAGGTTCGACCCCTTGAAGGAGGGACCTCAATGAAGCCTTCGCAGGAATCGCTGCGGTGGAAAGTGGTGCCGGGTGTCGCGATCGCGTTGATCGCTGCGTCCTGGGTCGCCACGAGCTGTACCGAGAACACGCCGAACGTCACGGTGAGCGAGGATCAAGCTCAGCTCGACGGTGGTTTCACCGACAGGCCGACTGACATCCCACCGGCTCCAGTCGCTTGCACGCTCCCCGAGCGGAGCAAGGCGGTGCGCTACGCAACCAAGCTCGTCGAACAAGGCGAGCAGATCTTCCGCTACGACACCTTCGGCGACGAAGCCTTCTGGGGCGACACGCTCGGACTCCACAAGGCGATCGCCGGTGAGCAGAACGGCGGCGTCGGCCTGGGCGTGAGCCCGAAGACCGCGCTCGAGGTGGGCCTCAAGGTCGACTCCGACGCGCTCCCGCGCAGCCTGGTCGATTCGCTCCAGCGCGGCGAAGTCGATCTCTCGAGCCCCAACACCACGCTCGCGCTGCTCAAGCTGAACGCGGTCGTCGGCGTCACCGGCTTCTTCGACGGCGATCGGCTCAAGAGCGTCGGTATTCAGTGCGCGCTCTGTCACTCCACGGTCGACGACTCTCTCGGCGCGGGCATCGGTAAACGTCTCGATGGTTGGGCGAACCGCGACCTGAACGTGGGCGCGATCATCGCGCTCTCTCCCGATGTCTCGGCGATCAGCAAGCTGCTCATGGTCTCCGACGAGACCGTGCGCTCGGTGCTGAACTCCTGGGGCCCGGGTCACTTCAACGCGGAGCTCTTCCTCGACGGCAAGGCCTTCAAGCCCGATGGCACGCCTGCGTACACGATGATGCCGGCGATCTTCGGCCTCGCGGGCACCAGCCTCCACACCTATGAGGGCTGGGGCGGCATGTCGCACTGGAACGCGTTCGTCGCGAATCTGCTGATGGGCGGCAAGGGCACCTTCTTCGATCCGCGCCTCAACGACGTCGCGAAGTTCCCGGTCGCGGTGCGGAACGGCCTCTACAACGTGCGCAACACGCCTGATCAGATCAGCTCGAAGCTGCCGGCGCTCCAGATGTACCAGCTGTCGCTCGCTGCACCGAAAGCGCCCGACACCTTCGATCGAGTCGCCGCTTCACGCGGGCAGACGCTCTTCGAGGGCAAGGCGCGCTGCGCGAGTTGTCACGTGCCTCCGACCTTCATGGAACCGGGGTGGCCGATGCACACCGCGAAGGAGCTCGGCATCGACGACTTCCAGTCGCAGCGCTCGCCCGACAACCGCTACCGCACCAGCCCGCTCGCGGGGCTCTTCTCGCACTCGAAGGGCGGCTTCTACCACGACGGTCGCTTCGCCACTTTGAGCGACGTGATCAGCCACTACGACACGACCTTCAAGCTCGGGCTCAACGATCAGGAGAAGAACGATCTCGCTGAGTACCTGAACTCACTTTGAGTGGCTTCAACCGGGAGCGAAGCCGTCCAGCGGAACGCTGGGGTTGCGGCGCAGGGCGGGGCCGAGGCGAGGGCGCCCCCAAGAAAGAGGAGGAGAACGAATGAGGAACGCACAGAATTGGAAGCTGCTCGCAGTCGCGCTCGCGTCGTCCGCGATCGCAGCCCTGGCCGCGGGAACCACCACCGGCATCTCTGCCGTCGCAAGCGCGCACAGCGACGGCGGAGTGACTGAGGCTCCCACCGAGATGGACGCTGGCACGATGAGCCAGGACATGGACGGTGGCATGCCGGGTGAGCTGCAGGGCTCGCTGCGAGGCACGCCGCGGACCTACGCGAAGACGGTCGGCGAATGAGTCGTTGAGACAACGAGCCGGGGTGACGTGAATCACCCCGGCTCTCTCAAGGGGGTCTATGCAACGTGTGACGTTGGGGCGGGTGGTCGGCGTGGCGGCGGTGGCCGTGGTGCTCGCCGTCGTGTGGAAGTTCGTGCCCATCAGAGAGACGATCGATCCGGAGTACCTGTTTCACCGCGCTGAGCCGCTGAGGACGAACCCGCTCGGTCCTTTGATCTGGGCGATCATCTACGCGCTCGCGTCGCTCACGTTGCTCCCGCTGCTCCTGCTCACCGTGGTGACCGTGATGCTCTTCGGCACCTGGAAGGGCTTCTTCACCGCGATGCTGGGTTGTCAGCTCGGCGCGATGTTCGAGTACGGCCTCGGGCGAGTGTTGCTGGGCAGCATGGTGAAGAAGCTGATCGGAGATCGCCTCGGCAAGGTCACGCGCGCACTCACCTCACACGGATGGATCGCGGTGCTCGCCTTGCGATTGGTGCCGGTCGCTCCCTTCGCGGTGGTGAACGTGGTCGCGGGGAGCTCGCGCATTCCTCCGTGGGGCTTCTTCTGGGGCACCATGTTGGGCATGGCGCCCGTCACGCTTGGGCTCGCGCTCGCCGCTGACCGAGTCGTCGCCGCGGCGAAGGATCCGAATCCAGGCACGGTGACGGGCGCCGGCGTGGTGCTCCTCGTCGTGGTGCTGCTCGGAGCAGGCGCGAGCAAACTGCTCGAGCGCGCGCGGAACAGGGCCCCACCACCACCTCGTCCCAGTGGAGCGTAATTTTTTTCCGAGTCCTAAAAGCGACACTCCCCGATTTCGGGATTGTTGGTTCGGGCAGTGCGGCCTATTCGCGCGGTCATGCTTCGCAACAACAACCCGACTCACGAGACGCTCGGCTCCGACATTCTGGCGGTGATGCAGACCCTGAAGTACCCGGAGCAGGTGCTCGGTGGTCCGTGGGTTGCGCGTCTGCGCACGCTGGATCCGAACGGCTGGTATCCGATCGGCACGTTGCTCGAGCTCCTCGAGCACCTCGTGAAGCGCAGCGGCGGCGCGTCAGTGGTGCAGATGGGCCGTCAGCTCTTTCGCGACTCGCATCAGAAGCGCCTCACGCCCGAGCTGACCTCCGCGGGCGACGTGCTCTTCGGAATGGACGGCATGTACCACCACGCGAATCGTGGCGAGAACATCGGCGGCTGGCAGGTGGTGCGCTTCGGGCCCGGCCAGGCGCTGCTCCGCAAGACCACCCCGCATCACTGCGCGCTCGAGGAAGGCATCCTCTACGAGGCGCTCCACGCCGTGGGCGCCGAGGTGCTCATCGCGCAGGGGGCGTGCATGCAGAGCGGGGCCGAGGCGTGCGAGCTCGAGATTCGCTCGTCCGTGCGCGATCACCGGTGGATGGGCAAGCACGCCGCCATCGGCTGAGTTGCGGCTGATCAGGGCGCGCGCAGCTCCACCGACCCCACCTGCGTGTCGCGATTGAAGATGAAGCGCTCGAGCGCTCCCACGCGCGTGCCCGAGGTGGGCTGCAGCGGCCCCGCGATGGTGACCACGTAGGAGGCGCCCGCAGCGACCTCGGCCTGCGCCGTCGCGCCCGAGGCAATGAAGAAGCCGGGCGAGGTCGTCGATGAGAGATGAGGATCATCGACGATGCAGGTGGTGCTCCCGGTGTTGGTGAACGTGACACTGCCCTCGAGTCTTCCGTTCACCGGAGCCAGCTGGAGCGTCCCCTGCGGCTCCACCGTCATCGTGCACGACGGCATCGTCTCGACGTTCGCACGCACCATCACCTCGATCACCGGATCGGGCTCCATCGGCGCATTGAGCTGATCATCGAACAGCACCTTCACCTTGAACTCCTTCGGCCCCAGGGAGAGGGGCCACAGCCGCACCTCCAGTTCGACGGATTGGCCCTGCACGAGCCCCAGAAACAGCTCAGGAGATTCGGTCACCGAGAACTCCTGCAGCGAGCCCTGAATCGCCTCCACGCTGATGCCCGGCAAGCGAGTTCTGAGCTTGAGCTGGTCTACCGCTCCAGAGTTGCCGACGTTGCGCACCGTCAGTCTGCGCCTCGACGAGTTTCCCGGGTACGGCACTCGCCACGCGTCGAGCTCGGTGGGGAGCACTTGCGCCACCGGCTTCCCCGCGATGACCGCGAACTCCGAGAGCCGTGTGCTCCCGTCTTCGACGATGGTGATGATCACGTTGCCCCGTTCGAAGGTGGGCACCGACGGACTCGCACGCACCACGAGAGGGGCGGAGCCGAACGCCGGCACCTCGAGCGGACCCGAATCGACCGTCACGAGCTCACCCGCGACGGGCTCTCTGAACAGAACCTGGGCCGTGATCGTCACTGGCGTGCGCCGCGAGTTGTTGATCAGCAGCTCCTGCGTCTTCGTTTCGCCTGGCTCCGACCTGAGCGCGAACTGCTGGGGGCTCACCGTGACGAGCCCACTCCCGAGACCGCGCAGGGGCACGGTGAGCTCGCACTTCTCGACGTCGTAGCGCGTGTCCATGTCCACCACCGACAGCTCGGCGAAGTGCAGCCGGCCATCGTCGGGCTGGAACGCGACCTCGAAGATCTTCGCGCTGTTCGCGGGAATGAAGATCGCGCCTGCCTGCTGGCCGACGAAGAGGAACGGCGGCTCAGGCACGGTGAAGTCGATGATCTTGTATTGCGGCGAGTCGTTGCGCAGGACGAGCTCACGTGACGGGCTCCTGCTGCCGCTGCGCACCTCACCGAAGTCGATCGACGTCGGCGTCACCGAGCAGGGATTCTCGACCGGCACAGGATCCGGCGGGCGAGGGCAGCCCGCGAGCGCGACCAGGAGGGCGAGGAGCCAACGCACCCGCCCATCCTCTCTCTTCTTCGCTCAGGGCGTCGAGTAGAGGTCGATCAGTTCAACGCGGCTGTCCGGGTTGAACACGTGAAACTGCAGGGCACCCACGCGCATCAGCTCGGTCGTTCGCGGCCCGACGATCACCACGCTGTGCTCTTCGCCGGGCTGCAACTCACGCTGCTGCGGCTCGTCACTCGCGATGTCGAACTCGTTCTCCGCGCCATCGGTGAGACGGACGTCGTCGACGATGCAGCGCGTCTGCCCGACGTTGGTGAAGGTGACTGAGCCCACGCTCCGTCCGTCGGGGATGGGCCTGAGCAGCAGCTCCGTGCTTGGCGAGATGGAGATCTCGCAGCGAGGCAGCACCTCGACGTTCGCGCTCACGGGCACCACCACGCGCGGCGCATCGGGCGCGTTGGTGAAGAGGGTGACCATGAACTCCTTGGGTCCCGCAGAGCTCGGCTCGAGGTGAAAGATCAACTGCGCCGACTCGTTCGTCGCGAGCCCCTGAAACGCCTCGGGCGGCACGCTCACCAGCAGCTCACTCGAGCTCGTGTTGGCGAGCCCCGCGATCAGCACCGAGGTCAACCGCAGTCCGTCTTTACCCGAAGGCCCCGAGTTGCCGACGTTGCTGAAGCGCACCGTGCGCTGAGAGAAACCGTGCAGCCGCGAGTCGGGGTCGAAGCCCACCAACCACGGGGTGAGGTTCGAGGGAAAGACCTCGGGCTCCGGCCTGCCCACGGTGAGCGCGAAGGGCGCCTGCAAGGTGATCTGCCCCGTGGATGAGGTGATCACCACGCGACCCGAGACCGGGCCGAGCAACTGCGGAGCGGCGATGAGCTCCATGCCCAGGGTTCCGCTCGCAGGCACGGTGAGCGTGAGCGGCCCTTTGATCTGCACCGGCTGCGGGAGACTGAAGCCCGAGTCGAACACCACGTTCACCGAGCCGAGCCGCACCGGCAGCCGTGTGGAGTTGGAAACGTTGAGCGACAGCGATTGCGTGGTGCCCGGCTCCATGAAGCCGAAGTCGAGGGTGGAAGGCGTGCCACCGAGCGAGAGCGTGCCGCTTCCGAGTCCGCGCAGTGGCACGGTCAGCTCGCACTTGCCGTCACCGTTACCGTCGTCGACCAGCCGCAGCTCATCGAGGTGCAGCATTCCGTCGGTGGGCGTGAAGAACACCGTGATGTCGCGCGTGGAGCCCGCGGGGAGCCTGAAGCCACCCGGCACCGGCAGCGCGGAGTAGGGCTTGCCCAGCGGCAACAGCATCAAATTGCGATCGCTGCCCGAGAAGTTCCGCACGCGGATTCTCGTGCGCACCGAGGCGCCTTCGATGGTCGCGTCCGCTTCGCCGAAGTCGACCGCGACGGGCGAGACCGTGCAGGGAACGAACGGTGACGGTGTCGACTCGTGATGCTCGTCGTCACACGCCATCAACACCAACGCCAACGCCGAAATAGTCAGCACCCGCATCCATGCTGATCTGTCGTCGTCGCGCGCGCCGCGCTGCGAGACCCTTATCGCGTCGGCTCAATTCGCAAGTCATCGGGACCCCCACTGCCTCCGTTCTCGGGACGCGCTTGTTCGCGCGTGATGGCGCGCGCAATCGCTGCGACCGGTCCGAGCTTCCGACCGAAGTCGATGGTGCGCTCGATCTCGCTGCGCTCTCCGTAGAACTCCTCGATGAGCCGGCTGCGCTCCTCCATCTTCCGGCTCATCAATCGCTTGAAGTCCGAGGTCTCGTAGATGATGTGCGGTGTGAGGAAGACGAGCAGGTTCACCTTCGCCTTCATCTTCTTGGTGCTGCGGAACAGGTTACCGATCAGCGGGATGTCGCCCAGGCCGGGCACCTTGCTCACGGAGTCGATTTCCCGGTCTTGCATGATGCCGCCGAGCACGATCGTCTCTTCGTTCTTCGCCACCACCATCGTCTTCTGACTGCGCGTCGAGGTGATCGGCCCCGCAGCGCTGCTGGTGCCCGCGAGCTCTTCGGCGGCCTGGTTGATCTCCATGCGAATGTCTTCGCCCGCGCCGATGTGCGGCTTCACGATCAGCTTGAGCTCGATCTTCTCGCGCGAGATCGAGTTGGTGAACGCGCTGGCGTTGGCCGCGTTGGTGGCACCGCTCGCGATCGCCGCCGCGAGCTGGTTCTGATTGATGCCGAGCTGAAACGGCACGCGCTGGCCGACCGCGATCTCCGCCTCCTTGTTGTCCGCGGTGAGGATGTGCGGCGTGCTCAAGATGTTCACGTCGGAGTTCGCCTGGCTCGCCTGCAGCGCGAAACCGAAGGTAGAGAGATCGATGCCGAGCGCCTTGCTCACCGTGGTGAGCGCGGGCCCTTGCAGTCCCGCGAGCAGTCCGGTGGTGGCGGCGAGTGACTTGATCGCGATGGAGGAAGGCGCGCCCTCGGGTTGCCAGCCGAACACCATCGGAGTGTTGGCGTTGCCCGCGGCGCCGTGCATCGAGAGGCTGAACTGCGAATCTCGCTGCAGGTTGACCTCCATGATCACCGTCTCGATGAACACCTGGCGCACGGGCTGATCGAGCTGGGCGATCACCTCGGCGAGCGCGCGGTAGTCGCCGGCGCTGCTGACGATCAGCAACGCGTTGAGCGCTTCGTTCACGCTGATGCGCACTTCGCCGCTCGTACTTCCCGCTTGCGGAGGCATGGGGGGACCTGCGCGCTGCTTGTTGCCTCCGCTGGTCATCGCCTCGAGCGTGGCCGCCAGCTCCTTCGCGTCGGCGTTCTTCAAGCGATACACGCGCGCGCGGCTGTCTCCCGGCACGTCGATGTCGAGCTCTTCGATGAGCGAGATCGCGCGTTCCACGAGCGGCGCAGGTCCGTTCAAGAGAATGCGATTGGTGCGCTCGTCCGCGAGGGTGATCACGGGATCGGGCGCCTGCTTTCCATTCTTCGGGGTGAGCGCTCTCGTCACCTTCTCCAGCAGCTCATCGGCCGAAGCGTGCTTCACGGTGACGAGGCGCAGCACGTCATTCGAGGGATGCTCCACGTCGAGCGCGGCGAGGAGCTCTTCGGAGCGGTTCAGGTTCGCCACCAGGTCGGTGACGATCAACACGTCGGGCTGCACCG
>CBIHPJ010000322.1:0-9597 GCA_966211295.1 uncultured Myxococcales bacterium | reverse complement strand
CCGCGCTCTTCGCGGCCGCTGCGCTCGCCGGACGTCCCGCCGCGATCCTCCTGAGCGCCGGAGCGCTTCTCGGGCCGAACCTCGGTGGCGACGAAGCTCCTTGCGCTTCGCGCCTCGCGCCTGGCGCCACCGAAGCGGCTCTGTTTCGGTTGGCCCTCTCCCCGACCTTCTCCCCCGCGGGGAGAGAGAGGCTGATCTGCGCGACGCGAAGGACGTTCGACGTGACCGTCTTCAGGCAACTGGGCGCGCTTCCCCTCGGGACGCGTGTCGTCTTCCTCGGGCTCAGGCTCGAAGCCAGGCGCCGCGTGACCATGACGGCGCGCGGGCAAGGTGAGCTTCGGCTCGGGCTGCACATCGCCGTCGCCCGCCGCCTTCACGCGGCGAATCTCATCGTTGGTGAGCGCGCGCAGCTGTCCAGGCCGCAGCCCGTGCACCGAGAGACCCGCATGCGCAGGACGGTAGAGCCGCACGACCGGGTGACCGATCGCCGCGCAGAGCCGCTTCACGAGGTGCTGCCGCCCCTCGGTGACGATGATCTTCACCCAGGTGTTTCTCTCTGCTTTCTCGAAGATGCGCGCCTGAACCGCGTGCGCCATTCCGTCTTCGAGCCGCACGCCATCGACGAGCTTCTGCAGCGAGGGCTCATCAGGCTCACCCTTCACCTTCGCGAGATACACGCGCGGCACCTGGTGGCTGGGGTGCATCAGCTTGTTCGCGAGATCACCGTCGTCGGTGAGCAACAGCGCGCCCTCGGCGTCGTAGTCGAGCCGGCCCACGGGGAAGACGCGGCCACCGGTCTCCTGCGCGTAGTCGGCGACGGTCGGGCGCCCCTCGGGATCGGAGAGCGTGGTGACCACTCCGGGCGGCTTGTAGAAGAGGAAGTACTTCCGGTCTGGATTGACGGAGACGAGCTTGCCGTCGAGCAGCACCAGGTCCTTCTGGGGATCGACCTGGGTGCCGAGCACGGTGGCGACCTTGCCGTTCACCTTCACTCGGCCGTCGACGATCAGGGTCTCGGCGTGGCGTCGCGAGGCGACTCCAGCGCGAGAGAGAAACTTCTGTAGGCGTTCCATGGTGTCAGCTCTCAGAGCCAGATGGCGGGCTCGGCGGTGCGGCTGGTGCGGTTCCCGGCTCGGGCGCAGGCTGCGGTGGGTTCAGGATCTTGGCGGCGGTCTTCGAAGTGACGTCGGCCTGATCGATGGCGGTCTCGAGTTCCTTGAGGGCGGCTTCGGACGCCTGGTCTTGCGCGGCGAGCTTCTCCTGCAGCGAGTTGTCGGAGAGCTCTTCGAGAATTCCGCTCACGGGCTTGGGCGCCTCGCGCTCGACGATCTCCTGGCTCTCTTCGGTGAGCTCCTGGAACTCGCGCAACGTGGGCAGCGCCGAGAGGCTCTTGAGCGCGAAGAACTCGAGGAACTCGCGCGAGGTGCCGTAGAGGATCGGGCGGCCGACTTCTTCCTTCTTGCCGACGATCTTGATCAGGCGGCGATCGAGGAGCGCCTTCAGCACGGCTCCCGAGTCCACGCCGCGCACGTCTTCGATCTCCGGGCGCGTGACAGGCTGGCGATACGCGATGAGCGCGAGCGTCTCGACGGCTGCGCGGGTGAGGCGCTGCGGCTTCACCTTGAGGAAGCGGCGCACGTACTCCGCGGTCTCCGGCACGGTGCGCAGCTGCCAGGCACCGGCGAGCTCCGAGAGCATGATGCCCTGATCGACGCGGGCCATGCGCAGCTCCTCGAGGCTCTTCTGGAGCTTCTCGCGATCGATGCCCGTGGCGTCGAAGAGCTGATCGATGGTGAGCGGCTGCGGAGCGACGAAGAGCACGCTCTCGATCACGTTGCGGATCTGCGGATCGGTGAGCTTGCGCGACTTCGCGAGGATCTTCTCGAACGAGCTCTCCTGCTCGTCGGGCGCGTCGATGTCGGCGGCGTCGAGGTCTTCGAGCTCGGGATCACCCGCGGGACCTTCGGTGACCGCCGCGACCTCTTCCTCGGAGAACGGGCTCGGGCCACCGGTTTCCTCGGTGTCCTTGTTCTTATTTGTACTCATCTGCGAACTCCTTGGAGGGTCCCTCGTCGCCGCCCGTACCGAAGTCGGCCAGCGCGTCGCCCTTCTCACTGATCAAAATGTCTTCGCTGCCCTCGGCCTGAGAGACGCGCAAGAGCTTCAGCTTGCACATCTCGAGGAGCGCCAGGAACGTGATGACCACGTCGCTGCGAATGCGCACGCCTTCGAAGAGCCCGATGAAGAGCAGCGCGTGACCCTTGCCCTCGGCGCGCACCTTCTCGGCGATGCGGTACATCGCGACGGAGAGCGAGAGGTGCTCGCGCGTGACCTCGTGCTGCTTCTTGGGCTCCAGCGAGGCGAGCACGCGATCGAGCGCTTCGATCAGCTTGTAGATGCTGATCTCCTGCAGCCCCACTTCTTCATCGTCGAGCGGCACTTCTTCGACGGTCACGCGGCGCGGAAAGACGTCGCGATCGAGGATCGGGTTGAGGGCGAGCTGATCGGCGGCCGCGCGGTACTTCTGGTACTCGAGCAAGCGGCGCACGAGCTCGGCGCGCGGATCGCGTTCCTGCTGGAGCTCAGCCACCGCGTCCTGTCCCGGCGGCAGATCTTCGCGCGGGAGCAGCATGCGCGACTTCAAGTGCAGCAGCGTCGACGCCATCACCAGGAACTCGCCGGCGATGTCGAGGTTGATCTCCCGCATCGCCTGGAGGTGGCCGAGGTACTTCTCGGTGATCAACGCCATCGGGATGTCGAGGATGTTCAGCTTGTGCTCGCGGATCAGGTGCAGCAGCAGATCCAGCGGGCCCTCGAAGTTGGGCAGCGCGATGCGGAAAGCGTCGCGTGGAGCGATCACTTCCGTCAGGGCTTCTTCTTGTGCAGGACTCCCGTCCTTCACGTCAGCCACGGGTCGTTCAACCCCTCGCTCAAACTGCGCCAAAGGCCGGAAAATCGGCCTCGGAGGGTCTACCACGGTTGGGCAGAAACGCCCTTTTTTAGAGCCCCACGGCGGCGCGGACCCGGGCGATCACCGGGGTGGCGTACGAGCGAGCCTTGTCGGCGCCTTGCTTCAAGATTCGTTCGAGCTCGCCCTTGTCGTTCATCAGCTCGGCGTAGCGCTTGCGAGGCCCTGAGAAGGTCGCCTGGTACCCCTCGAGGAGCCGCGTCTTGAACGCGCCGTAGCCGTGAGTCTTGCCCTCGCCGCCGGCCTCCCTCCACTTCGCGTCGACCGCTGCGAATTCGGAAGGCGGAAGAACGACCTTGAGCAAATCGTAGAGCGGCTGGTTCTCCGTCGGCTTGGCGGCCTCCGGGGCAGTCGAGTCGGTCTTCATCGTCTTGATCTGCTTCTCGACTTCCTTGTCGGTGCCGAAGAGATCGATGGTGTTGGCGTAGCTCTTCGACATCTTCTTGCCGTCGGTACCCACGATCACCGCGGTCTCGTCGCGGATGATCGGCTTCGGCAGCTTGAAGAGCTCGGTCGAGTACGCGCGATTGATCTTCCCCGCCCAGTCGCGCGTGAGCTCGATGTGCTGCTTCTGGTCCTTCCCCACCGGCACCGCGTCGCTGTCGTAGAGAAGAATGTCCGCGGCCATCAGCACCGGGTACGCGAAGAGGCCGAAGTCGGGCGACGCTCCGTTCGCGATCTTGTCCTTGTAGCTGTGGGCGTTCTCGAGGTCCGACATCGGGACCACCGTGCCCAGGATCCAGAAGAGCTCGGCGATCTCGGGAATGTCGCTCTGACGGAAGAGCACCGACTTCGCAGGGTCCAGGCCGAGCGCGAGATAGGAAGCCGCGGTCTCGAGGGTGAGCTCGCGCGCTTTCTTCCCGTCGCGGATGGTGTTGAGCGCGTGCCAGTTGGCGATGAAATACAGCGCTTCGTGCTTGCCTTCGTTCTGCTGGTTCACGAACTCGCGGATCGCGCCGTAGTAGTTGCCGATGTGAAGCCGACCCGAAGATTGAACGCCTGAGAGGATGCGCATGACGCGAGTTCTCTACTTCATCTTGCGGCGCGAGCGCGGGTGCTTGTCGTCGTAGATCGCGCGGAGCCGCTGTGAATCTACGTGCGTATAAATCTGGGTAGTCCCCAAGTCGGCGTGACCCAGCATTGCCTGAACGGCACGGAGATCAGCGCCCCGCTCGACCAGGTGGGTCGCGAAGGAGTGCCGCAATTTGTGGGGAGAGATGAGCTTGGTGATCCCCGCTCCGCGCGCGTGACGGCGCAGCAACTTCCAGAACCCCATTCGGGTGAGTCCCTTGCCGCGCGGAGAGATGAAGAGCGCTCTCGAGTCCCTGCCCTTCAACATCGAGAGACGAGGGCCCTCGAGCCACGTCTTGAGGGCCTCCATCGCCTTCTTGCCGAGGGGAACGAGGCGCTCTTTCCGTCCCTTGCCGAAGGCGATCACGTAGCCGTCGTTCAAGTTCACGTCGTTGATGCCGAGCGAGACCAACTCGCTGACACGAAGCCCGGTCGCGTAGAGCACCTCGATCATCGCGCGATCGCGAATGCCCGGCAGCGTCTTCACGTCAGGCGCGGCGAGCAGCACCTCGACCTCATCGAGCGTGAGAAACACGGGCAGCTTCCGCGCGTGCTTCGGCGTGTCGAGATCGCTCGTGGGATCTTCCGGAGCCAACTTCTCGTCCTCGAGGAACTTGTGAAAGCCACGCAAGGCCGCGAGGTGCCGCGCGCGGCTCCGTGGAGAGAGTCCCTTCTTCCCGAGGAACGCGAGGTGCTCGAGCACGTCTTCGCGCGTGGCCGACTCCACCATCACGCCGCGCTTCTGGAGCTCGGTGAGGTAGTCGCGAACGTCCGCCGCGTACGCATCGACGGTCTTCGCCGCGAGGTTCCGCTCGGCCCGGAGGTAGGTGATGTAGTGATCGAGCAACGCCGACTGCATGCGCGGAAGATCGTATCGTGCGGAGCATGTTCGCGCTCTTTCTCGGCATGAAGCTCACCGACGATTGGGGAGTCGGCTTCTCCGACGAGCGCGGCAAGGACACTCGATACAAGGAATACGCTCGCTGATGCGCTTCCTCTTCGTCGTGCTCCTTGCTGGCTGTGCGACGACACCGAAGATCCCGGTGGCCCGCGCGGTGACGTGCGAGCTCGACATCGAGCTCTTGAGCGCGCCTTACAGCGGACATGCTTCGTCACCGAACGACGCGCGCAAGACGCTGAACGATGCGCGGTTCGCTGCGTGCGAGGCGCTCCGCGTCGATTCGCCGGCCACCGACTGCGACGATCCCTTTCAGGTCATCGAGAGCACGCGGGCGAACTTCGATTCGCTCAACGGAGTGATCACTCCGAGCGCAGAGGTCACGTTGAGGCGCATCGTGAACTTGCTGCACGAGCGGGTGGAAGGATCGGCGGCGTCGCCACTCGAGCTGTGCAGAGAAGCGACGAAGAAGTTCTGCACAGCACGCGCTGACGGCCTCAGCTGCCACCAACTCGGCGTGGAGTGTCACGACGTCGATGCGACCACCACGCGGTGTGCGCCTTCAGAGAGAGAACGGGTGCGGCCGAAGTTTGGTCCTCGGTGACGCTCGCCCCTCTCCCCGAGAGGGTCACGGCATGACGAGGATGCCCTTGCCCTGCCTGAGCACCTCGATCTGATCGTTGAGCAGCGAGACCACCGTCGACGGCTCGTCAGGCTGCACGCCGCCATCGAGGATCAGATCGAGTCGCTGACCGAGCTCGTCTTTGATCTCCTTCGCGTCGGTGAGCACCTTGCCGTCCATGTCCGTCGCGGAGGTGGTGACGATCGGCCGCCCGAGCTTCGCCGCGATCGCGAGCATCAGCGGCGCCTGCGGCACGCGAATGCCCACCTGCTTCTGCCGGCTCTGCATCATGTCCGGCACCAACTTCGTCGCTTCGAGCACGAACGTGAACGGCCCCGGAGTCAGCTGCCGCATGATCCGGTACGCGAAGTTCGACACCTTCGCGTACTTCGCCACGTCGGAGAGATCGGGACAGAGGATCGCGAGCGGCTTCTTGCGATCGCGGTTCTTCACTCCGTAGAGACGATCGATCGCCTTCTTCGAGTTCAGGTCGCAGCCGATGCCGTAATACGTGTCGGTCGGGTACGAGATGAGGCCACCATCATCCAGCGCCTTCACCGCCCGATCGACCGTCCGGGGCTGTGGGTTGACGGGATCGACCTCGACGATGGGTGCTAACGGCATGGGAAATGGCTGTAGCCGAAGTCTTCAGCGTTTGCAGGACTTCCACGCAGGCATGAAGGCCTGCTTCTCGGCATCGAGCGTGTAGTCGACGAGTTGGCACTTCTCGCCCACCAGCGTCGCCATCATCGCCCCACCCCAATCGGCGTGGAGACGAACGCGGCCCACACCCTTGGCGTCGAAGAGCACGGTGGAGAGGCGCGGCTTGCAGAGCTCCGCTGCGCCCTTCTGCACTGAGATCACACCAGCGGGGCTCTTGCCCGAGAAGAACCAGAACTCTCCTTCGCTCGCGTCGGCCGCGGCGTCGCACCATTTTTTGGGAGGCGCGGTGAGCTCGAGCTTGTAGCCCTCGGCCAGCGGCGTCGCGGGGCAGCTCAGCTTCGGCTCCAGTTTCGAGGTGCTCAGGTTCTTCATCACTTCGGTGAGCACACCCTTGCGGCCGAAGAGCTTCTTCTCGCTGCCCGGGCTGCGATCGAGTGACTGCTGCAGTTGCTCGAGCGCGCGCCCGGCTCCGCCCATGAAGCGCATCAGGTAGATGCCCTGCGGCTCGCAGCCTTCCCATTTCGGAGCGACCAGCTTGTCGCTGTCGGATACGCCGGTCTTCGGGAGCACGTCGACCACGTTTCCGATGTGGCCGAGCGGAGCGGAGATCTCTCCGAGCGGCGGAGGTGGGGGAGCAGCAGCGATGACGAGAGCAGCGCAGATCGAGAGCATCGAGACGCTCATAGCCGATCAAGCCACGCCGCAGCAGCCTCGAGGGCTGAGTCTTCCTTCGCGCCGAAGTCGTGCCCGGCGCCCTTGAGTGGAAAAATCTCGGCGCGCTTCGCAAAGCGTCTCAGCACTCGCATCGGTCCGAGCTCGTCTTGGGTGCCCTGCGCGATGAACGTAGGGCACGTGAGCGCGGCGAGTGCTTGTTCGTCGAGTGGGCGCGTCTTCCCTGGAGGTCTGATCGGAAAGCCGAGAAGCACGATGGCAGCAAGACGTCGCCGTGCAGCGAGACGGATCGCGAGACGGCCTCCGAATGAGCGACCCACGAGCGCGAGTGGAGCGCGAATGTCTGCGAGTTGTTCGTCGAGCCACGCTCCGTAAATCTCGAGGTCTGGAGTCAGTTTGAGTCTTGGTGGCGCGAGACGGCGACAAGTGAAGCCGAGTGCCTCGAGGCGATCGCTGAGGTCGACGAGGATCGGTTGATCAGCACTCCCCTGGAAGCCGGGAAGAAGTACGACTGACGTGCCCTCACCCCGACCCTCTCCCGATGGGAGAGGGAGCGACTTCGCTTTTTTCACTACTTCTTCTTCCTCGCGCGGAGGAGTGTCGGAAGGGCTCCGGTGTTTGCTCCGGCGAACGAGAAGAGCAGTCGCTCGCGGAACTGCCGCAGACCTTCCCAGTCGATCTCGATGTGCCCGTGCGCCACCGGATCGCGGAGCGTCTCTTTCCCCCACGTCACGAAGCGCGCGAACTCGGTCCAGAACTCGCCCGGCAGCTCGAAGCTCGAGAGCAGGAAGTCGTTGAAGATGGTGAGGTACCGCTCTTCTCGCCGCTCCAGCACGCGGCTCACTTCACCGAGCGATGGAGCCCGCGCGTTCTGCGTGCGATCGAGCGACTCGAAGAACCGATCGAGGTACTCCACGCGGCCACCACGCCGCTCGCGCACTCCGTCTTCGAGGAAACGGCTGCGCACCTTCTTCTGATCGAGCCAGCGATCGAACGGCTGAACGATCAGCTCCACCAGGCTGCGCTCGAACGCGCCCGAGAAGAGCACCGCCACGGCGGCGGCAGGCAGCTCCATGTAGAGCGACTGTTGGTAGGTGCGCTCGGCCACCTCGAGCATCTGGCGCAGACGCTCGGGACACACGATGCGCCCTTCGGCAAACGCGCGGTACAGGTTCTCGTTCGACTTGGCGTCGATGTCGCGCTCGCGTTCCTCGAGCTCAGCGCGAAGCTTCTGCGGACTTTGAGACTGCAGCGCCGCCGCGCGTTCGGCTGCAGCCGCTGCTTGAGCTTCCGCGGAGGCGCGCTCGGCCTTCAGCCGTTCGATCTCGCGCTTGAGCCGATCGACCTCGGTCTCGCGCACGAGGAAGCGGCGTTGCAGCGCGTCTGCCTGGGCGCGGGCCGCCTCGACGCGAAGCTCAGCCGAGTCTTCGATCGCCTGCCGCCACCCGAGCCGCTTCGAAGCGAGCTCGAGCGCCTTCTTCGCCTCGGGCTCGTCGGGATCGAGCTCCAGCGCGCGGCGGAAATGCGTCTCGGCTTCTTCGAACACGCCCGCATCTGCCGCGAGGTGACCGAGATCGACGAACGGCCCCGCTCCAATGCGGGGCACCGAGGCCTCGGGCAATCCACTCGCGAGCTCGAGCTCTTTCTTCGCTTCTTCGGCGCGACGGAGGAGCCGATACGCCCTGCCCTTCGCCGCGTGCACCTCGAAGCTCCAGCCCGTGTGCTCGACCTTCGCCAGCGCCTCGGCCTGCTGCAGCAACTCGAGCGCGCGCGCGGGCTCTCCGCGAAGGTTCGCGATCTGCGCGAAGACCAGCAGATCTTCCGCCTGGGGCTCGTTCGCGAGACGGCGCGCGATCACCGCGTCGACCTCCGCGCGTTGCCCCGCGAGCTCACCCGCGTACGCCATGTGCGCCAGCTGGTGCTGCTCGAGATGTCCCGACGCGTCGATCTTCTTCCACAGCTCGAAGGCCGACTTCGGATCGCCGCGGAGCATCTTCACGTCGGCGCGCAGGGCCCGCGCGTTCCACACCAGGATCGGTGCGGTCTCGTTGCCTTCGATCACGGCGGCGAGGTGATCGGCTTCATCGATCTGCCCGCGGCGCAGCTTCACCAGCGCGAGCACGAGGCGCGTATCGGCACCACCACCCACCAACATCGCGCGCGCGAGCTGAGACTCCGCCTCTTCCGCGCGGCTCAAGCGCAGCAGCGCGCCCGCGTAATACGTGAGCACCTGCGGATCGCGGGGACGCGACTTGCGCGCCCGACCGAGGAACTCGAGCGCCTTCGTCGGCTCGTCGGCGTCGAGGTAGACACACCCCAACCGCGCCTCGAGCTCGCTGTTGCCGGGGTGCTGAGCGAGCCCCGCCTCGAGCACCTTGCGAGCCTCGTCACGTCGCCCCTGCTGACGGAGCGCTTCGCCGAGCAACGACGCCACTGCCGATTCCTTGAAGCCGGCTTCGGCGACCTCGCGCACGAGGGTCTCCACGGTGGCCCACTCGGCGCGCTCGGAGTGCAGGCGCGCTTGCTCCAGCTGCGCCACCGCCCTCCGTTTGTTCAGCCCGGACACGGCTCGGCACCCTACCCTTTTCGAAGCCTGAAGAAGTCGCGCGTGACGACCTCAACTACGGGCTCGGGCCCCGCCCCCCCCCACCACCCCCGACCCGCCGGGCGGGGGGGAACAACAGTGCAACACGGGTGGTTTGG
>CBIHPJ010000321.1:0-9620 GCA_966211295.1 uncultured Myxococcales bacterium | reverse complement strand
AGCCCGACGCGAGCTCACCGGGTCCCTGCCCCGTGAACTTGCCTTCAGCGGGAGCGTGCTCGTCGATCAGCCGCAGGATCTCGCCCGCGAGCGTGAAGCCATACGCGGTGATGCGGAGATCTCCGCCGAGCGCCATCTGCCGCGCGGTGGTGGAGTGTTGATCATTCCGCGGTCCGTACAGTCCGCTCACGCCGAGCTTCAGCTGCAGGCGCTGCAGGTTGAGCTCGTAGCCGATGCGGCCGGAGCCGACGAAGGAGCCCGTGAGACTCGCATCCACCGGCACCAGCGCCTCGATCCGCGTGCCATTGTTCGTCGCCGCAAAGTTGAAGCTCACCGCGGACCAGATGCTCGGGAGCTGGAACCGGTAGAACGCCTTCGCGCCCAGTCCGTGACCCGTGGTGTAGCGCGCGATCAGCGACGGCGTGACGCCCGGCCGCAGGTTCGCCTCGTTCTCGAGGTACTCGATGCCGAACACCGAGTCGAAGCGCCCGAGGAAGATCGCGAACTCGTGGTTCTTGAACGGCGACATGCGGCCGAAGGCCTGCTGCAGCTCGATGCGCGTCGCGTCTCCCGTGGGAGAGAAGCGCGGCATCAACTGCATGCGCGCGAAGAGGAAGATCGGAATGTTTCGCGGCTGAAAGCGCACGTCCGCGCTCGCGGTGTTGATCAGAAAAGACGGAGCACTCCCGATGCCGACCGAGCGGGGAAGGAACGCATTGGTGAAGCGGCCGTCCGTGTTGGTGCTCGCCACCTCGCCACGTGAATTCACCGCCGGAGCGAACGCGTCGACGCCGTAATCGAGCGGAGTGCGGGTGTCCTGGGGGCTGAAGCTGCTCCCGTTGCCTGTCGCCTTCACCAGGCCGACGTCGACATAGCCGGTGAAGCGGAGCGTCTCCTCCTTCGCTTCGTCGGGCGTGTACCCATCGCCGCCTTCGTCTTCAGGCATCACGACGACTTCTTCGGGCTCTTCCGCGAATGCACCGGCGGCCGCGACCAGCGTCGCCAACACGAAGACTCTCACGGGACCACCGCCCCGATCGCCAGCTGCACCGGCTGCACGATCTGCCGCAGCGATTCCAGGCGCACAGAGGAATCCAACCAGTCACACGCAGCGGGGAAGTTCGCGTCCTGGAAGCACGCAGGATTCGCCGCCACTCGCAACGCGTACTGAGGGAACGCGTCGAGCGCGGCCGGCACGTCGGGCACCGTGAACTCACGCTCGGCGAGCAGCGCGCGAAGCTCGGGCCGATTCGAGGGAACGAAGGCTGCTGCTCCCGCGGGGATCACAACGTCGACTCTCCGCACGAAGCTGTGCCGCTTCGGCTCGCTCGGGAGCACCGCGGTCAGAGGCAGCGGCCGCTCGCCCGCCGCGGTCACGAAGAAGTAGGCGATCGACTCGATCAGGTTCTGCCCGTCGGCCTGTGCGCGATCGGGGCCAAAGTCGAGATAGGTGACCTCTTCTCCGTCGACCCACGCGTGTGAGTTCTTCGTGGGGAGCGAAGTTCCCAGGAGACGCAGCGTGACGGGATCCTTCGAACCGGATCCGTCATCCGCGAAGAGCGTGCCGTCCTCGTCGACCAGAGGACAGAGGATGATCGCGCCGCTTCGCCGCTCGAAGTCCTTCTTCGAGAGCACGTCGCGCGCGCTCTTGTACGTCGTGTCGGTCAGACCCGGAGTGATCAAGAACTCCGCGCGCCAGAACGGTGAATAGAAGGTCGACTCCACGTTCACCGGGAACACGTTCCAAACTCCCGCGGGCTTCACGCCGCTCTCGTCGAGAGGGATCCACACCGGCTGCACCCACGGCTGCGGGTAGTCCTGCCAGATGTCGGTGATCGCAAAGGCGGCGTTCACTCCGTCAGCGATGCCGGGGAAGAGGGTCAGCCCGGGACCGCCTGACTGCGTGCCGGGTTGGAAACGCAGCGGCGCACCTTCGGGACGCGCGAGCTCGCTGGGGAGGAAGCCTCCGAAGTGCTTCGCTTCGCCCTGGTACTCGAGGAACTCTTCGGAGGTCCAAAACTTCGCGGCCGGCGCGGCGGGCCCCGAGTTACAGCCCGCGAGCAGGAGCAGCAGCGCGAGTCTCTTCACGCGGACACCGCGAACTTCTGCCGCTCGGCAGCGAACTCCGCGGAGAACAACGAATCGATCAACGCCTGCAGCTCACTCGAGCTCGCGGCGTGACCCGCGGCACCGAGCGCCTGAGCGAAAGCCTCGGCATTGGGGAAGCGCATCGCGGGATCGACGCTGAGCGCCTGCAGCACCACGTCAGCGAGCGGGCCACAGCTGGCACGCACGCGCGCGCGATCTGCTTCCGTGGGTCCCGCCGCTGCGCGGTTCATCAGGTCGAACACGTTGTCACCCGAGTAGAGCGGATCGCCGGTGAGCATCGAGACCATCACCATGCCCATGGAGAAGAGATCGCTGCGTTGATCGACGGGCAACGCGCGCGCCTGCTCCGGGCTCATGAAGAAGAGGTTGCCCTTCACGATGCCCGCCTGCGTCTTGGTGGCGCGTTCGTCACTCTTCACGATGCCAAAGTCGAGCAGCTTCACCTCGCCGCGCGCCGACACCATCAAGTTGTTCGGAGACACGTCGCGGTGCACGAGGCCCACCGACTTGCCCGCGTCGTTGGTGCGCGAGTGCGCGTAGCCGAGCGCCTTCAAACCTTCCTGCGCGATGTGAATCGCGATGCCCGGCTCGAGCGGACGCTGTCGCTTCTCTTTGCTGGCGGTGATCAGCGCATCGACGTCGCGACCGAGGATGTACTCCTGCGCGAGGTAGTAGCCCTCGGAGTCACGGCCGAAGTCGAACACCGGGATGATGTTCGAGTGCACCAGCGACGCTCCCAGGCGGGCCTCGTCGATGAACTGGCTCACCACTTCAGGATTCGTCGAGAGCTCAGGGCGAAGGCGCTTCACCACGAAGGTGCGCTTGAAGCCTTCCGCGCCGCGCCTCACCGCGACCGCCACACGCGCCATGCCGCCTTCACCGAGTGGAGCGACGACCTCGTACAGAGAGGTCTGCACGCGCGCCTGCGTGGAACCCAGCCCGTCGTCTTCGAGTGGCTTTTGCTGCGGAGGTGGCTGCTGTCCGTAGCGATCGGTGTTGGTGCTGATGTGCTGAGAGAGCCGCTGCAGCTCTTCCTGCGACTTCTTCAGCTGCGCGGCAGTCTCGCGGAGCAGCAACGCGCTCTCTTCGTCTTGCTTGCGCTGCGGCCAGAAGGCGAAGGCGAGCGCGCCCACCGCGAACAGTCCCGCGATCCCGAAGATCGGAGGAGCAGAAGCGCTCGCGGCAGCAGCGGCGTCGAGCAGGCGCGGCCCGCTATCGCGATGCACGAGGAGCTTCACGCCGGGCACGAGTTCTTTCGCGGCGCAGCACGGCTCGGCCTCTTGCTTCATCAGCGTGAGATGACGGCGGAGGATGTCGACGTACTCCTGCTTGCCGCCGCCCACCGCGTCCGCTGCTTTGCCACCCGGCTCCACCAACAGCGCGGTGCCGAGCTGCGAGGCGAGCGCATCGAGGCGCGCGGGCGTGAGCTTCTCTGCGAGCACGAAGATGATCGGCTGCTGCTGCGGAGTGGTCTTCTGCGAGCGCCCCGCGCCCACCAGCCAGGCCGCGCCGCTGTGCGAGACGATCAGGGTGCTGCGTCCACCGGTGACCGCCATGTTCGCGAGGTCCTGCTGCATCGTGAGCAGGACGGGATCGCTCGAGTAGAGCGGCGTGGCTCCGAGGAAGAACGCGTACGGGCCGAACTTCACGTAGGGCTCGAAGAAGGGCTCGGCGCCGAACTGCTCGAAGGTCTTCGCCAGCGGCGCGAGATCCGACTGGCTGGTGATCTCGGGGAGCAACGCGACGATCGCGTCGAGGTTCGCGCCCCGTTCGGCGGCCTTCGACACTTCCTGCGTGAGCGCGTCGATGGCGGCGGCGGCCTTCGGCAACTCCGCGTCGACGTCAGCCTGAGCTTGCGAGCGCGCGGCGGCGAGCTGGGTGGCGCGTTGCGAAGAGAACACTGCCGTACCTGCGCCCAGGGCGATCACCGCCAGCACCACTCCCAGCAACCGGCGCATCGTGGGCGACATGGCTCCGGCACTTCTCTCCCGGGATGGGTCCACCGTCAACGAATGCGCCTGCGGAGATGGGGTCAATTCCCCGGCACTACGCAGGCGGTCCGCTGACGGTTTCCAGTACGGGTGTGCACATGTGCTCCCTCTCCCTGCGGAGCGGGGAGCGGGTCGGGGTGAGGGGCCTCAAATGCCGCTCTTCAGGTCACTCCGAGCCCTCGCCACAGTCAGAACGAACACGCGTTCTGCTCCCGCGGCGCTCAAGGCTCGAGCAGCTTCGCGAGCCGTAGCTCCACTGGTCAGCACGTCGTCGAGCAACACCACGCTCTGTCCGCGCACCGATGGAGAGGCAGCGAACGCACCGCGAACATTTGCCTCGCGCTCCCCTTCGCTGAGGCCGACCTGCCGCTTGGTATCGCGCGTGCGAGAGAGCCAGTTGGTCTTGACCTCGCGTCCCAGTCTTTGCGCGAACACCGTCGCGAGCAGCGCCGCTTGATCGAACTGGCGCTGACGAAAGCGCGCTTCATGAAGTGGCAGGGGGACGATCACTCCTGGCATCGACGCGAGCGCGTGCTTCGCGGTGGCAGCGAGGAGCAGTCCGAGTGGCCGCGAGAGATCCGATCGGTCTTCGTACTTGAAGCGGTGGATCGCTCTCGCGATCGATCCCTCATGCTCGAAGGGCGCCCACGCCTTCTCCCACGGTGCGCCACCGACACAGCGTTCACAGGTGTGCTTCGGAAAGAGGCCCGGCTCAGCGCATCTGCGGCAGTGGACCGTGGGGAGCTCGAGAATCTCCCAGCTGCAGGTCTCACAGAAGCCAACGGCCGCTGGCAGCACTTCGTCGCAGACCATGCACTGCGGAGGGAGCAGCACGTCGATCACCGCATCGAGCGCATCCATGCTCTGAGCTGAGAGCAGGGGTCGTGCCGAGTGACTCGCCCTCACCCCGACCCTCTCCCACGGGAGAGGGAGGTACGGAGCGTGGACGCTCCGATCCGATTCTCACTCTTCGGACTGAATCTTCTCCGCGTAACTGCGCACCTGATCGAGCCCGTACTTCTTCTCAATCGACGCGATCAGCGCGCCTTCCGCGTTGGTCTTCACCCAGCCCCACAACTCCACCTTCCCATTCCGCACGCAGGCCGCGACGGACTTCGATCCCTTGAGCTCGCTCTCGACCTTCTTCCGCAGCTTCAGCAGCGCAGGAGTCCTCGTCTCGGGATCCTCCGCGCACGCCATCACGTGCACGCGCGAGCCATCCTTCTTCCACACCATCGAGGTGCGCACGCCCGCGCAGCTCGCCTCGATCCAGATCGAATCAGGCTCTTCGCTGTCCATGCCCTCCTCGAGGCAGCGCCCCGAGGATCCGGTGATGGTCTCCAGCTGCGGCACGCGAAACTGCCGGTGTTGGCCGACCTCCATGGTGACCGCGCGATAATCGCCCTGCAGCAACTCCGCGGCGCCCATGGAGAGCAACGCCGCGATTCCAAGGACCTTCATCATGGCGGAGCGCAGACGCTGTTACGGCAGGTCAAATTCGAAGCGCACGCGATTCCGCAGCCGCCGCAGTTGTTCCGATCGAAGGCGGTGTTCACGCAGGAGTTCGAGCAGAGCGTGAGCCCCGTCGCACACACGCACGAGCCGTTGGAGCAACCCACCGTACCGATCGGCCCATTGCACACGGTGCCGCACGAGCCGCAGTTCAGACGATCGTTCTGCAGATCGCGGCAGATGCCGTTGCAGAGGCTGGTGCCGACGGGGCACTGACAGCTCCCCGCCACGCAGAACTGGCCGGCGCTGCAGGTGCGACCGCACGCGCCGCAGTTGAGACGATCGCCCTGCAGGTCACGGCAGATGCCGTTGCACATGCCGAAGCCGCCCGTGCAGTAGCAGATGCCTCCGACGCACTGCTCGCTGGTGCCGCAACGACGGCCGCACGCGCCGCAGTTGTTCACGTCGCCTTGCAGGTTCTGGCAGGCACCGTTGCACGAGGTCTCGCCCATCGAGCACATCGTCACGCACTGGCTGTTGTCGCAGACCTGGCCCGCGCCGCACACGCGACCGCACGCGCCGCAGTTCTGAGGATCGGTCGTGGTCTGCACGCACCTGTTGTTGCAGGTGGTGCTTCCCGCGGGGCAGCGGCACTGGCTGTTGAGGCACTGGCCGCCGACGCCGCACGAGTTGCCGCACGCGCCGCAGTTGTTCACGTCATTCTGAGTGAACGTGCACGAGCCATTGCAGAGCTGCTGGCCCGGGAAGCACATGGTCTGGCAGTTGAAGCCGGTGCAGATCTGACCGGCCTGGCACATCACGCCGCACGAGCCGCAGTTCGAGGGATCGGTGCGAGACACGCAGCGGTTGCCGCAGCGAATGAAGCCCACGCCGCACTGGCAGATCGAGTTCGAGCAGGTGCCGTTGCCGCAGCTGTTGCCGCACGCGCCGCAGTTCGCGGGATCGCTGATGGTGTTGGTGCACAGGCCGTTGCACGTCACGAAGCCCGTGGGGCAGCCCATCTGGCAGACGCCGTTCTGGCACGCCTGGCCCGCTCCGCACGCGATGCCGCAGCCACCGCAGTTCGCGGGATCGTTCGTGGTGCTGATGCACTGGCCGTTGCACAACGACTGACCCGGAGCGCACTGGCAGGAGCCCATCACGCAGCTCCGGCCGCCGGTGCAGGTCACTCCGCAGGCGCCGCAGTTGTTGTTGTTGGAAGTGGTGTTGGTGCACACGCCGTTGCAGACCTGCTGGCCCGCGGGGCACTGGCAGCTGCCCATCACGCAGCTCGCTCCTGCCGCGCAGGCGTTGCCGCACGAGCCGCAGTTCGCGGGATCACTGGTGGTCGACACGCAGCGGCCGTTGCAGAGCGAAGTGCCAGCGGGGCACGCGCACGCGCCATTGGTGCACGATTGTCCGAGCGCGCAGGTGATGCCGCAGCCGCCGCAGTTCGACGGGTTGCTGCTGGTATCGACGCACTGACCGCCGCACGACTGAGTTCCCGGCGGGCAACCGCACATGCCGTTGGTGCAGGTCTGGCCCGGGCCACAGCGTACGTTGCAGCCGCCGCAATTCGCGGGGTCGGTCGCGGTGCTGACGCAACGCCCGTTGCAGAACGAGGAGCCCGCGGGACAGGCGCAGGTGCCGTTGGTGCACGACGTGCCGATGGGACAGATGAAGCCGCACACGCCGCAGTTCGCGTTGTCGGTGCTGGTGTTGGTGCAGGTGCCGTTGCAGTTGATCTGTCCCACGGGGCAGACGTTGGTGCACATGCGATTCACGCACGAGGCGCCGGGCGCGCAGGTGACGCCGCAGCCGCCGCAGTTGCGCGGATCGTTGTCGAAGTTCACGCACGAGCCATCCGGACACTGGTTGAGCGGCATCGGGCAGATGGTGGTGCAGGTGCGGTTCGCGCAGACCTGGTTCGGTCCGCACTGACGTCCACACGCTCCGCAGTTGGTGGGATCGCTGGTCTGATCGACACAGCGGCCATTGCAGAGCGTGGTGCCCGCGGGGCAACCCGTGCACATGCCGCCCACGCAGGTCTGGCCCGGCGAGCAGGTCGAGTTGCAGGTGCCGCAGTTGGCCTCGTCGGTCTGAGGATCGATGCACTGGCCGCTGCACACGATCAGCGGACGGCCGCAGGTGCTGTTGCACACGCCGCCGAAGCAGCGCTCGTTGGGACCGCACTGGATGTTGCAGCCGCCGCAGTTGTTCTGATCGACGGTCACGTTCACGCAGGCGCCGTTGCAGAGGATCTCACCGGGACCGGTGCAGCCCTGCAGGCAGCGGCCGTTGGTGCAGGCCGCGCCGGGGCCGCAGGCGATGCCGCAGCCGCCGCAGTTGTTCACGTCGGTGCGGGGATCGACGCAGCTCGTTCCGCAGCTGAGTTGGCCAACGGGGCAGCTCGAGACGCAGCGGCCGCCCTGGCAGGTCGCGTTGCCGCCGCACACGGTGGTGCAGCTGCCGCAGTGGAAACGATCGCTCTGGAGATCGACGCAGCCCGTGCCGCACACCGAGAGCGGAGGCGTGCACGCCGCCACGCACTGACCCGACGAGCAGAAGGCACCATCGGGACACGCGGCGCCACAGCCTCCGCAGTTCTTCGCGTCAGAGCCGGTGTCGACGCACTGACCGTTGCACTCGGTGAGCGGGGTGTTGCAAGCGCAGCTACCGGCGATGCAGAGCTCGAGCGCTTCGCACGCGGTGCCGCAGCCGCCGCAATTCAGGCGATCGGTGCTGATGTCGATGCAGCGTCCGTTGCAGAAGGCCTGGCCGCTGGGGCACGACTGGGAGCAGGTGCCGTTCTGGCAGACCGCTCCGGCTCCGCAGGCGCGACCGCAGCCGCCGCAGTGCGCTTCGTCGGTCTGCAGATCAGCGCAGCGGCCTGAACACGTGGTCTCTCCCGCGGCGCAGCCGATCACTCCGGGCTGACAGCGATTGTCGATGCAGGAGTAGCCGTCGGGACATGGACCGTCGCCGGGATTGCCGCAGACGAAGAGGCCGGTGCGCGAGCACCCGGTCGACACGAGGCTTAGGGCGCCAAGCAGCGCAAAGAGAAGCCGTGACTGGGACTTCATGTGGGGATGACCTTGGTCGAAAGGGTGACGGCCAGCGGTCAGTGTACCGTGGGATCCGAAAGCGATCACGATCCCAGCCGGTATAGTGTCCCCCCCCCGGAGCTCGTGGTGGACGAAAACTTGCTCGCCAACCTCGTGCAGAACCCCGACCCCGGCGCCCTCCGTGTGTACGCCGATCGCGTCCTGGAGCAGGGCGACGTGCATGGCGAGTTCATCACCCTGCAGCTCAACCGGGCGGATCGCGGGAGTGAGCCGGGTCCGCGCGAAGAGACCCTCCGCCAGGAGGTCCTCGAGCCCGGATTGAGGAAGGCGGTGGGGAATTCGCTCACCGGTTGCCGTTGGGAACACGGCTTCCTCTCCACCGTCGAGTTCCACGTCGACGACACACCCTTCGAGGCGCTCAAGGTGTTGGTGGAGCGGCCCGAAGCCCGCCTGCTCAGGCGGGTCGTGCTGCAGGCGCTGCGCTGGGACGGCGGCGGCGACCTCACCCCTTTCTGGGAAAGCCTGAATCACGGTCCTCGGTTTCCGCGGCTCGAGGCGCTGGTGGTCGAAGTCGGCCTGGACCTCGGCAACCCGCACATCGATGGGCCGATCGTGATCGGCAACGTGGAGCCGCTCTACCGCGCGTACCCGAAGCTGCGGGTGCTCGAGCTGCACGGCATCGAGCACGTCCTCGGGAAGATCGACCTGCCTGAGCTCACCCATTTCTCTGCGTCGCGTCTGTCATTGGACGCGATCGGTCCGCTGGTCTCGGCGAGCTGGCCGAAGCTGGAAGAGCTCGAGCTCGAGTTCGGCAATCCCGCTGACGATGAGGAAGGCAAGCCGCTCTTTGGTCCGCTCCTCGAGGCGCCGATGAGCAGTCGCTTGAAGCGAGTGAGAGTGAAGAGTCCCTGGCCTGACTTCTTCCGGGCCGCGCTCACCCACAAACCCCTGGGCGCGGGCCGGATCGTCGAAGTCTAGAAACTTGCCTCCCTCTCCCCTCGGG
>CBIHPJ010000320.1:0-9637 GCA_966211295.1 uncultured Myxococcales bacterium | reverse complement strand
CGCGCCGCTCGAGGTGGACTTCGGCGAAGTGCCGGCCGCCCTCGGGTCGATGCACGAGCGATTGGTGAGAGTGGCGAATCCATCTGATGTCGATCGCGTCATCACGCTGAAGCCGCTCGCATCTCCGTTCTTCGTCGATACGGCCCGACCGCTGCCCTTGCGAGCGCACTCCGAGGCGTTTCTCGGGGTCCGCTTCGCGGCGCTCGATGGATTGCTTCACTTCGACGAGTTGATCGTGAGCGGAGACGATGCGGCCTGCGATCTCGTCGTTCCGATTCGAGCGCTGGGGAGCGGCTTGATTCGCGCCAGCCCGGAGCGACTCGAATTCACGCTCGCCGCAGGCGAGGTGGAGACGAAGCACCTCATCATCGAGAACGGTCGCAGAACGCCCGTGACGGTGAACGCTCTGTGGGGGGCGGTTGGAAGCGAATCGTTCTCCAGTCCCCTGGGCGGAAGCGAGGTGCCCCCTGGTGGATCCGTCGCGATCCCGATCACCGCGCACCCCATGGGTTGGGAGCAGATCGAGGCGGAGTTGCTCATCATCGGTCCTGATCAGCCGACGAGGGTGACCGTGTCGATCACGCCGTCCTCTCCGCGACTGGAGATCACCCCGCTCGCGCTCGACATTCCAATCGTCGGGCTCGACCTCGCGTCACGGCCGCCCGCGTTCGCCGAGCGCGCCGTTCGAGTTCGCAACATCGGCGCTTCAGGAGATCCGACCGCACCGCCGCTGAAGATCCTGAGCACTCCGCCGCCTTTCGGAGATCCAGACGAGCTGCAGGTGATGCGTCCCACTTCGCCGGTATTCCTCTCAGAGGGCGAGTCGGCGGAGATCGCAGTGCGAGTCGTGCCTCGCTTCACGGGTCTCAAGACCCTCGGCTTCGCCCTCTCGACGGATCGCTTCGACACCGTACAGGTTCGGCTCACTGCGCTCGCGCTGGTGCTGCCTCCCTGCGAGCTTCGGGTCGAACCGAGTGGCGAGCTCCAGCTTCAGGACGCGGTGGATGGTGGCGTGGAAGGGATTGTTTCCTTCACCAACATCGGCGCCGAGCACTGCGTGGTGGACAACCTGCGGCTCAGAGCGGACACGCCTCCGCAATTCGGGATCGTCTGGCCGAGCTCAATGCAGGTCGAGTTGCAGCCGGGCCGGGAGCAACGTGTCTTGATCGCTGGCCCGAAGAGTGTCGACGCGGGCACCATCGGCGCGTTCGGCTTTCACGTGTTCCGACCGAACAGCGACAACGAGTGGATCGACCTCAGGCTGGGTCCTTGAGTCCCGTGTCGATGCGCGTCTGTGCGGTGGAAGAAGTGGCGGGTTCAACTTGCAGCGACGCGAGATGATCCGCGAGCGCGAGCTCATCAGCGACCGCACCTGAATTGATCAACGCCGCACGCAGCTCCCTGCTCGAAGCGAAGCGTTCACCCGGATCTTTCGCGAGCGCACGCTTCAGAACACTCACCAACTGGGGCGCCACGCCCTCGAGCGTGGGCGGAGTCGCTTCGCGAATTCGATCCATCGTCTCCAGCGGAGTCGCGCCATCGAACGGCCGCGTCCCGGTGATCAACTCCACCAGCAGGGTCGCGAGCGAGAACTGATCACTCGCCGCGGTGAGCGCGCGCCCCGACACCTGCTCCGGAGACATGTACGCCCACGTGCCTTTCCTCACGCCACCGCGCGTCTGCTCTCTGAGCTGAGTGGCGCGCGCGATTCCAAAATCCGCGAGCCGTACCTCGCCCAGCTTCGAGAGCAGCACGTTCTTCCTGCTCACATCTCGATGCACGATGCCGAGCTCCCGCCCTGCTTCGTCACGCGCCTGGTGGAGCGCATGCAGCCCGAGCGCGAGCTCACCGCCGATGAAGCGCGCGAGCTCCACGGGAAGCGGCAACGGGAGCGCGGAGAGATCCACTCCATCCACGAAATCCAATCGCACCCAGGGACGACCCTCGGTCACTCCGAGATCGTGCGCCTGCACCAGATTGCGATGAGAGAGCCGCGCCTGCAGCCGCGCTTCCTCGAGGAACATGCGCTCGAGCTCAGGAGTGCCGAGCAGCTCCTCGCGCAGCGTCTTGATCACCACCACCTTCTCGAAGCCACTCGCTCCGAAGACGCGCGCGCGGAAGACCTCGGCCATGCCGCCCTGGCCGAGCTTCTTCTCGAGCATGAAGGGGCCGAAGGGGCGAGGCAGCTCCATGAGCTCAGTATGTTGAAAGTCGTGACCAACCGCGCTGACTTCGTTGCGCTACGTTGCGGCTCGCGGAGGTCGGGGATGGATGCATGGAAGGAATTCGTCGTGCTGTACGCGCTGGTGCTGCTGGGCTGCAAGTCCAGCGCGCCGTGCACCGTGGATGCCGAGTCGTTGGATTTCGGAGAGGTCGAGGTTGGCTCGGGCGGCGCCCAGCGACGGATCGTGGTGACGAATCCCTCTGACGAGGATCGCGAGGTGACCGCGGTTCCACTCGATCGACCCTTCGGCGTCTTCCCGCTCGATAGGCTCGGGCTGCAGGCGCACTCCGAGGAAGCGTGGACGGTTGGCTTCGGACCCGACGACGGCTTGCTGCATCTCGATGAGCTGATTCTTCAGGGCGGTGGAAGCTGCGACTTCACCCTGCCGCTCAAGGGGCTCGGGAGCGGCACACTCAGTGTCAGTCCCGAGTTGCTCGAGTTCACGGTTGGCGCAGGTCAGCGAGTCGAGAAGGAGGTTCTGCTGCGGAACACGCGCCGCACGCCGATGACCGTAACTTTGAGCTGGTCGTTTCGCGCCGGGCCGAAGGAAGCGCTTTCGTTTGGAACTCCTGCGACTCTCGAAATTCCCGCCGGTGGTCTGGTCTCCGTGCCGATCATCGCATCGCCGCCCGGCTGGGAGACCGTCCGCGCGGCACTCATGATCAACACTGGAAGCACGTTCATGCGAGTCGAGGTGACGATCACGCCGTCGTCGCCGCTCGTCGAGGTCAGCCCACAGATGGTGAGCGTTCCGCAGATCGGGTTCGACGTCGTGTCTCAGCCACGCGGCTTCGCAGAGCGCGTCTTCCGCGTGCGCAACAGTGCGACGTCGGGAGACCCACGCGCGCCGCATCTGCAGATCGTGAGCAGCTTCGTCGTCTTCGGTGTCCCCGCCGAGGTCGAGGTCACCTGGCCTCCGCTTCCAGATGGATTGGCCGAGGGCGAGTCAGCAGAGGTCAGGGTGCGAATGACGCCGTTCTCGCCTGGGCCGAAGACCTACGGCGTCAACCTCAGGCTCGATCCAGTCGGGGTCCAACGCGTCGAGATCAACACGCAAGCCAACGCGCTGCCGCCCTGTGCGGTGCAGGCGACACCGGCGGACGTACTGCTGCTCGAAGACAAGGGAGACGGTGGCCTCGAAGGAGTGGTGACGTTCACCAACACCAGCAGCGAGTACTGCGTGGTCGATGATCCTCGGTTCAGCCCAGCCACGCCCTCGCAGTTCGCGATGATCGAAGGTGCATTCGCTCAGGGAGAGATCGCACCGGGCAATGAGCATCGCGTGACGATCGCGGGGCCGAAGAGCGTGGACGCAGGGACGATCGGCTCGTTCGGCTTTCACGTGTTCAGCCCCAACAGCAACGTGGAGTGGATCGATCTGAGGTCTCCGTGAAGCGCCTCGTTCCGCTGCTCGCATTGACGTTGCTCGCTTGTCCGCCTCCGGGACAACCCTCGGTTGAGCCCTGACACCCAGGCCGGGTTCACGATCGTCGCGGGCGCTGAATCACAGATCGATTTACCGCGGCAGGGCGTGCATCGCTTCACCATCGCGGGGCCGAAGCCGTGGCTCGACGCGGGAGTCGTCGGTTCGTTCGGCTACCACGTGCTTCATCCCAACCACACCGAGCAGTGGATTCAGCTCAGCGTTCAGCCTTAAGGGTGCAGCACGCCGCCGCCGGTGAACTCGCCGCGCCATTTGGCGAGCATCGCGTCCTTCACCTGGCTCAGCGGATACGTGTTCGAAACGAACGGCTTGAGCGCGCCCGACTCGACCCAGCGCCAGATCAGCTCGTGGCGCGGTCCGCGCATGGACGGATCATTCACCGCGCTGATCACCGTCGGGCACCCGAGCACGTCGAGGCTCTTCATCATGATCAAGTTGGTCGGGAGTTGATTGGCATTGGGCGCTCCGCGCTGTCCCTTGCCCTTCGCCACGAAGGGAGTGGAGGCCCAGCCGACGATGAGGAAGCGCGCTCCGAAGCGCACGCACTTGAGCGCTTCGATCGAGAGTTCGCCGCCCACGCCGTCGTAGACGACCTCCACGCCCTGGCCGCCGGTGAGCGCCTTTACCTCTTCGCGGAACGAACCTGAGCTGGTGTTGATCACATGATCAGCGCCCTGCGCCTTCACCACCGCGAGCTTCTCGTCGCTGCGGCCGCAGGCGATCACCTTCGCTCCCGAGAGCTTCGCCACGTGCACGGCGGCGAGGCCGGTCGCGCCTGAGGCTCCGAGGATCAGCACGGTCTCTCCGGCCTTCAAGCGGCCACGCGTGACCAGACAGTGGATCGCCGTCTCGTAGCTGCCGAGCAGACTCGCGGCTTGATCGAACGAGAGCGCTCCGGGAATGAGCTTCACCGCATTCGCGGGCACCACGGACCACGTCGCGAAGCCGCCGGAGCCCTGGTACTCGCCGAGCGAACGCGGACCCGCCACGAAGCCGTCGACGATCACGCGATCGCCTTCTTTGACGTGCTTCACCTCGGAGCCCGCCCACGCGACCTCGCCGGCGTACTCGAGGCCCGGCGTGTACGGAGGCTTGGGCACGTGCTGGTACTGACCGCTCATCATGATCACGTCGACCCAACCGATGGCCGCGCTCTTGACCGCGATCACCACCTCGTGAGGTGCGAGCTTGCTGGTGTCGGGAGGGACCATCCGCTCGAGGGACAGGTTCTGCTCTAGCGCTTCGAGCGGGGTCTCTCCGAGGGCGCTGACGATCGCGCGTTGCCCATCAGTTTTCATCGAGGGATGCATAGGTAGTCATTCTGGAGGGGGAAAGCTGTTCCGGGAACGACTGGTTACAATCGGGCCCGTCATGAGTCTCAAGAGCGACTTCCAGAGAGCGAGTGGCTGGGAAGCTGAACTCAACAAGGAGCGCGCCGGCGCCCTCGGAATGACGGCGACGAAGCTCGAGGGTCTCCTCGAGAAGTGCAAGACGCTCGCGGCCGAGCTGCAGAGCGCGACGGGTGCGCTGCATGAGCTCTTGCTCCGCGACTACCGCGAAGCGCGCGAGGAATCGGAGAAGCAGCGCTGGAACCTGTGCGTGCAGCGCGAGGCGATGGGTCTGCGCCAGCATCAGGACGTCGAGCGCTATTGGCCCACCGCTCCGAAGCTCTGAGTCTCAGCGGTAGCCGGGGAACGGCGTCGGCTTGTACGCGTACAGCTTGTAGAAGCTGAGGCTGGTGAGCACGCGGTTGAGCACGTGTTCCTTCGTGATGTCCTCCACCCGGTGGCGCGCGATGTTGTCGTCGTACCGGTGCCCGAAGGCGTGCAGCTTGTTGTTGAACGCCATCCAATACATGCATCCCGGTGAGGCGTAGACCTCGTCGCCCACCACTTCGTAGAGCACGTTCATCGCGTAGCGGCCGCCGATGGCTGCGCGCTCTGCCGGTGGATTGCGATCGACCAGCACCAGTCCTGGGCCGCCGCGCTTGCGGAAGGTGGAGACGAGCAGGGTGAGCAGCTCTTCGCTCTGCGCGTCGGCGAGTGGACGCTTCGTCGCGAGGGTGGGCTCGTAATCGCGAATGATCCCCTCGGAGGAGATCACCGTGGTGAGTGCGGGGAGGAGAACGGAGTCTTCGAACACCGCGATCTTGGCGTCAGCGCTCATGGCGCGGACTCTAGATCAGCGACGAGCTTTCGCATCCGCCGGCGCGTTCGGATGTTGCGCGAGCATGGTGCGTAAGCGCGGCTGACGCATGACGAGCGGCTGCTTGATCAGGTGCGAGATCAACTGCGGCGGCGCGGCGGACCAATGCGCGATGTTCTGCACGAGCAGCATCGAGCTGTAGGTGCGTGCGCAGAGCAGCGCCGTGGTCTTGCTGTCGACGGGAAGCCCCGAGAGTCCAGCGAGCGCGCGTCCTTCCGTGGTGAAGATCAATTCCACGCGTTCTTCCGCCGGAGCGCTGGTGAAGCGAGTTCGCAGCAGCCGCTGCGTGTTGGTGCGCGTCTGTGAAGTCGCTTCACGACTGGTGGACAACTTCCACAACTCGAGCAGCCGCTTGCTCTGCGTGATCCGGCGGAGCTGACCTTCATTCAGCTGCGGATTTCGCCAGAGGAGCCGCTGCACCTGCGAGTCGCGCATCAGCTCTCCGTGCGCGAGGAGGAACTCGAGACCGGCGCTGTTCTGGTGATGTGCTGCGATCAGCCGCGCTTGCTCGGGGCCGGCGAGCGGGTTCTCCATCACCTTGCGGATCACCGCAGGCAACGGGTCGTAACAGAGCGCCGAGAGGACCACGCCGTTGGCCGTAGCTGCGATTGACGCGCGTTCGTCGGCGGAGAGGTGGTGGAAGCGCTCGCGGTAGAGCGCGAGGTGCGTGGGGCCTTGTCCGATCGCTTCTGGCTCGGGTTCCGGCGGCTCAGTCTCCGCTTCCACGATGGGCGCTTCAGGATCTGGAAGCAGCGCACCTTCACTCGTGAGTCGCTGCAGCACCGCGCTCACCTGCTCCGCGGGGAGATTGGTGAGCAGTGCGAGCTCGGACACGTTCGTGTTCCCGTCGATGCGCGACGCGAGGAAGCCCTCGACGTTGGTGAGCGTCAGCGCCTTGAGGTCGACTCCCGGCGCCCATTTCGGCTTCCAGTTGCTCAATCGCAGTCAGGGTAGCGCTTCACCTCGGAGCATGAACAGCGCATGGTTCGCCGCATGCTCGGACTCCTGGCTGCGGTGGTGGTTGCGTCTGTGGATGGTGGTGTTCCCGCGGAGGACAACCTGGTCACGCTCGCGCGTGTCTGGGAGCAGGTCCGGCTCTTTCACCCGTATCTCTACGAACGCGATGTCGATTGGGACCAGGCGTGGATCACCTTCGCGCCGCGCGCGGAAGCGGCGACTTCTCCCGAGGCGCTGCAGGCGGCGATCGGCGAACTGCTGGCAACGCTGAAAGATCCTGTCACGCGCATCCGGCCGGTCACTCCGCGCGGAGAGGCGAAGCCCGGGCCGCTCTTCGAGCTCAAGGGGAATATCCCCGTGGTGAACGCATGGAGCGAAGCGATGGGCGGCGGACTCATGTCGCCCGAGATGGCGAAGCTGAGGGAGGCCGTGAAGGATCAGCCGCGCGTGGTGTTCGACCTCCGCGGCACTGCGGATCTCTGGACCACGGTTGATCAGCTCCGGGTGCCGGGCCTCGGTCCTTCGAAGGACGTGCTCTCGCCCGCGCGAAGAGTGGTGGTGCATCACGGGTACTCGACCGCAGCGGCGGGTTACACGGGTTACTCGACGGTCTTCGAAGAGACGCTCCCGAACACCATTCGCAAGGCCTCGCCCACGCCTCGTCGCTACGCCTTCGTGATCGATCCGAACGACGTGTTGCCCGATCTCGCGCTCGCGATGCAGCGCGCCGGCGAGGCGTTCATCGTGTCCACTGCACCGACCGATGATCGCGTGGCAGTGAGCTCGATCGACGTCGAGCTCGGTGAGGGAAAGAAGGCGACGATTCGTACGAGCTCGCTCGCTCCACCGCGTGGGCTCTCGATCGACCTCGTGGTGCCGAATGGAAAGTCACCCATCGACGCCGCGATCGCGCTGGTGAACGGGAAGCAGGCGGTGAAGCCAGCGCCGTCGCTCACAGCGAGTCCCGCGAAGAATGTGACCGATCGTCCCTGGGCAGAAGCCGCGTATCCCTCGCGTGAGTTGCGCCAGCTGGCGGGCGTGCGCGTGTGGATGATTGCGCGCCGCTTCTGGGCGTACTCGCACCTCACGACGGAGAACTACGACGCGCTCCTCGGCTCGTTCCTGCCGCGGCTCGCGAACGCGAAAGACGAGATCGAATACGCGCTCACCGTCGCGGAGATGACCACGCACCTCCCCGATGGCCACACGTTCCTCCGGAGCCCGACGCTCAGGAAACGCCTCGGCACGGTCTCTCCGCAGATCGAGTTGAGGGTGATCGAAAAGCAGTTCGTGGCGTGGTCCATCTCGCCCGAGGGTCTGGCAGCGGGCGTGAAGCGCGGAGACGTGGTGCTGGAGATCGACGACGCTCCGGTCGCCACTCGCGAGGCGTTCCTGGCGAAGTACACCACCGCGTCACACCCAGAAGCGCTGCGCGCCAGGCTCGCGTGGCTCCTGCTCTCCGGAGACGAGGGCACGAAGGCAAAGGTGAAGTTCCAGCTCGCAGATGGATCGACGAAGGTGGTCGAGCTCGAGCGCAAGCGAGAGGTGCCTCCCGTGGAGACCTCCCCCGTGTTCCAGGTGCTCGACGGAAACCTCGGCTACATCGATCTGGTTCGGCTCGCCGGTTCCGAAGTGGAGAAGGCGATGAGCGCGGTCGCGAACACGCGCGCGTTGATCTTCGACATGCGCGGCTACCCGAAGGGCACGGCGTTCACGATCGGGCCCATGCTCGATGTGAGGCACCCGCGCGGCGTCGCGCAGTTCTTCGAGCCGCGGGCGATCGCTGACGCTTCGTCGACGAATGGCGCGCAGTACTTCCTCCAGACGCTCGAGCCAGCGAAGTCGGTGCTCTACACGAAGCCCACGGTGATGCTGATCGACGAGCGAGCGGTCAGTCAGTCCGAGCACAGTGGGCTGATCTTCGAGGCCTATGCGGGGACCACGTTCATCGGGAGTCCGACCGCGGGTGCGAACGGAGACATCACCCAAGCTGCACTTCCCGGCGGGCTGATGCTGACTTTCAGCGGTCACGACGTGCGGCATGCAGATGGGCGCCAGTTGCAGAACATTGGCCTGGTGCCTGACGTGCTGGTGCGCCCGACGATTGCAGCGGTGCGCGCGGGGCGCGATGAGGTGCTCGAGGCGGCGAAGGCGTGGCTGACGAAGAAGCTGAGTACTTCGGTGGCGACGAAGCCGTAAGGCTACGCTCGGCAACTGATGGAGACGCGGCTCACGACCCAGGTGGAGGACAGCGGCGCACCCGTACGGTGTCAGTTGGTGGTGGTCGATGGTCCTGAGCTCGGCCGCGCGATCGCGCTCGATGCGCCGCGGACCGTGGGCACTGCGAGCGGGAATGATCTCATCCTGAGCGACGATCGCGTCTCAGGTGAGCACCTGCGGCTCGAGCCCGAGGGCAGCGGCTTCAAGGTGAAGGATCTCGAGAGCACCAACGGCACCTGGCTCGAGGGGGCGCGCGTGACCGAGGTCGTCGTTCAACCCGGCGCGACACTCAAGCTCGGCCGTACGTTCCTGAGAGTGCAGCCGCAATCACGCAGTCTCGATCTTCCTCCGTCATCTTCACGCCGCTTCGGAGAGCTCGTCGCCGAGAGTCTCTCGATGCGCGAAGTGTTCGCGGTGCTGGAGCTCGCGGCGCGCAGTGACGTCACCGTGTTGATCACCGGGGAGACGGGCACGGGCAAAGAGCTCGTCGCGCGCGCACTTCACGAAGCGAGTGAGCGAAGGAAGAAGCCCTTCGTCACCGTCGACTGCGGAGCGCTGCCTGAGAATCTCCTCGAGAGTGAGCTCTT
>CBIHPJ010000319.1:0-9652 GCA_966211295.1 uncultured Myxococcales bacterium | reverse complement strand
CCTCTCCCCAACCCTCTCCCCGCTAGCAGGGAGAGGGAGCCAGCTTCATGAGTCGTGAACTGAGATCGTTCAGGCTCAGCTCGGACTTCGGCGAGAGCTCGACTGAGAACGCCGCGGTCTCCAGCCAGCCGGTCTCCGCGGCCACTCGCGCTTCGAGCCGGTCGACTTTTCTCCGCAGTCCATCGACTTGCTCGAGCGTGTCCCGATGCACTCGGAGCAATTGCGCGAGGTGCTCCTTGAGCTCGGCGTCCGCGCTCTCTGCGAGCCGAGTCTCCAGCGCGGCGACCGCTTCACGGGATTCGCTCTCCTGCGTTCCGTCGAGCGAGCGCGCGACTTCGTCCTTCTCGGCGATCGCCTTCAAGCATCGCTCTGCGCCTTCGAGCGCCAACGCCTCCAGCCGCTCGCTCGCCCTCGCCTTCGGCAACTTCTGAAGCGCGGTGCGCAACTTGATCCACGCGGCGAGCACCTTCGGCTCCGCGGACAAGCGCGGCTCGACGGTATCCGCAGCGAAAGTCACCCACGCGAGCGCAGCCCCCGCCGAGATGAAAAGGCCCGCGCCGAGCATCGCGAGCACACCCAGCATCGACCCCGCACCGAGATGACGGAGCGAGAGCCAGTTCGCCACCAACATGCACCACGCCGCGCCGAGTGACGGTCCCGCGAAGGCGGCGAGCTTTCGCGCAGGAATCGACGCTTCGGACGCGAGCACCAGTCCCAGCGGCACGGTGAAGAAGTACGGCAAGACCGAGGCGGTCCACGGAATGATCAACGCGCCCGCGATCGCGCCAGCGCCGATTCCCGCGCGGGCAGCGAGCGACTGCTTCGGCAACGAGAGCAGCAGCAGCGCCGCGGTGCTCGCCACCGCGAACGCACTCAACTCCCTCGGATGCAGCCGCGAGTGCATCACCAGCGCGCCCGCCCCCACCACGAGGGCGCCGGTGACGGTTCCGCGAACCAGCAGTCTCTCCACCACCTCGGGCGCTTCGAAGCCGAGCCTCGACCACGTCTGTTCGATGGTCTTCATCTCAGTACCCCGAGTTCTCGAGACCGAAGTTGCTCAGCTTCTTCCGCTCGAGCTTGCGCTGATAGTCGCGCTTGTCCTCGGCGCTCGCTGACTTGCTCAAGCGCTGCCGCACTTCATCGACGTCGCTCCCCGCGAGCGCATCGGCGCTCATACCGAACAGCGCGCGCGCGTTGTCGAGCAGGCTGGTGGCGCCTCGAGAATCTCCGCGCTCCCACGCAGCCACCGCCGCGAGCAGCTTCTCACTGCCCACGGCCGAGACCCCTCGCGAGAACACCGCTTCATCGCGCGATCGCGTCACCAGTTCCGCGTCTTCCACCACCGGCGTCTCCACCGCGACCTCGTTGCGCTGCGACGGTCCATCGAGCGTGCTCCAGGTCACCGAGGCGGCGAGCCGCGCGTACTCACCGGGCAGCGCAGGCGCCGACTTGAGCTTCAGCAGCACGCGCGTGGGAACGTTGAGCGGCAGATCAGCGAGGTGCAGCACCTGCTTCTCGTTCTTCCACGTGAGATGGCGGCCCGGCGCTTCCGCCACGCCGAACAACGTCGTGTCCAGCGCGAGCTCGACGTTGCGCACGCTCGGAGTCCGCGCCGCGGTCACCTCGCGACCGAGGATCTCTTCGAGCGCTCCAGCGTCCTTCAAGTAGCCGTACATGCCGCCGCCCCGCTCCGAGAGGTGCATCATGATCGGCCCGTCGATGTCGGCGCCCACGCCGAGCGCGGTGACGGTGATGGAGTCGTCGTGCACGCGCCCCGCGAGCAGCGCCAGCTCAGCCTCGGTGGTGAGCCCCATGGTGGGCTGGCCATCGCTCACCAACACCAACCGTTTCGAGCCCTGCGCACCCCGCAGCATCGACCAGCCGCGCTCCAGCCCGCCCGACATGAAGGTGCTGCCCGCGGGCTGCAGGGTGTCGATGGTCGCGTGCAGCGCCGCCTTCGCGTCGGCCGTCAAATACTGCGGAGCCGTGGAGGTCACTTCGGAGCCGAAGGTCACCAGCGTGAGCTGATCGCGCTCGGTCAACGAATCGACCAGGCGATGAGCCGCGCGGCGCGCGTCGTCCATCTTCGAGCCCGACATCGAGCCCGAGGTGTCGAGCACCAGCGCGATGGAGGCCGCCTGTTCGAGCTTCGTCACCGTGCCGTCGTCGACGAGGGTGACGGTGAGCTCGGTGAAGAGCTCGCTCCCGCTCTCGTGCACCGCGGAGTGGCTCTGGCGCGCCTCGATGCGCACGCCCTTGCCGTTCGACACGGCGACCTCTCCGGGCTTCGCGACCTGAGGTTGCGGTTTGGTGATGGCCGACATGAAGGCAGCGAGCGAAAGGACGAGCGCGCTGCCGAGGAGGATTCGAGTCTTCGTCACGTGGAGCTCCTGGCTGAAGTGCAGGAGCCAAGCTCTCACGCGTGATGGAGCGGCCAGTATCGGGCGAAGATCGAGGTCGGTTGGATGACCGTCGGTCGGATGACCGATGCTCAGCTCAGACCTTCTTCATTTCTTTCCGAAGGAACTCGGTGAGCTTGTTCGCGACCTCGACCGGAATCTCCTTCGCGAGCGCCTTGCGGCACATCGCGGGCGTCGCCTTGTAGCTCTTCCAGAAGTCCTCGCACGGCGAGCACCCGCTGAGGTGCGCCTCGAGCTTCTCGCGGAGCTCGGTGGTCAGCTTGCCGTCGAGATATTCGAGCAGCAGCTCGACGCTGTCTTTGCAGGTCGCGGTCATCGAGGGGCCATCAGGAGAGGATGGTCCTTCATTGTTACCCAAGTCCCCCCGTTGCAACCGAGATTGGTGCAGGCGACCAGAGACTGAACAGGCGGCCAGTGCACTTTCTGGTCGCTTCGCCCTGGCCCAGCTCCGTTCACGAGCGCTTAACGTCAGCGTCCGCGTAGAACGTGTCGATCGCCTGCCGCAGCGAGAGGCGCGCGCGGTGGAGCCGGCTCTTCACGGCGGGCACGGTCGCTCCGGTGAGCTCGGCGATCTCCTCGTAGGACATGCCCTCGAGGTCCTTCAAAACGAACACCTCTCGGTACTCGTCGCCCAGCCGCGAGGCGCCGTCTTCGATCGCCTGGCGCAGCTCCTTGTCCATCACGTCGCCTTCCGCATCACGGAAGTCGGAGACTTCTTCCACCAGGCTCCCGCGCTCGTTGAACTGCGGACCATCGAGCGGCGCTTCGACCTGGTTCACCACTCTTCGGTGACGCAGCCGCATCAGCGCGTGGTTCGCCGCGATTCGGTAGACCCACGAGCCGAACTGAGCGTCACCGCGGAAATTCGGAAGATTCCGGTACGCCGAGAGGAAGGTTTCCTGGAGAACTTCCGCCGAGTCCTCCGCGGAGTTCAGCATGCGCATCGCGAGGCCGAACACACGAGAACGGTGGCGCTCCACCAGCGCTTCGAAGGCCGCCGCGTCGCCCGCTTGCGCGCGCACCAGCAGCTCCGTGTCCTCGGACGGGATCAAGGGCGCGGCACCGTGGACCTTCCGACTCTCAGCGTCAAGCGACATGACCACCTTGGCGTTACGAGGGAGGGTGACAGCGGGTTTCAGCCAGTTTCACCTACTCTTCTGGCTGACGGCATCGTGCTGCTCAGTGCTGCTCAGTGTTGCTTCTGCCTGCGGCTCTTGGTGACGGTCTTTGGCTGACGTGTTGCGACCGACGATCATGAAAACGAAACGGCTTCTCAGCCCATTCCCCTGCGTAATCCACGCCAATCCGCCGGCTCACCTCCACGTGACGAGCGGGTAACGAATCTCCCTGAGAAATGAAGAGCGGCGCGCGGTCGAGTGGTAATGCGTTGAGAGAAAGACTCAAACCCAGCGCCTTCGTCAGTCGTCCAGGCCCGTCAGTGCGCAAACCCTTCAGCCCTTCACCCGGTTCGAGCGCACGAATCAACACGGCCGCCCCATCACCCGTGACGACGTTCACGCACACGTGCATGCCGTAGATGAGAAAGAGGTACGCGTGCCCCGGCGGGCCGAACATCACCTCGGTGCGTTTGGTGCGCCCCTTCGCGGAGTGACAGGCGAGATCGTGTGGCCCGACGTAGGCCTCGGTCTCCACGATTCGACCCACTCGTGCGCGACCGCGCACGACATGCACGAGATCCATGCCCAGGAGTGCTCGGGCGAGCTTCAGGGGATCGCGATCGTAGAAGTTCAGGGGGAGAGGAGTCACGGCGGACAAGGTAACGCGCCTCACCTTCGTGTAAACCCGCCCTACCCATGCTCCCTTCGGGACGAATCTCCGGAATCCTGCAGCCCGTCTTCTCGCTCCGCAGTGCCCATGACGTCGGCGTCGGCGACTTCGAGGCGTTCGATCCGCTGTTCGCGTGGATGAAACAGGCGTCGCAGAAGCTGGTGATGGTGCTGCCGCTCCTGCCCACCACGCCGGGTGATCCCAGCCCGTATTCCACCAAGTCGGCGTTCGGGTTGAACCCGTTGTTCATTCACCTGGGTTGGCTGCCCGAGGGCGTGCGCTTCACCCAGGAGGAGCAGCGTTCGATCGAGATCGCGCGGGCCTCCACGAGCGTGCGGTACGACCTGGTCTTCCCGGTAAAGACTGCCGCGCTCGAGCGCGCCTTTGCTGCATTCCAGGCCCAGGGCAGCACCGCCCGCAGCCGCGAGTTCGAGTCGTGGTGCAACTCGCAGCGCGACTGGCTCGATGGCTTCGCGCTCTACGCCGCGCTCTCCGAGGCGTTCAACCAGAAGCCCTGGTGGGAATGGCCTGCCGGTTTGGCCCAGAGAGATCCGAAGGCGATCGAGATCGCTCAGCGCGAGCACGGAAAACGAACCCGCTATCACCAGTGGCTGCAGTGGGTGGCCGACGGGCAGTGGCAACGCGTGCGCTCGTCGGCGAAGGCGCACGGCATCTATCTCTGCGGAGACGAGCCCTTCATCATCGCGCAGGACTCCGCTGACTGCTGGTGCTTCCCCCAGTACCTCCGTCGCGATGGCCGGCTTGGCGTGCCGCCCGATGATTTCTCCGTCGACGGGCAGGACTGGGGCCTGCCGCGCTTCGACTTCGACGCGCTCGCGAAGGATCAAGACGGGTGGCTGCGCCGTCGCGCGAAGCACGCCGCGGCCACCTACGATCTGCGCCGCGTCGATCACGCCATCGGCTACTTCCGCCAGTACGTGCGCGACGAGCAGACGCCGAAGGGCCGCTTCATTCCCGGCGAAGAGCCTGCGCAGCGCGCACTGGGCGAGAAGAACTTTCGCCTGCTCTCGGAAGGCGCGGGCATCGTGGCCGAAGATCTCGGCGTGATTCCGCGCTTCGCGAAGGACACGCTCGCGATGCTCGGACTGCCCGGCTACCAGGTGATGCGTTGGAGCCGCGAAGACGGGGTGTACCGAGACCCGCGGCACTACCCGGAGACGTCCCTCGTCACCACGGGCACGCACGACACCGAGACGCTGCGCGGTTGGTGGGAGACCACCAATGACTGGGAGCGCGAGATGGCGTGCCGCACCTGGCCCGAGCTGCACGGCTTCCAGGCGAAGCCGCCCAAGGAATGGAGCTTCGAGGTGCACGAGGCGCTGATGCGCGCAGCGCTCAACGCGCAGTCCTCGCTGTGCGTGTTGCCCTGGCAGGATCTCTTCGGAGAGACCGAGCGCACCAACACGCCCGGCACCGTGGGCGATCACAACTGGGTCTACCGAATGAGGCCCGAGGTGCAGAAGCTCGCCACCGACGAGTCACTCCAGCGCACGGCGAACTGGCTCACCCGCCTCTCGCATGAAGGCCGCCGCGCGTAACTGCCGGACCACCACATTGGGGACGCGCGCAGGACGTTCAGCAACCCGGCAGCAGCTGGAGTAGAGCAAACGCGTGCGATGGCGCGTCCTCAGCTGCGGGTTGACGCTCTGGCTGACTGCGTGCGCCACCACCCCGCCCACTCCTGACTCGCAAGAGGTCGACAAGTTCGACATCGAGGGTGAGCAGGAGCTCAAGGAAGGGGACATCAAGGAGAAGATCGTCACCGGTGAGTCCTCGTGGCTCCCGGCGTGGGTCCCCTTCTTCGGCAAGAAGGAGTGGTTCGATCCCATCACCTGGCAGGCGGACCTGCGCCGCATCGAGCGCTTCTACGAGGCGAACGGCTACTACCAGGCGCGGATCCTCGAGGACCAGGTCATCGCGGTGAAGCCGCAGCACGTGAAGCTGCTGGTGCGCCTGCGTGAAGGTCTGCCCGCGAGAGTGACGAGCATCGACATCACGGGCCTCGACACGCTGCTCCCCGAGATGAAGCGCAAGGTAGAGGAGGACCTGCCGCTGGTGATCGGCGACATCTTCCTCGAGGACGGGTGGCAGAAGACCAAGGGCACCCTGGGCTCCCGCTTGCGCGAGCTGGGCTACGCGGAGGCAGTGGTCACTGGAGAAGCGGTCGTCGATTCCGAAGCGGCGACGGCGGCGCTCACCCTCGAGATCGTGCCCGGCATTCGCTACCGCTTCGGCAAGCTCTTCGTGGCGACCGATCCCCACGCGGCGGTGCCCGCGAAGCTGGTGGCAGACCAGGCCTCGCCTGATTTTCCGAAGGACGCGTTCTTCAGCGAGACCGCGATGCAGGCCGCGCAGGCGCGCGTGTTTCAGATGGGCGTGTTCGCCGGCGTGAAGGTGAACCGCGGCATCCCCGATCGCGACGCGCAGACGGTGCCGGTGGTGATCGACGTGAAAGAAGCGCCCTTCCGCTCCATTCGCTGGGGCGGCGGCTTCGGCGGAGATCTCATTCGCCAGGAAGTGCGGCTCATCGGCGAATACACCGATCGCAACCTCGGCTTCTCGCGCCTCTTCTTCAAGAACTCGCGCCTCGATCGCCTCACCATCAAGGCCAAGCTCGGCGTCGCCTTCCTGCCGAACATCGTCGACTTGATCCGCAACACCGCGGGCTCCAAGTGGGGACCCGTCGGCCGGGTGTACGTGGAGTACGAAGTGCCGCGCATGTTCGAGATCCGCACGCTCTCGTTTCAGAGCAGCGTCGATCTCCTCCGCACCCTCGACAACACGTACGACTACTGGGCGCTCGAGGGGAAGCTCGGCGTGATCTGGCGGCCGCGCATCGAGCTCACGATCTTCCCGTCGATCAACTTCAACGGCTTCCTCCTGCAGACGCCGCTCAAGCTGCGCGACACCGCGCCTCCCGCGGCCATCGGCTGCCCGCAGGCGCCACAGCTGTGCCTCGTCTCGTATCTCGAGCTCGCCGTGGAATACGACAAGCGCGACAAGCGCCTCGAACCCAAGGAGGGCTACTACCTGCGTCTCAGCGTCGCGGGCGGGGTCTCTTCGGCCACCACCTTCCGGCCGTTCTTCAGGGTGACTCCAGAGCTTCGCGGTTACGTGAGCTTCGGCGCGCGCAAACAATTCACCCTCGCGGCACGCACGCGCCTCGGTTGGTTGGCGGCGCCGGAGAATGATGCCCCCATCGTCGTGCGTTACACGTCGGGAGGGGCGTCGATGCGCGGCTTTCAGCAAAACCGGCTCTCACCTCAGCTGGCGGTGCTGACGGGGGACCCCGTGCCGAGCTGTCCCAACAAGACGAAGATCACCGGCTCGGATGCGTGCCCTGAAGACGGCACCACGTTGCCCATCGGCGGCTCGGGCTTGTTCGAGGCCTCGTTCGAAGCGCGCTGGCAGTTCGCGGAGAACTGGGTGCTCGCGCTCTTCAACGATTGGGGAATGGTGACGGAGAAGCCGCTCTGGCAAGCCGAGAACCTGATCAACTCGCTCTACACGGCGATCGGTCTCGGAATTCGCTACCGCACCGCGCTCGGTCCCATTCGGGTCGATCTCGCGGTGCGCATGCCGATGGTGGGCGGACCGCAGCACGTCACCAACACCGCGGGCACGGACTTCCGCAGCGCGCCTGGCTGCTTCTTCGGACTCGGCTCGGGAAATCCAATCTCCGATCCGTACCTGCGCGGTCCCTTCCCCGCGGATTACGCCGGCTCTCCCGACGGTTTGTGCAGCGCACACCTCTCCATCGGAGAAGCGTTCTAGGTCATGGAAGAGACCGCCACGGCCATCGCGCGGAAGAAGCGCCGCCGCAGAGTGGTGGCGTTGTTCATCTTCGTGGTGTTCCCGCTGATGCTGCTGGGCGGAGTGTTCTTCTTCCTCGAGAGCGCTCCGGGCCGCGCGCTCTTGAAGACCCAGGTGTTGCGCGCGCTCGATGGAGTGATCGCCGGGAAGATCTCGGCTGACGAGATCGAGCTCAACGGCAGCAATCACATCGTGCTGGTGAACGCGAAGCTCTTCACGCCCGAGGGAGAGCTGGTGGCGTCGATCGCGCGCTTCGAGGCAGACGTCGAGCTCGGAGCGCTCGCCCGGCAGCGCGTGAAGCTGAGCCACGTGCGCGCGGACACGCCGCAGTTCTTCCTCACCGAGGACGAGCGCGGCTGGAACATCGTACGCGCCACGGCGACGAAGCCTTCGAAGACTCCGAAGACGGACAGTGGGCCGAATCCGTGGCGCGTGAACATCGACGATCTCGAGTTGGCGAACGGCCTCTTCGACCTGAAGCAGGAGGATCGACGCATCACCGCCACGCAAGTCACCGCGCGTGGGGACGCCGAGGTGCGACTCGATCCCGTGAGCGTGACGGGCGCGCTCGAGCTCAACAGCGACGTCACCTCGCCTCTCGCGGACAAGCTCCACGCGAAGATCGGCGGCTCGACCACGAGTGGGCCGCAGGCGTACGACGTCGAGGTCACGCTCGGTGAATCGAAGGTCGAAGGAAAGCTCGAGCTCCCTTCGCTCGACATCACCGTCGACGAGCTGGTCGGTTCGCCGCGCGAGCTGAGCGCCTTCATTCCGGGATGGCCGATTCTCCCGGTGGTCTACGGCAAGGGCGCGCTGCATCCGAAGCAGGCGGCGCTCCAGCTCTCCGCGGGTAAGGCGCGGCTCACGGTCGATGCGAAGTACGACCTCTCTTCGCACTCTGCGTCGTCGCTCAGCGTGAAGGGCGAAGACGTGGATCTCGCGGAGCTGCTCGGCGCCAAGATGTCGAGCGACCTCGCGTTCGAAGCCACTGGAGCAGTGACCGACTGGCGGCCTGAGTCGCTCGCAGGCAATGCAGAGGCGAAGGCCACGTGGGACGCGAAGAATGGTCAGCGACTCGCCTCCGCTCAGATCGGAGTGACCGCGGAGAAGGGACGCTTGCGCGTGAAGAACCTCAACGCGACGAGTCCCGGCCTCGACGTCACGGCGCGCGGCGCGCTCACCAAAAGCACCGCCGAAGCGTTCGGCACCATCAACGCGAAGGACCTCCGCGAAGTCGCGAAGACCTTGCAGACCTTCGCGAATATCGACGTGGGCGGGCTGGGAGGCAACGGCACCATTCGCGTCTCGTTGCAGGGTCCGCTCCGAGGCCCGGCCGCGAAGGTGGTGGGCCAGCTCAACTCGTTCTCCATCGGAGAAGCGAAGGGCGAGACGCTCACCTTGAACGCGGACGTGGCCGACGTCACGCATCCCACTGAGTTCAGCGTGCTGCTGCACGCGAAGAAGCTGACCTTCGGGGAGCGCGCGTTCGAAGACGTGAGCTTCGATTTCATCGCGCACGGCCGCAACCTGGACCTCGACCTCGCCACGCGCGGCATGGGCGATCTGCAGCTGCACGCGCTCGCGCTCCTCGACAAGGACAACCTCGGCCT
>CBIHPJ010000318.1:0-9660 GCA_966211295.1 uncultured Myxococcales bacterium | reverse complement strand
CGCACGAAGTGGAGATGCTCGAGGGTTGCATCGAGGGCGCCCAGCGCATCGCGGCGATCGTGCGCGACCTCAAGGTCTTCTCACGGCCCGATGAGTCGGAAGCCGACACCGAAGTGGCCGCGGTGCTCACCTCGGTGCTCAACCTGCTCAACCTCGAGTACCGCCATCGCAGCACCATTCACTCCCAGGTGGCGAGCGGGCTCAAGGTGGCGGCGCCCTCCGCTCGACTCGCGCAGGTGCTCACCAACCTGATCATCAACGCGGTGCAGGCGATGCCCGCGAATCGAAACTCCGCGCAGAACCTGATCAAGGTGGTCGGATCAGCGGAGCGCGGCACGGTGACGATCGAAGTGAGCGACAACGGCTCGGGCATGTCGGCCGAGGTGAAGGCGCGGCTCTTCGCTCCGTTCTTCACCACCAAGCCGGTGGGCGAGGGCACGGGGCTCGGGCTCTCGGTGGTGCGCAGCATCCTCACCGGCCTCAACGGCACCATCGAGGTGGAGAGCGCGGAGGGCCTCGGCACGCGCTTCATCGTGAAGTTGCCCGAGGGGAAGCCCGTGGCGAGCGAGCCGGTGCGCGCCGTTCCGAGCGAAAAGAAGGAGGGCAACGGACGATCGCTGCGCCTGCTCCTCGTGGATGATGAGCCGTTCCTGCGGCGCGTGACGCATCGACTGCTGCAGCCGCACGAGGTGGTGGAGGCGAGCTCGGCTGACGAGGGCCTGTCGATTCTCGCGAAGGATCAGCGCTTCGACGTGATCCTCTGCGACCTGATGATGCCTGGCCGCTCGGGCACTGATTTCTACCGGGACCTCAGCGCGCGGGCTCCGCAGCTCGCGAATCGTTTCCTGTTCGTTTCGGGAGGCGCCGTTACCGCGGAGACCGAGGCGTTCCTGCGGGAGGTCACCCCGGACCGGGTGGTGTTGAAGCCGTACACGTATGTACAACTCCATTCCGCTGTCGAGCGCATCGCTGCGCAGCAACATTGAAGCGAGAAGTGCATCATGATTTCGAAACCGCCCATCCTGCTGGTGGAAGACAACCCCAACGACGAGGCGCTCACGCGTCGCGCGCTCGAGAAGAACGCGGTGGGGAATCCGCTGGTGGTGGCGCATGACGGCGTCGAGGCGCTCGAGCTCTTGCTGGGTCCCTCGGCGATCAAACCTTCGGTGGTGTTGCTCGATCTGAACTTGCCGCGCCTGGGTGGACTCGAGGTGCTGGAGAAGTTGCGGGCCGATGAGCGCACCAAGCGGCTCCCGATCGTGGTGCTCACCACCTCGCGTGAAGAGCACGATCTGGTCTGCAGCTACGACCTCGGCGCGAATAGCTACGTGCGCAAGCCAGTGTCGTTCGAGGCGTTTCAGAAGGCGATTGGTCAGCTGAGCGAGTACTGGCTCGAGCTGAACGAGCGTCCGGCCAGCGGCTGAATCGTTCTGACTCTCCTGCAGTGACTTCCCCGTTTGAGCAGGGCGCGTAGTAGCAATGCGTTCCGTATCGCGATGAGTCCGCTCAACGAGTTGTTCAGCAAACGCGTGGTGTTGGTGACTGGGAAGGGGGGCGTGGGTCGCTCCTCCCTGACCGCGGCGCTCGCCACCCAGGCCCAGCGCAAGGGCGTTCGGGTTTTGATCTGCGACATCGGGGACGACCCGAACGATTACTCGCCGCTCGCTCGCCACTTCGGGAAGGACCGCTTCACCTCCACGCCCCAGACCATCGCGCCCGGAATCCGCGGCGTGGTGCTCTTCGCGCGCGCGGGCCAGGAGCTCTTCCTCAAGTCGGTGCTCCGCTCGGGCACGCTCGCTCGCGCGGCGCTCTCGTCAGACGCACTTCGCCGGCTGCTCTCCGCGGGCCCCTCGTTCAAGGAGATGGGCGTCTTCTTCCAGCTGCTCACGTTGCTGCGCGCGAACCGCTCCGACGGTCAGCCTGAGAATCAGCTCATCCTCATCGACATGCCTGCGACGGGTCACACGCTCTCGCTCACGGGTCTGCCTGAGCTGCTGCTCCGCCTGGTGCCGCGTGGACCGATCGCCGCCGCGCTGCGCGAAGGTCAGTCGTACTTGAACGATCCGAAGCTGGGCGCTGCGTGGGTGGTGGCGATCCCCGAGACGCTGCCGGTGAGCGAGTGCCTCGAGCTGCTCGAGGGATTGAAGAAGACCGGCATGCCCGCAGGCGGCGTGTTCATGAATCGCATTCCGAACGATCCCTTCACGGAGAACGAGCGCACTTCGCTGCAGAGCGCGCTGGAGCGCATCAACCCGCTCGGCGCCGAGGGCTTCCGCAAACCAGTCCTCGCGCGGCGGGAGATCGCGCGCCTTCGCCAGGGCACCAGGCTGCCCATCGTCGAGCTGCCTGAGTTCGCGCACGGCACCACCCTCATTCCGGCGCTCGCCGACGTGCTCGCGAAATCATGACGAACGAAGCCATTCGCATCGGAGAGCTCGTTCGCAACCGCAAGGTGATCGTGTGCTGTGGCGCGGGCGGCGTGGGCAAGACCACCACCGCGGCGGCGCTCTCCCTCGCGGGCGCGCGTGCGGGAAAGCGCGTGCTGGTGCTCACCATCGATCCTTCGCGGCGGCTCGCGGAGACGCTCGGGGTGTCGCGCAATCCTCCCACTCCGGTCGCGGTGCCTGCGGATCGTCAGACCGCCGCCGGCATTCACGCTCCGGCCTCGCTGCACGCGTGGATGTTGGATCCGAAGCTGGTCGCTGACGAGTCAGTGCGCCGGTTGATCAAGGATCCCGCCGACGTCGAGCGCGTGCTGAGCAATCGCATCTACCAGCAGGTCTCGTCGATGGTGGCGGGCATGCACGAGTACACCGCGATGGAGGCGCTCTACCGCCTCGTGCACGAAGGTCAGTACGACCTCGTGGTGCTCGACACGCCGCCTTCGCGGCACGCGCTCGATTTCCTCGAGGCGCCGCGCCGGCTCTCCGGTCTGGTGGACAGCTCGGCGCTGCAGGCGTTCCTTCCCAAGAAGGACGGCATCGTCGCGCGCGCGGCTTCTCGAGTGATCGAGAAGATCCTGGGCGCGGTGTTCGGCGAGGAGTTCGCGCACGAGCTCGTGGGGTTCATGATGACCTTCTCGGGAATCTTCGCGGCGCTGAACGTCGACGTGAACGACATGCGCAAGTTCCTGAGCGGGCCGGACGTCGCGTTCCTGCTGGTGACTTCGCCCGCGCCTGCGACGCTCGCCGAGGCTCACTTCTTCCAGGACAAGACGAAGGAGCTCGGGCTGCCCTTCCGTGGCTTCGTGCTCAACCGTTCGCGCGCGCGCAACACCAGCAAACCGTGGCCTGACGAGAACACGCTCGACGAGGTATCTCCCGAGGGGAAAGCGGCGTTGCCGCGGCTGCAGGCGATGGCGCACGCCGAGCTCGAGGCAGCGAAGCGAGATCTCGCGCTGCTCACCGAGCTCGAGCAGCGCGCGGGAACGACCGCGACCGCGATCGCCGTGCCGGAGTTGCCCGAGGGCGCGGACGACATGGTCACGCTGCTCACCGTGGCCGACGCGCTCGCTGCCAGTTAGAGACGTCCTCCCATGGAGCGACGTCCCCTCGGAAAAACTGGACTGCAGGTCAGCGTGCTCGGCTTCGGCGGAGCGGAGATCGGCTTCGACGAAGGAGTCGATGAAGCGCGCGTCGCTGGCGTGCTGTACCCGGCGATCGACGCTGGCCTCAACGTCATCGACACCGCGTCTGCGTACCTCGCGAGCGAGCAACTCCTCGGCAAGGTGCTGAAGGGGAAGCGCGATCGGGTCCTGCTCTTCAGCAAGTGTGGCGCGACCGACGGCTTCTCGCGCAGTGACTGGTCCGCCGCGGGAATCCGCGCGCAGGTCGAGCAATCACTCACTGCGCTGAAGACGGATCATCTGGATCTCCTTCAGCTCCACTCGTGCGCGACCTCGGTGCTCCACAAGGGAGAGGCGATCGAAGCGATCGAGACGCTCAAGCGCGAGGGAAAGACGCGCTTCATCGGCTACTCCGGTGACGCGGACAAAGCGTCAGTCGCGGTGAAGCTCGGCCGCTTCGACACGCTGCAGACCAGCATCAACGTGGCCGATCAGCGCGTGCTCGAAGAGATTCTCCCTGCGGCAGCGGCTGCGGGAATGGGCGTGATCGCGAAGCGTCCGGTGGCGAACGTCGCGTGGAAGCACGGCGATGACGGACCCGAGAACGACTACCACGCCTCGTATTGGGAACGTCTGCGCAAGCTCGACTTCGAGTTCGCGCGTTTGCCGCTCGCCGAGGCCGTGGAGATCGCGCTCCGCTTCACCGTGTTCCAGCCCGGTGTCTCGACGGCGATCGTCGGAACCTCGTCTCCAGGACGCTGGGCGCAGAACGCCGCGTCGGTCGCGAAGGGACCGCTGCCCGCGGAGCAGATCGCTCAGCTGCGAAAGCGCTGGCACGAGCGTGAAGAGCCGGGCTGGTTCGGCCAGCAGTAGTGGTTCACACGCGACCCGCGGTGAGCCACGAGATGACCAGGCCCGCGTGGAGCGCGAGTGAAACGGCAATGGCGGCGACGACTCCGTAGAGCGAGACGTCCATGGGGACTGGAGCGCTGGAGTTCTCTGCGGGGACGACGCGGGGGAAGTTTCGAGTGAGCGCGTTCATGACTGGAGGATGTGTCTGCGAGTTCGCTCCCGGTACGGGGGCGACTGGAACGACGCTCATGCCGCCGTGGAATGACGACACAGGTGATCGCTCCGTTGGCCTGCACAGCTGGCAGAGTCGCGCGCCATGGATCGCATCGAGCTCATGCGCGCCTTCGTGCGCGTGGTGGAGACCGGCAGCCTCTCTCGCGCCTCGAAGGACCTGAAGACCACCCAGCCCACCGTCTCGAAGTGGATGCAGCGACTGGAGAAGTCAGTCGGGGTGCGGCTGCTCCAACGCAACACGCGCGGTATTCGCCTCACCGAGAGCGGAGAGACGTACTTCGATCAAGCGCGCCGCATCGTGGCCGATCTCGACTTGCTCGACTCGACGGTGAAGGGCGAGACGCGCGGAGTCTCAGGCCGCTTGCGCCTCAACTTCCCGCTCAGCCTCGGCGCGCAACACCTCTCGGCGATCGCGCTCGAGTTTCAGGAGCAGCACCCCGGCCTGTGCCTCGACATCGTGCTCACCGACAAAGTGGTCGACCTGGTCGAAGACGGAGTCGATCTCGCGGTGCGCGTAGGCGGCGTGTTCAACCCCGCGGTGGTCGCGAAGCCTCTCGGCTTCTACACCTACGTGATCGTCGCTACGCCGCAGTACCTCGCGAAACACCCGCGTCCCAGGACCGTGGAGGATCTCGCGAACCACAACCACCTGGCGTACGGCTTCGGAACGCCAGAAGCATTCATCACGCCGCGGGGGGAGGAGCTCGTCCGCCTCCGATCCGATCTACAGATGCACGATCACTTCACCGTGCGCACGGCGATCCTCGCGCATCGCGGAATCTCGATGTGTCCGCGCTACCTCGTGCACGACGATCTCGTTGCCGGCCGAGTCGAGGACGTGCTCCCTGGCTGCGGGGCGAAACCCTTTCCCGCCTTCGCGATTCACCTGCCCACGCGGCCGCTGCCCGAGAAGGTGAAGGTCTTCATGGCGTACCTGGCGAAGCGCGTGAATGACATCCCGGGTTGGGTGAAGCCTTGAGCTAGCTTTCTCGCCATGACGCTCAGCTACTCCCTCGAAGGAAGCACCGCCGTCCTCAAGATGGACGACGGCAAGGCGAACGCGCTCTCGCACGACATGATCACCGCGCTCATCGATGGTCTCGCGCGCGCGGAGAAGGAGGCGAGCGCGGTAGTGCTCACCGGTCGGCCCGACAAGTTCTGCGCGGGCTTCGACTTGAGGGTGATGGGGGCGGGTCCCGATGGAGTGAAGAAGTTGTTCCTGCACGGCGCGGAGATGTTGATGCGCATGTTCGGGTACCCGATGCCGCTGGTGGTCGCGTGCACGGGTCATGCGCTCGCGGGTGGCGCGCAGGTGCTGCTCACCGCGGACGTGCGCTTCGGGGCGATCGGTTCGTATCGAATTGGTCTCAACGAGACGACCATCGGCATGCCGCTGCCGATCCTCGGAGTGGAGTTTGCTCGCGCTCGCATTCCCGTCACTGAGCTCTCGCGTGCGACGCTCGGCGCGCAGATCTACACGCCCGAGGAAGCGGCGAAGGTCGGCTATCTCGACGAGGCGGTTGCGGCTGATCAGGTGATGAGCCGCGCGAGGGCGGAGGCGGAGAAGTTGGGCTCGCTCTCGCGTCAGGCTTATTCGGCGACGAAGGTTCGCTTACGCGGAGAGATTCTGGCGAAGGTGAAGAGCTCGCTCGAGAGCGACATGAACGAGTTGTTGTCGCAGTTTGGGAGCTGATCAGCGGAGGCATGTCACAGCCTGACGGGCTATCTCGTCTTGCTCGCGCATGGACTCGTTCGAAACCAATCGCCCGAAGTTGCTCGCGCTCGCCTACCGGGTGCTGGGCAGCTACGCCGAAGCCGAAGACATCGTCCAGGAAGCGCACGTGCGTTGGCTCAAGCGCGCGCAGACCCCGCTCGAGAATGAACGCGCGTGGCAAGAGCGCGTGGTGATGAATCTCTGCCTCGACCAGCTCAAGTCCGCGCGCGCGCGTCGAGAGGAATACGTCGGCACCTGGTTGCCTGAGCCGGTGATGACCGAGGGCGATCTCCTCGGCGGCGCGCAGGTGGACGTGGAAGCGATCTCCCTCGCGTTCCTCACCTTGCTCGAGCGGCTCTCTCCGCTGGAGCGCGCGGCGTACGTGCTCGCCGAGGCGTTCGACTATTCGCACGAAGAGCTCGCGCAGACGCTGGGCAGAGAGCCCGCGGCGGTGCGCCAACTCCTCCATCGCGCACGCGAGCACGTGAAGAGCGGGAGGCCGCGCTTCGCTCCCGACAAGGCCACGCACGAAGCAATGCTCGGCCGTTTCTTCGGCGCGGTGATGCAGGGTGACGTGAAGGAGGTCGAGCAGCTCCTCGCTCCGAGCGCCGTGGTGCGCACCGATGGCGGCGGAAAGGCGCGCGCTGCGATCAACGAGGTGTACGGGCCCAACAGGTGCGCTCGCTTCCTCGTGGGCGTGCTGAAGAAGGGCTCGCCCACGGTGCGCTACGAGCTGCGCGAGGTGAATGGCTGGCCTTCGGTGATCGGCTTCGAGGGCGACGTCCCCGTTTCGGTGGCCCAGCTCGAGACCGATGGGGAGCTCATCTACAGCATGTCGACGGTGGTCAACCCAGACAAGCTCCGCTCGCTCCTCATGCCGCATGTCACAGCCTGAGCGAGCATTTCGTCTCTGAGGGCATGAAGACCTTCGACGACGCGAAGTGGATGAAGTGGCAGGCGCTCAGCGGCGCGATGTTCGCGCTGTTTCTCTTCGTGCATCTGATCAACCAGATGCTCGCCGCGCTCGGCCAGCAGACCTACGACGGCTACCAGGTGACCTTGCGCAAAGGCTACCAGGCACCGGTGCTCGAGATCGTGCTCGTGCTCGCGCCGCTCCTCGTGCACGCGGTGTGTGGCGTCGTTCGGGTGTGGAAGCGCCGCAGCCGGGAAACCCAGACACCTGTTTCCTGGCGTGTGCGCCTGCATCGCTACAGCGGCTACTACCTGCTCTTCTTCTTCCTCGGGCACGTGGGCGCCACGCGCGGCGCTTCGTTCTTCTACGGCGCGTGGCCCGGCTTCTCAGGGGTCGCGTTCACCTTCACCTGGATCCCGGCTTACTTCTGGCCGTACTACACGCTGCTCGCGCTCAGCGGCTGGTACCACCTGATGCACGGTCTCTCGGTGGCGCTGCCCGTGCTCGGCGTGAAGTCAGTCGGAGCGCTGCATCGTCCTGCGGTGTTCAACACGTTGGTCGGCGCGGGCTCGCTCGCGCTGGTCATCGGCGTGCTCTCGCTGGGCGGCGTGTTCTTCGACGTCGGCGACGTGCGGAGCTCCGAGTACGTGAAGCTCGTGCTGCGCCTCACGTCTTCGCAGTGACTCTTCGCCGCGAGAAGAACGCGAGCGCGACGAGCAGGAGCGGGAGATCAGCGGTCGTGCAGCCGCAGGTGTTGAACACCTGCACCTCTCCCGCTCCCGCATCGGGAAGGCCTGCATCGACACCCGCATCGACGCCGGCGTCTCGTTCGCCCGCATCGGGCTTGCCTGCGTCTGGAGCTCCAGCGTCCGGCGTTCCTGCGTCGAGTCCTGCGTCGCTCTCGCCCGCGTCGACGCCTGCATCCGGAGCTCCCGCATCGGGAATGCCCGCATCGGGAATGCCCGCATCGGGAATGCCCGCGTCGATCGGCAGCCCGGCGTCGATCGGCAAACCCGCATCAGGCAAGCCGGCGTCGAACGGCACGATGCACATGTCGTTGGAGCAGACTTGTCCCGTCGTGCAGAGGGATCTCGATGGGATCTCCGAGACGCAGAGGATGCTCGTCACGCACGTGCCGGCCATACAACCCGGGAGCACGCAGCTGCCCCCGAGGCACGGTCCCGTCTGCGAGCTCGGTCCACCATCGAAGGTCCCCTCGAACACCGCGCCCACCTCGAGGTTCGATCCCTCGCTGAAACGCGGCGCGCCGATCGCGATCAGCCCGCCGCGTTCATCGAGAGCAATCGACGCTCCGAAGCCCGAGTCAGCTGCTTCGGGCGGAGCGGGAAACGTCGTGCCCTGGCTGCCGACGTAACGATGCACGCGATTGGCGGCCGGTTCTCCGATCCACAACGGATGGATGCCGCCGACCTGGTCGGGCTCCAAGGTCAGCGCGGTGCCGAAGCTCGGGCCTCCGGTCAGTGTTCCGAGGAAGCCCGCGCCTGAGAAGATGTAGACGCGCCCGATCGCTGGCGCGGCGATGATGAACTCCTCGCCCACTTCGGGAGAGACGTCGCCGACCAGCACCACGCGCCCGAAGTCGGTGCCAGTCACGCCGGGCTCCGGATTCGTGAAGGTGAAGGGCGCCCCCAGCTGCCCCGCGTCCATCGTGGCGCTGGGCTGGTAGAGGATCGCGGTGCGCATGGCGACGTTGCCGACCAACAGCTCGCCGCGCTCACTCCACGACACCGAGTTCCCCATGTTGGCGATGTTGGATGTGGTGAATGGGCTGGTGAGCGCGGTGCTCGTCATCGCGTTCGAATAGATCCGGATCGTGCCGAACAGAGTGTCTCCGAGCGCGAGATAGCCCGCCGAGACATCGAAGGCGTCGGCGCGCTGCGTGTAGACCGAGAGGCTGCCCCCGTCGGGAAACACCGCCCAGGTGTTGTTGGGGCCGCCCATCAGGATTCGCAGCGAGGCGCTGGTGCCGAGGCAGGCGAGCGGGAGTGGATCGATCGCGTTGAAGAACGGCCGGCCTGAGCGCATGCGCGCGCCGAGCGACGAGACGTACATCGAGTCGTCACCCGTGGCGCCGGCGACCCAGCCGCCCGAGGGGCAGGTAACCAGCGACGCGCCGAGGTGCGCCTGCGGGTTGAGGCCTTTCGCGCGCAGCCCACCGTCCGGGAATTGGAGGATTCCCTGATGGGTGACGGCGACTGATGGTGCGTCGTGAGACTCGGCGCAGCCGAGCAGTGCGATCAGGAATGCCGGGAGGAGTGATCGCATTGAGAGGGAGGAGCGTACTGTAACTCGCCCTCACCCCGACCCTCTCCCACCCTCTGGGTCGCTACGCCTCTGCGAATCTTCCGCTTCGCTTCAGAT
>CBIHPJ010000317.1:0-9662 GCA_966211295.1 uncultured Myxococcales bacterium | reverse complement strand
CTCTCCCACCCTCTGGGTCGCTACGCCTCTGCGAATCTTCCGCTTCGCTTCAGATCAGAACGAGAGGAGAGCCGAATCGCCCTGCTGAACCACGCGCGTCGGCAAGCGCACCAGCTCGATCACCAACCGCGTGCCCTTGCCCTGCTTGGCCACCGTGATGCCGCGCAGCTCGGAGTCGTTGATCGAAAGCTGGTGATTGCTGACCGGCGGCAGCCCCGCGACGTCGATCACCAGGCGCGCAGGATGCTGCAGCGTGGTCACGTTGCTCACGCGTCCACCCGCCACCGCGTCGATCGCCACGCGCAGCGAGCCGCTCACGCGCGACACGTTCACCAGGCGCGCCGCGCCCGAGGGAATCGGCGTGCTCGAGAACGGAGAAGGCTTCACCGCCGACGCAGCGGTGCGCGTCATCACGGGCGTCGCGCGCGGCTTCTCAGGCAGCCGCGCGGCCTTCGCGGCCGGCTTCTTCTCCACCACGGGCGTGCTCACCGCGAGCTTCTCCACCGGAGCCGGAGCCGGAGCCGAAGCGGGAGCGGCGCAGGTGAGGCCCTGCTCGATCACCGCCGGGCGCGAGGGTGCAGCCACGGTCCAGCTGATCAGCAGCGCGGCGGCGGCCGCGATCAGCGCGAGGCCCGACCAGCGGCGCACGTTGCGAACCTTGCTCGGCGGCGGCTGCGGCTTGAGCGTGCCACCCTCGACGTTCTCGCAGAGGAACTGGATCAGGGCGCCCGCGCGCGCGTGCAGGAAACGAGTGAAGCGCACGCCGAAGCCGCCGCGCTCGCCACCCCGACGCCACGCCACTTCCCCTTCGGCGAAGGGCAGCACCTTGCCGCCAGCCTCGAAAGCCATGGTCACCACGGTGCCCGCCTCCGGCGGATCAGCCATCTGCAGGAACATGCCGTTGGGTGAAATGTCACCCGACAGCACGCGCACGACGCGCTCGCCTGCGATGGTGACGCGCACCGGGTGCTTCAGGGGCGCGCGAGAAGACCGTTCCTGCAGGGAATCAGCGGGGGCGACGTGATGCATGGGGACCTCGGAAGTACGAACCGGAGAGTTGCTACAAGTCTGTGGCGGCCTGAAGAACCCGCAAGTTTTTGGACCGTTCTCGTGGAAAACTCTCGCTGCTTTGAACGAGTCACAGGTGCCGTCCGGGTTGGTGCTGTCGAGAGCGCGCAGGGCTTCCGAGCAGTTCCGCGCGCTGAGTCGGGTGCTTGGTCTGATCAGGCCGCTGCTCTCCAGTACGGCTGAATACGAGGAGCTCGAGGAGCTCGCGCGCAGCACCGAGAAGGGCTTCAACGCCCTCGTGTTGCTCGAGGGCACCGCGCAAGACGACGCGCTCCGGGTGCTCGAGTCCGCGGTCACGCAGCTCGAGCAGAAGCTGGTCGCACTCGACCACCAGGTGCCGATGGGTTGGTTCCGCGAGCACTTCAATCCCGTGCAGGCGAGCTCTGTCGCTCTCGCGGATTACGCCACCGTGCTCGGTCGCGTGAGTGAGCCTGATCCCACGCGGCTCGATCGCATTCAGTTTCTCCTCACGCGACTGGTGAACTTCTTCATCAGCCCCGAGGACGACTCGCCGGCGCGCAGAAGACAACTGCTGGCAGAGGCGCTCCCGCCTTCTTCTCTCGCCGCGAACACGCGCGAGACCGTGGTGGCGTTTTGTCACGACGCCATCCGCCGCTTGAGCTCGTTCACCACGCTCAAGGAGCTGATGGACTCGGGCTTCTTCGTCGACGTGCGCGGCTACAAACTCTCGCTGCGCCAGCAGCTGCTCGACCCCGACGTGATGGCCGCGGTGATCGAGCTCAACGGCGCCACCAGCGAAACGCTCGATCGCCTCGCAGAAGCGGAGCAGCAGGAGCAGGGCAAGGCGCTCGATCAGCACCTCGCCGAGGTCGATGAGCGCATCAAGTCGATCTTCAAGCAGCTGCGCGTCGACGAGTCGGAGAAGACGAAAGAGTTCGAAGCGTGGATCGAGCGGAGCAAGGGTGATCGCGCCGCGGGGCGCCGGCCCGGAGCGCGCGAGTTCATGGCGCTGCACGGGAATCGCCGCGACGACAAGCGGCTGGTGCTGGGCGCCATCGCGCTGGTGCTCTTCCTGGTGATGCTCTTCAGGTTCCCCTCGAGCGACAAGCTGCGCACGTTCAGCGAGGCCGAGTGCAGGAGCCTCTCTCCCCTGATCGTCGCGGGCGCCGTTCCGGTGGAGAAGCCGGACATCTTCGTGGGCACCATCGACAAGTCGCGCTGGGCGCTGATGGATCTCCCCAGTCGCACGGAGGCCGCCGTCGAGCTCGCGCAGAAGGTGAAGGATCGCGGCTGGAACGCCGCCACCATCATGCTCGAGGAGCAGGTGGTGATTCAGATCGAGCAGGGCAACGTGCTGGTGGTGCAATGAGGAGAGCGCTCGCGCTGGGCCTCGGGCTCGCGTTGGCGGTGGCTGGCTTCGCCGTCGCGGTGAGCGCGTTGCGCGACACCATCACCGCGCGCAAGCACCTCGTCTCCGAGCTCTCCACGGCGATGGGTCCCGCGCGCGCGCTCGACGTGGTCAGCCAGCAATTGAAGGCAGAGCAGGGCACCGCGAAGAGCGCGCAGGTGTTGCTCGGTGAAGCGGTGAGATCCGCGCGCACTCCGCAGCAGCGGATCGCGCTCGAGCAGACGCTCGCGTGTGTCGCGGACGGAGGGTGTGTCGACGCGCAGAAGAGGCTTGCTCCGGTGCAGGCCAGCTCGGTCGACGAGCTGCAGCAGACCTGGGCGCTCGTGGATGACGTCGAGACGCGCTCGAAGAGCACCATCTGGTTCGGGCTCGCGCTGGTGCTCGCAGGCGTGATCGTGAGCGTGGTGGTGAGCGGGAAGAACGCTCCTGCTCCGGTGGTGGCGGCGCCTCCGCCTCCTCCGAGTGACGATCGCGAAGTGGAGCGGCTGCTCAGGGAGCGTCTCGAGGCGCTCTACTCCGCGCGCGCGCAGCTCGGTGAAGGAGCCCGCTTCGGCGCCTTCGGTGAGCTCGCCGCGGCGCTCTCTCATGGACTCAAGACGCCGCTCGCGGGCATCTCGGCCGCGGTGCAGCTCGCGCAGCTCAAGCTCGGGGAAGGCAACGCGGCTCGCACGGAGCTCGAGGAAGTGGTGCAGCTGACCGAAGGACTCACCGAGCAGGTGCAGCGGTTTCTCCGCGCAGCAGGGCAAGTGGGTCCCTCGCGGCAGCGCGTCGCCGTGCAGCACTTCCTGACCCTGGTGCAGGAAGCGTACGGGGCAGAAGCGAAGCGCCGCGGGGTCACCCTCAGCACGCTCGACGAAGCGGCAGGCGCGGAGGTCGAGGTCGATGGCTCGCTCCTCGACATGGCGCTGCGCAACCTGGTGGAGAACGCGCTCGCCGCGGTGAGCGGTGCACAGGCGAACGTGCGGTTGTGGGCGCGCGTGGTTCCCGCGCCGGGCCGTGTCGGGCTCGATGGCGCTGCTCCCTCGGGAGGCACGTTCGTCGCGCTGGTGGTGGAAGACAACGGACCAGGTCTACCGAGCGCGGCCGTGCGCACCGAGACCGGAGTCACCACCCGTGCAGCCGGCAGCGGGCTTGGGTTGGCGATCGCCCGCCGAGTGGCCGAGCGTCACGGTGGTGCGCTCGCGCTCGATGAGCGACCTGAAGGAGGCGCGCGCATCTCCCTCATCCTTCCTGTCGCGGGAGCTCGCGCATGATCTTCGTCGTCGAAGACGACCCTTCGCTGAACCGGTTGATCGGCGACTACTTCGTGACGAGCGGCCACGAGGTCACTCGCTTCACCAGGGCCGAAGACGCGCTCTCCGCTGCGAAGACCGCCACGCCTGATCTCGTGCTCACCGACGTGCAGCTCCCCGGGATGAGCGGCGTCCAGTTGGTGACGGAGCTGATCAAGCTCGAGCCGAAGTTGCTCTGCGTGGTGATGACCGCGCACGGCAGCGTGCAGGTCGCGGTCGACGCCATGCGAGCGGGTGCGTTCGAGTTCGTCGAGAAGCCGGTGGATCTCGCGCGGCTGGTGCGCCTGGTGAATCGTGCGCTCGCCGAGCGAAAGACCGAACGTGAGCTGGCGTGGGCGCGCGGCGGTGCTTCGAGTGAGCTCCTCGGACAGAGCCCGCAGATGCTCGAGCTGCGCGAGCGCATCGCCACGCTCTCGCGGCTCCCCGTGGGTGGTCCGCCGCTGTTGGTGCAGGGGGAGACCGGAGTGGGGAAGGGCGCGGTCGCGCGCGCGCTGCATCGCGCTCGTTTTGGAGAGGCCGCTCCGTGGATTGAAGTGAACTGCGCCGCGCTCCCCGCCACGTTGATCGAGTCAGAGCTCTTCGGTCACGAGCGGAGCGCCTTCACCGACGCGAAGCAGGCGAAGGCGGGACTCTTCGAAGCGGCCGACGGAGGCACGCTCTTCCTCGACGAGCTCGGTGAGCTGCCGCTCGACGTGCAGGCGAAGCTGCTCAAGGTGCTCGAGTCCGGCGTGGTGCGGCGCGTGGGTGGCTTGAAGGATCGCACCGTGCGCGTCGCGGTGATCGCCGCGTCCAACGTCGATCTCGAGAAGGCCTCGCGCGCGGGCCGCTTCCGCGCGGATCTCTATCATCGGCTCGCGGCGCTCCCGCTCTTCATCCCTCCGCTGCGCGAGCGTGGAAGTGACGTGGTGTTGCTCTCGCGGGCCTTCGTGTCCGAGCTGGCGAGCCGCTACCAACGTGAAGGCATGAAGCTCACCGAGCAGGCCGAGCGGCAACTCCAGGCGCATTCGTGGCCGGGCAACGTGCGCGAGCTCAAGTTCGCGATCGAACGTGCGGTACTGCTCTCTCCGGTGGGCACGAGCGAGGTGTCGAACATTCCCGGGCTCGCTCTCGCTGCTCCCGTTTCCGCCACCCAGGCCGCGATCGAAGCGACCGCGAGCGGAGTGAGAGTCGAGCTCCCTGCCTCGGGCATCTCGTTCGAGACGCTCGAGAAGGCGATCCTCGAGCGCGCGCTGGTCCTCTCTTCAGGCAACGTCAGCGGCGCCGCCCGGCTGCTGGACCTCTCGCGAGACACCATCCGCTACCGGCTGAAGAAACATGGGCTGGAGTCGTACCTCGCCCCTGATGAAGGTGGGTGAAGAGCCCCAGGGCCGGTGGGGGACCTCACCCAACCCCCGAGCTCAGCGCGTGCAACCACTCGGATCTGCATCGCTGAAGATTGGTCCTCCGACTGCAATGAGGCCTCGCGTGCGCAGAACTCTTCGTCCACGTGGTTTCACCCTGATCGAGCTGATGCTCGTGGTCGCGATTGCCGGGATGCTCGCGACCATCTCGGTGAACGAGTTCAGCGCGTCGATCATGCGCGCCAAGCGCACTGAAGCGGTCGTCGGACTCGGCGCACTGTGGACCGCCCAGCAGGACTACTACGTCGAGCACGGCGTCTACGCGGGGAACTTCGTCGTGCTTCGCACCTTCGACCTCGCTGGTGGCCAGCGGCTCTCGGCCACGTCCTACAAGGGCAATCGCTACACGTACCAGCTCAGCCAGCCGTGGGGCGACGGGTCCTTCTACTGCATCGCCACCGCGCAGCTCGACGGCGATCCCTGGCCCGACATCCTCGAGATTTACGAGTTTGGAGAATGAACAACATGAACACCGTGAACCGTCTCGCCCTGCTGATCACCTTCGCGTCTGGTCTCGCCCTCGCTGACAAGGCGCCGTACGTCCTCTACGACGACATCTCGAACAAGCATCAGCCGCGGACGATCCTTCCTCCGTCGAACTACGGCAACGTGGGCACGACGACGACGGACACAGCAACGTCGACCGGTTCGACGGGCTCGACGGGTTCGACGGGCTCGACGGGTTCGACCGGCTCCACGGGTTCGACGGGTTCGACCGGCTCCACGGGTTCGACGGGCTCGACGGGCTCGACGGGCTCCACGGGTTCCACGGGTTCGACGGGCTCCACGGGTTCGACCGGCTCCACGGGTTCGACGGGTTCGACCGGCTCGAGCGGCAACAACGGAAACGGAAACGGAAACGGCAACGGCAACAACGGGAACGGGAACAGCGGCAACAGCAGTGCGAACAGCAACACCAACAACTCTGGCCAGGCCGACGGCACCAACCCGGGCAACACCACTCAGAACAATGGCGGCACGTCGAACCCGAACTCCTCGGGCTCGACCACTACCTCTTCCTCGAGCAGCACGACCACGAACTCGAACGGCAACGGAAACGGCAACTCGAACAATCGCTCCGGACAGGCCGACGGTACGAACCCGGGCAACACCACCCAGAACAACGGCGGCACCGCGAACCCGAATTCTTCGGGCACCAGCACGACCACCACCACCACCACGACCTCGAACGGCAACGGCAACGGGAACGGGAAGAAATGAGCTCTCCGACGCCTCCTCCGCAGAGCTCGCCGAGTGGCTACTTCCAGAGCACTCCGAGCGGCAGCTATCGCCCGCGTCCGTCGATCGCGCGCTTCATCGAGTCGTCGATCTCAGGCGTCTTCACCACCGCCACCCAGGTCACGCTCAAGCTCGACGTGCTCTCTGATCACCAGGTCTACGCCAGCGAGGACGGAGTGCTTCGCGGCGTCTTCGTGGTGACCGCCACGCCCGCGGTCGTCGGCTCAGCAGTGAACCTCGACGTGGAGCTGCCGTGGGGCGAGGTGATGCAGGTGCACGGCGTCGTGGAGTGGATCCGCGCGATGGCGCGCATCTCGCTCCGTCACCGCCCGGGCATGGGCGTGAAGTTCGAGTTGGATCCCGTGCAGAGGCAGTTGCTCGAGCGAGCGATGGTGCTGCGCGAGCCGATCTCCATCCCCGCGGACGCGATCACTCAGTAGCAGCCGTCGCGCAGGGTGGAGTAGCCGCGCGGCGGCGCTCCACCGGTGAAGAGCTGTTCGAGCTCCGCGGTGGTGAACTTGTCGACCGCCCCGTTCACGATGCAGATGCACTGGAACTCGCTGCCCTGCTTCGCGTCGACGCACTTCGTCACCAGCCGCGACTTGAGGCACAGCTGCGAGGCGGTGCTCATCAATTCACGCGTCGAAGGATCCTCGGCGTTGAAGCTCGCGCGCTGCTCTGCGCTCATCATGTCCGCGGTCTTCTTGCCCACGCAGTCACAGTCGGTGCTCTGTTTCTCCGCGCAGGCGCGCTCGATCATCTGCTGGAGCGAAGAATTGAAGAACCCCGGAGGCGCGAGCGTGACGAGCGCCCCGGCTCCGCCGACGGCGAGCAGCACGACGGGCGCGATGATGAAGGCCTTCGAGCGCGGAGGAGCACCGCCGGCCCGATGATCTCCCCAGCGCACCTGGCCATCGCCCGGAGCTTTCTCGCAGCGCGGACAGACCGATTCGCTGGCCCGGTACTTCAGCGAGCAGTGCTTACAGATGATCCACTCGCGCATTCGCTTCGCTCCTGTGCGTTGAACGCTACTCGCCGCCGTGGCACGAGAGGGTCCAAATGTTCGGTTTCGGCAAGAAGCGCGAAGACGACGGGAAGAACCTCACGCAGCCGCTCCCTGAAGGCTGGCAGGTGGTGGACCTCGGGCTGCTCGGCTCAGGCGGGATGGCGCGCGTGTATCGCGTGCGCGACGAGGTGCTGGGGCGCGAGGTGGCGCTCAAGGTGCTGCGTCCCGAGCTGACGAAGAAGGAGAACGCGGTGGCGGGCTTCGTCACCGAGGCGCGCATCACCGCGCAGCTCGATCATCCGAACATCCCCGCGGTGTACGCGCTGGGGAACGACAAGAAGCGCTCGAGCGCGTTCACCATGAAGCTGCTCGAGGGACAGACGCTGCAGCAGATGCTCGAGCAGAACGAGAAGGACGGGGTCGATGGCCTGTCCGCCGCGGTCGAGGTGCTGCTGCGCATCTGTGACGCCGTGGCGTTCGCGCACTCGAGGGGCGTGCTGCACCTGGACCTGAAGCCGTCGAACGTGATCGTCGCGCCCTTCGGACAGATCTACCTGGTGGACTGGGGCATCGCGCGGAAGAAGGACGAGCTGCCCAAGGAGCCCCATGAGGTCGATGGTGCGCAGGGCACTCCGTCGTTCATGCCGCCCGAGCAGGCGAAGGGTGAGCTGTGGAACCTCGACGAGCGCACCGACGTGTTCGGGCTCGGCGGCGTGCTGTACCGGATTCTGTGCGGGCGTTCGCCTCACGCGTCGAGCTCGCCCGAGAAGGCGATGGAGAAGGCGGTGGTGGGCACGGTGACTCCGCCCGACGTGATCGCCGCGCGGGCGAAGCAGACCTTGCCGCGGCGCCTGGTGGCGATCTGCATGAAGGCGCTCGCGCCGGAGAAGGCGCATCGCTACCAGTCGGTGCAGGCGTTCCAGCACGACCTCGAGCGGTACGCGCGCGGACTCGCGCAGCTGCCGCAGAAACACTTCAAGGCGGGCGAAGCGATCGTGAACGAGGGCGATCCCGGCGATGCGGCGTACGTGATCATCGACGGCCAGTGCGCCGCGTCTCGCAAGTCTGGCTCGGCCTCGGTGGAGTTGCGCCGGCTGAATCCCGGTGAGCTCTTCGGTGAAGCGGCGGTGTTCACCGGTCAGCCTCGCTCGGCGACGGTGACCGCGTTGGTCGACACGGTGGTGGGCATCGTGGATCAGGATGCGCTCAAGGAAGAGATGGAGCGCACCTCGTTCATGTCGCTCGCGATTCGCACGGTGTCGTCGACGTTCCTCGATCTCGATCGGCGGTTGCTCGAGCAGTCGCGGCAGCACTGGGTGGTGGAGCAGGTGCTCCGTCACTTCGCGACGAGCGAGGTGAAGGGCAGTGCGCCGTGGAAGCCGCTCCTGCAGAAGCTCGTGGAGGACTCGGGAGCGACTGGGGAAGAGGTCGCGAGCTGGGTGCTCAGCGCGAGAGGCTTCAAGCTCGAAGGCGACACGTTGTTCCTGGGTTGAGTGGCGGCGCTCATGGCGAACTGGCCTCTCGCCGCGAGCTTCCTTTGACGAGGTGACTCGTCTCTCGTGGAGCTGACACAAGAAACCGGACCCTGGTCCGGTTTCGTGCGAACTCGAGTCGAAGCGACGCGCCCCCAGTCAGAAAAGCCCGAAGTCGAGAGCCTGCACGTGTCGCGCACCGCACCGAATCCGGAACGCCCGCGTCCCTCGCGGCTGACTCCTTCTTGGTGACCCTGTGAACTGGAGTTCACGTCACGCACCGGTGTCGATCTTCCGAGCCCAATTCCGAGTGCTCAGACTGCACGCCTACAACTCAGGGCGTGCGCCGCTCACTCACCCTCGCCGTGCTGCTCCTCGCCGCCTGCGGTCCTGATCAGCTCACGACTCCGCACGAGCAGAGACGCGAAGCCCTTGGCGGCGTCTGGCAGACCGGCGGCAACGTCGGCTACGGCGTCGCCTCGATGGACACCGGCAACCCGCTCGGTGCCAACGTGTTCATCGGGTACGCCGGCTACAACATCAACCTCGGTGAAGCCGAAGCGTGGGTGGGCGCGCTCTACGACGCGAAGCTGCGCAACCTCGGTGTGCGCTATCTCTTCGCGGTGCAGGGACCGGCGGACTCTGGCTACAACGGGCTCGAGATCGGCAACAGCCGCATCGTCGCCGCGCTCGCCGCAATCCTCGGACAGAACCCGGGCTTCATCATCGTCGCAGGTCACTCGAGCGGATCCTTCGTGGCCGACGAGCTGCTGCAGCAGCTCGACACCGGCGCCGATCCCTTCGGAGTGATCGGCA
>CBIHPJ010000316.1:0-9666 GCA_966211295.1 uncultured Myxococcales bacterium | reverse complement strand
ACTCGAAGCTCTGGGCGGGCACCGAGGCTCAGTTGTTCGGAGATCCTACGCTGGTGGTGAAGTGAGGGAGTTCATTTTCCACTCAGACAGCGCCCACACGGGGAAGTAGTGCCGGTAGCAGTCGTAATTGATCAGGCACGTGCGGTTGAACACGCCGACGAGGGGCTCGCGCTTCCAGCTGCCGTCCTCTTCCTGCCGTGAGCACAGCCACTGCGCCGCTTTGTCCATCGCAGCCGTGTCAGTGCATTCCGCGCGGAGCAGCGCTGACAACGCCCAGCTCGTCTGGGCGACGTGACCATCTTCGCCTTCGATCCACTTTCGTTCGCGGCAGGTGTCTCCGTGCTCGCTCCACGCGCCGTCGGAGCGCTGCTTGCTCAACAGGAACTGCACTGCGCGCTGGATCGCGGGATCGCTCGAGGGAACTCCCGCCGCGCGCAGGCCCGAGATCGCGAACCAGGTGCCGTAGGTGAAGCACACCGCCCAGCTCCCCTCGAAGCTGCCGTCGGGCCGCTGCGCCGAGCGCAGGAACTGAACGCCGCGCGCGATCACGTCGTCGAGCTGGAAGCGGGTGTTGAAGCGTTCCTTCGCCTTGACCAGCGCCTGCAGACACGCGCTGGTGCACTCGACGAACGAGGTGTCGATCATGATGTCGCCGAACACCTGCGACGGATTGAGCGCCTCGAGCCAGGTGCCGCCGCGCTGCTTCTCGTACGTCGCCCAGCCGCCGTCTTCGTTCTGCCACGAGAGGATCAGCCGCACGGAGTCCTGCAGCAGCAACTCGGGGATCTTCCCCTCGAAGCGCCCCTCGAGCGCGATGGCGCACTTCAGTCCCTCGGCGGTGCAGTCGGTGATCGGCCAACCGTGCGCCCGATTGCTGAACGGCCAGCCGCCGCGGCTCGCGTGCCGGTAGTGGCGCGCGGCCTCAGGCACGTCCTCGAGGATCTGATTGTTTCGCAGGAAGGTGTACGCCTTGCCGAGCACGTCCTTGGTGTCGTCCTGCGTGAGCGCGTTCGCCTTCTCCGCGGCGACGATGGCCTGCACCGCGAACGCCGTGTCCCAGAGCTCGGCGTTGTTGTACCCCTGCATCTTCAGGCCGTCGTGACCGTCCCAGAGGTACGCGTCGTCGAACTTGGGCCAGCCGCGCTCGAAGTCTTCGCGACCTTCGGCTCCGCGGAAGTGGTGCACGAACATGTTCAGCACCGCGTTCACCGGGCCGATGTCGATGTCGTGCGTCGCCGCGTCTTCGTGGCGGATGAGCTTGAGGCACTCGTCGAGCGCGCGCCTGCGCAGAAGACCGGAGACCTTCTCGAGGCCCACCTGCGCGAGATTCACGCCCTTCAATGCGGCGGTGGCGGGGCGATAGCTGTCGGCCTTCGCGACGACCTCGCGCTGCTTCTCCCAGTCCATCGAGGAGTAGCGGCCGTCGTAGAGCTCGACGCGGATCGCGCGGAGCAATTCGTCATCGGGCACGGTGGACTTCATCCCGTAGAGCCACGCCATCGGGAGGTACACCATGCGCGCGTGGCACCAGAGGCGGCCCGGGTGCAGCGGCGCTTCAGGCGGAAGAATCCACAGCTCGGGGAGCAGCGGAACGATGCCCTTCCAGTCGTAGAGGCCGAGCAGGCAGAGCGTGAACTTTCCCCACGACGCAGCGCCGACCGCGCCACCGTTCGAGTGGATCCACTTCAGCATCTTCGTCACGCGCGGATCGTTCGCGGGGACTCCGAGCAGCCGGAGTGAGACGTAGGAGAGCGTCGAGGTGAACATGCTCCCGCTGGTCGACTCGGCGTGGAGGCCGATGCTCCCGTCGGGGCGCTGCACGTTCGTGAAGTAGGTGATCATCCGCTCGGTGCGCGCCGGAGTCGGCATGCGCTTCGCCGCGTAGGCGAGTGCGACGAACATCGGCAGGAGGAACATCGGCCCGCCGTAGTCACTCGGCCAGCTGCCGCGGTCCGCCTGCAGGTTGCTCAAGTTTCCAAGCGCGCGCCTGATGGTCTGGTCGACGTTCATCGTGCGCGCGTCGTATCCGCTCTCCCTCTCCCTGCGCCAGCGGGGAGAGGGTCGGGGTGAGGGGCGGCGTCACTCAGTCACTGTCGTCTGTCCAACGAGCCCCAATTCCGCTTGAGCGAGCCCCACCGAATTCCACATCGCCATCCACGGTTCTTCTTCTCCATCGAACAAGTATCCGTGAAGCAGGAGCACCGGTTCGTAGACCTCGTCTCCTCTCATCAGAGTGAGTGGCTTCCCCAACTCGCTCTGCACCGAGAAGCCAGCGTCGAGCAGGAGGGTGATGATCACCGAGAGCCAGGTCACCGAGGCGACGTAGCGAAGCTCTTCGTCATCCATTGGCCTCGGCAGATTGCCCAGCAACGCCATCACCGCATTTCGTTCGCGAGGCAGCGTGGCGGGAGTTTGTCCCTCGAGCGCAGGCGCGACGATCGCTGCTTGATGCCGATACGCACGCTCGAAGATCGGCCCCGCGTCTTCCCAGCTCACGCGCTTCAGCGCGGCGCCCTTCACCCAGCGATCCACCATCATCATCTCGAGCTCAGGGCGATGCGTGAGCAGCTCGAACGCGAGGCCTTCGACGGTGGAGTTCTGGCGCGGCGGTCGGAGACCAAGTCCCTTCGCGTGCGTGACTCTCACCGAGAGCGGAGGGTGCGAATCGAAGGCCTCTTCGGTGTCGTCCTCGAGACGCGCGAGGTGCCGCTCGAGTTGCTGCACCACGGCGGGCGTGTCGAGGAAGCGCGAGAGCCCGGGGCCAATCGGCGGGAGGTAGCCCTGCTGCAGGAGCGGAATGACCTCGCCCTGCATGAACTTGTCGAAGGCCACCGAAGCGCCGCGGATCTTCTTGAGCGAGCGCGTGAGCACTTCCACACCTTCGAGCTGGGCGGCGAGCGCGTCGGCGGCGAGTTCCTGCGCGCGAGAGAGTGCGAAGGTGAAGCGCACGTAGAAATGACCGAAGCGAAGGAACGGGTAGCGGACCGCGCCGAAGAGGAACGCGAAGGCGGCGAAGTCGCTCGAGGCGCTCACGTTCGAGGCGCCGTCCAGGCTCTCGACGATCTCCTGCACCGCGACGCGCACTCGGTAGACGAGGCCTCCGATGCGCGTGTCTCCGCCGGCGTAATGACCGAACTCGTGCGCGAGCACTGAGCGCAATTCAGCGAGCGTGAGGCAGTGCAGCAGCGGGAGTCCGAGTGCGAGCACTCGCGTGCTGCCGATGCCGACGATTCCGCCGACGTCGGCGACGAACGCGTTCACGTCGGGGGCGAGGTAGACGTGCTTGGGGCCTTTCACTCCGCAGCGCGCGGCGACGCGATCGATCTCTTTGAAGAGGGCAGGGTGGAGCTCGCGCTTCAGCTCAGGTCCGGGTGGCTTGAAGGCGCGCTTTCGAGGGAAGAGAGACCAGCCCACGACTGCCGCCACGAGGAAGAGGCCGATGACGAGTCCGCCTCCGAACAGCATCGCGGTGCCCCGCGCGTACTTGCCGACGAACTGGCCGACGGTGATGCCCGCGTAGACGAGACCGATCACCAGTCCGATCGTGGCCGCGAAGAATCCGAAGCCCATCACCAGGGCCGCGATCGCTCGGGCGGTCTTGAAGCGAGGATTCACTGATCAGCGTCTTACTCCTTGCGCCGTGGATCCGAGTCTCTCTGCCTTCAGGGAGGCAGTCGTCGGGATCCCTCGCTGCTGAGCCCATCTCGCAGAGGCCTACCGACGCGAGACTTCTGGTCACCAGTGGGCGAAGCGATGAGGCGTTACTTCACGGAAAACGGCGTTCCGTACGGATCTGCATCAATTCGGTTCATTTCGGCCGATGTTTGCAGTGTTCGCCGGACCTCGACGGCCGCGGATAGAGAATGGGGGCGTCAGGAGCGCACCCAATTTTCGAAGGCTCGCTCAGCCCGCCGCGGGGTTCTCAGTGCAGCGCGACTGCGACCAGGACCTCGTGCTCATCGAGAGTGCGACGTTCGACGCGCACCAAGTCACCTGGCTTGAATTCCCAATCTTCCTCCTCAGGGTCGTAGTCGTCCGGTGCGAGCAGCCTCACGACGCCGACGCTGATCGGCGTGGCGAACGCGGGCCGGCAGACCGTGGTGCCTTCACCGACTGCCCTCGGTCCTCAGTGCTCGGCGAAGCCGTCACCCGACCCTCTCCCGAAGGCTGAGGGAGACACCTTGTCACTTCACTCCCAGGAGCGGAGCCGGATTGATCGCTAGAGAGCGCCACCAACCAACTCGATACACGCCGAAGTGCAGATGCGACGGAGTGGTGCGCGCGTTGCCCGTGTTCCCCACGATCCCGAGCGGCGTGCCCTTCTCGATCCGCCGCCCGACGTAGAGCCCCTCGGCCCAGTCATCGAGGTGCGCGTAGTAATAGAGCGCCGGCCCATCACCGAGCACGGTCACGACTCTCCCGCCGAGCCGATCATTGCCGATGCGCCAGATCTCCCCGCGCGTCGCGGAGATCACCGGCGTGCCCTTCTTCGCAAACAGATCGATGCCCTCGTGCTTCCGCCCACCCGACCTCGGCGCGTGCCAGCTCGAGCGCGCATCGCGCGCCGCCAGTCCCGAGACCGGCATCTTCAGCGGCCGTGTCCGCCCGTACCTCGCGGCATGAAGGAGAAGGTGCGCCCGCGGCAACGTCACCGCACCCGCGAGCAGAAACACTACGAAGCTGAGGCTCACCAGCCACGCGCGTCGGGACATGCGGCCCTGCTCTGCAATTCAGAAGCTCGCGGCGAGCTCGATCATGAAGGTGCGCCCGTACTGAGGCACCGACTTGAACGCGATCTCACTGAGCACCGGCACGATGTACTTCTGGTCGAGCAGGTTCTGAACGCCCGCGAAATACCGCACCGGCCCGTACTCACCCGAGAGCCCGAAGTTCAGCAGGAACGCTTCGCCGATCTGCGAGCCGTTCTCCGCGCGACGCGCCGACTGGAAGACGCCCTGTCCCGAGAGACGCACGAGCCCTTCCTTCAGCGGCACCATCGCGCGCAGCGACGCCACGTGAGCGGGGTACGCACCGCCGGTGATGTCCGCTCCGCCGAGGATCACGAAGGAGTACGAGGCGTCGACCAACGTGAAGCGGCCCGGCTGCCAACGGAGCTCGATCTCCGCTCCACCGGCGGTCACTCGATCCGAGGAATTCGTGAACGAGTAGCACTGGTACGGAGCCGACGGCGGTCCGCACAGCGGCGTCTCGAAGGTGTCCGGAGCGAGCACCACCAGCGAGTCGATCAAGTTGTAGAAGCCGCCCGCCGTGACGCGGAACTCCTTCGTGAAGTCGTGCGAGTGCTCGGCCTCGAAGGTGGTGATGTATTCCGGCTTGAGCGGCGAATCAGGCGCGCGCTGCGTCTGGAAGTTGTCCGAGAAGGTCGTCTCGTAAATGTTCGGCGCACGGAAGGCGCGACCCACCACCACCTTGGTGATGCCGCCGTCGTAGAACTTCCCGACGATCGCGCCGCGCGGTGAGAACGCCACGGTGTCGAGGTCGAAGTACTTGTCCACGCGCAGACCCGCCTGGACGAAGAGCCGGCTGAAGATCTGCCACTCGTCGATCAACGTGCCGGCGATCAGGATGCGCGTGGTGTGCTGCTCAGCCGGCGTGCCCACGGGGAATTGGTAGACGAACTGTCCCTGCGCTTCGAACGAGGCGGTGAGCCGATTGCCCGGGAAGAGGGTGACGCCGAGGCGCGCTTCGCCCGTGAGCCAATCCGCGCCGCCGGTGTCCGTGTCGCGGAAGCGATTTCCCTCAGTGTCGAGCTGCCCATACCAGCCGCGATACCGGCTCGCGTCGTAGGCCGCGCGCGCGGTGACGGTGACGCGCTCCCAGGCCTTCTCGTACTTGAGCTCCGCGAAGCCGCGCACGTCGGTGTACTCGGTGCCGGGCACTCCAACCGCGGAGCCGAGGGGCGCAGTGGGGATCTGCTTGCGGCGCTGGTTCAACTTCCCCGTCAGCGTGAATCCATTCCACTCTCCGTGCGTGGCCACGCCGAAGGAACGCTCGCCATCGAGGCCCATCACCGTGGTGCTCCCGAGCTGAGTGATCGGAGCGCCCTCGGCGATCAGTCCCGCGCCGGTGAGCATGAGGGAGGATCCTTCGCGCCCGACGCTGCCCATCACGCGGGCCTTCGCGCCGTTCTGTCCGCCCGCTCCCACCACGCCCTCGACGTACTTGTTCTCGCCCACGCGCTTGCGCGGCACCACGTTGATCACGCCGAAGAACGCGCCGGTACCGAAGAGGATCGACGCGGGGCCGCGCACCACTTCGATGCGATCGATCGCCGAGAGATCGGCCTCGAGATCGCGCGCGGTGAAGTTCTGACCGGCCCACACATCGTTGATGGGGTGACCGTCCCAGAGGATCAGCAGGCGCGTGTTGAGATCGCCCGGCGGTTGGAAGCCGCGCACGCCCACGTAGGTGTAGATGCGATCGTCCGCGAGGAAGAAGCCGCGCACGCCCTGGAGCGCTTCGGCGAGGGTCTGGTAGCCGAACGCACGCAGCTCCTCGCGGGTGATCACCGTCACCGAAGCAGGAGCGTCATCCACCGACACCGCTTGCTTCGAGGCCGCGCCGACCTTGGGAGGGGAGTAGCGCAGCTCCGCGTTCACGCGGGTCTCGCTGTTCTCCGTCACCGTCACCTTCTCCACCAACGGAGTGACGTCTTCGTTGCTGACCTCGACCGAGTACTCGCCCACTGCGAGCGTGAGCACCGTAGGCGTGAAGCCGAAGTCGCGGCCGTTCACGCGCACCACGGAGTTTTCACGATTCGCGGTGACCACCACTTTCCCGGTGGGCTTCGGCTTCTCCGCGAGCGCCACCTTCACCGAGATCGTCTCGTCGGGCTTCACGTCGAGCAGCACCTGCTGATCGAGGTACCCCGGCGCGTGCACCACGAGCAGCCGTTGTCCCGGCGGGAACGCGAGCGTCGCGGGGACCTTGCCGAGCTCTGCGCCATCGGCGGACTCGCGGATCATCGCTCCTTCGGGAGTGCCCGCGATCGTCACGTTGCCCTCCACGCGCACCAGCGGCGAGGTGAGTTTCGTCTCGCGCCCTCGCACGGCCTGGAGCTTCACGTTCGCCGGCCGATACCCCGCGAGCTCGAGGATCAAGGTGTGCGCCCCTGGAGCGACCGCGATGGTCTGCGGAGTCCGTCCACGGCTGCCGAGATCCTTGCGATCGACGTACAGCTCCGCGCCCGGAGGCGTGGAGGTGATGGTGACCAGCGCCACCTTCGGCGCGAGCCGCTGCAGCGCCTGCTTCACGTCGCCGCGATCGCTCGCCGGCAAGGAAGGATCGACGAAGAGATCGTTCCAATACCGGTAGGCCTCGTCGACGCGATCGATCGCCTCGTAGCAGCGCGCGATGTTGAAGAGCACGTTGCGGTTGGGCACCAGCCGGTACGAGAGGAAGTACGCCGCGAGCGCCGCGTCGTAGTCACGCTTGGCGTACGCCTTGTTCCCCAGGTCGAAGGCCACGTCGGCCTCGTCGGCGGTGTTGTCTGCGCGCGCAGGAACAGCCAGCACCAGCGCGAGCAGGAGGGGGAAAAGACGCACGGAGAGGGCAGCCTACACGCCACCGCTCGCTCGGCAATTCTCAACTACTTCGAGACTTCAGCGGCAGAAACGAGCCCATTGCTCCGGCAAGGCGCCGCCCATCAGCTTCTCCGCCGCGCCGCGATCGAGGAGCACGAAGGTGAAGTCGCCCGTAAAGCAGAGATCGCCGTTCTGTTTGATCTCCACCGTGGTCTTCACCACACGGCTGGTGTTCTTGGTGACCCTCGCGCGTGCCTCGACCTCCCGGCCCACGCGCACGCCCTTCGAGAGCTTCGCTTCGAAGTGGGTGGTGAAGCCGAATTTGCCCGTGGTCGCGAGCACCGCCCAGGCGGCCGCCTCGTCGGCGAGGGTGGAGATCAGGCCTCCGTGCATCAACCCCAACGGCCCCTGGTGGTGCTTCTCGGGAACCATTCGGGTGACCACGTCGTCTCCCTCGGCCACGAAGCGGAGGTGGAACCCAGCCGGGTGGTCAGGGCTGCAGCCGAAGCAGGGCTGTACTTCGCCAAACAACGTTCCATCCAGCGGGGTGACGGCGGGGGTCATGGACGGCGCCTGTATTTCATTTCGGTTGAATGTTCCTGAGTTCAGAACTGCACGTTTCCCGGGTGTACGGAGAGGCGGAAAGGGCGCCCACACGATAAGGTCCCGCCCGCTGCGATGAGCCAAATCCCCGACCTCAGTGGACGCACACTCGGCGAGTACGAGCTCCTCAAGCGCGTCGGCGTGGGAGGCATGGGCGAGGTCTACGAAGGCCGCCATCCGCTCATCGGCAAGCGCGTCGCGGTGAAGGTGCTGTTGCCTTCGCTCTCGAACGAGAAGGAGCTGGTCGAGCGGTTCCTCTCCGAGGCGCGCGCGGTGAACGAGATTCGCCACCGCGGCATCGTCGACATCTTCAGCTTCGGTCAGCTCCCCGAGGGCGCGCGGTACTTCGTGATGGAGTTCCTCGAGGGCGAGGCCTTCGACAAGATCATCAAGACGCGCGCTCCGCTGCCGATCGTGGAGGCGCTGAGCTGGGCCGACGAGATGCTCGACGCGCTCGATGCGGCGCACGCGGCGGGCATCATTCATCGCGACATCAAGCCGTCGAACCTGTTCCTGGTGAACACGGGCCGCGGTCGGCCCTACGTGAAGCTGCTCGACTTCGGCATCGCGAAGCTGGGCGCGCTTCCGGGTGAGGCGACGCCGCAGACCCGCGCGTCGGTGATCCTCGGCACGCCCGACTACATCAGCCCGGAGCAGGCGCGCGGCAAGCCCATCAGCCCGCAGACCGATCTCTACGCGCTGGGCTGCGTGATCTTCGAGATGATCACGGGCGAACGCGTCTTCCGCGGCGAGAACACGCTGCAGACGATGTGGAGCCACGTCGAGGACCCGCCTCCGGTACCTTCGTCGCTGCGCGCGGACATTCCGAAAGAGCTCGATGACGTGATCCTGTGGGCGCTGAATAAGGAGGCTGCTGATCGGCCCCCGAGCGCCGCGGTGATGCGTGATCGGCTCGCGGCGATTCGGGCCTCGCTCGGTCCCGCGCTGACGCCGGTTCCGATCACCGGGAGTGGGCACCGGCCGCTCTCCGTGACGCCCGCTCCGCGCTCTGGCTCGCAGGCTCCGGTGAAGACGCCCGGTCCTTCTTCGCGAAGTGGTGGTCAGGCGCCGATCTCTCAGCGCAGCAAGGTGCAGCCGCACGTTCCGCCCCAGGGAGGTTCGGAGACGCGTGTCGCGCCGATGACCGGGCTCAGCGAGGCGCACTCGCCGTCGAAGTCGAATGAGCCGGCGAACGTGGTGACGGATCCCGAGGTGGACGTCGTTCTTCCGCCTCAGAAGTCGAAGTTGCCGTTCGTGCTCGCGGGCGTGGTGGGGGTGTTGGTGCTGGCGGTGGTGGTGTTCGTGGCGATGGGCAGTCAGCCCGCGGCCGATCCCATTCCCGAGGTGACGCCTCCTCCTGAGCCGATCGCCAGGGTGGATCCGCCACCGAAGAAGGTCGATCCGGAGCCGGTGAAAGTCGAGCCTGCGAAGGTCGAACCCGCGAACGTTCAGCCCGAGAAGGTCGAGCCCGCCAAGGTTGAGCCAGCCAAGGTTGAGCCAGCCAAGGTCGATCCCGTGA
>CBIHPJ010000315.1:0-9691 GCA_966211295.1 uncultured Myxococcales bacterium | reverse complement strand
CTCTTCGGCGGCGCGGTGGGCTCGGTGGCCAGCTACGTGCCCGAGCTCAACGTGCTCGAGCTGCCGTACATCTTCACCTCCGACGCCGAGGCTGACTTCGTGCTCGACAAGCTGCGCGACAGGGTCGGCAAGCTGCTCGAGGCCAAGGGCTTCGTGATGGTGATGTGGGCCGAGAACGGCTGGCACGGCTACGGCGTGAAGGGGAAGTGTGTCGAGAAGGTGGAAGACATGAAGGGCCTCAAGATGCGCAGCCAGGAGTCGTACGTGCACATCGAGACCTACAAGGCCTTCGGCGCCTCGCCCGTCGAGATGGCCGTGCCCGAGGTGCTCGGTGCGCTGCAGACGGGCACGGTCGACGGCTACTCGAACACGCCGCTCTTCTCGTTCGCGACCAGTTGGTACAACGGCATCACGCACTACACGTACAGCAAGCACATCTACCAACCGGCGCTGATGATCATCTCGAAGAAGTGGTTCGACCAGCAGCCGGAAGACATCAAGAAGGCCTTGTTGGTGCGCAGCGACGAGCGCGCGGGGATCGAAGGGGTGCGCGCGCTGAACGAGCCCCTGCTCGACAACTTCAAGGCCGCTGGCAAGACGGTGTGCCTGCTCACGCCTGAGGCGGCGAAGGGCTACGCGGCGAAGGTGAAGCCGGTATGGGACGCCTTCGCGAAGAAGGCGCCCGGCAACAAGGCGATCCTCGACGCAGTGCTCGCCGCGAAGAAAGAGTTCGCCGCCAAGAAGTAGTTCCCCCGGGGGAGTACCGACATGGAGTCGCTGCGACGCATCGCCGGCAAGGTGGATGACGCCGTCTACCGGGTGGAGCGACTGCTCCTGCTCGGCAGCCTGACGATGATGACCGTGCTGGTGACGCTCGACGTCATCCAGCGATCGTTCTCACGCCAGGTGGGAAAGACCGAGAGCGCGCTGCTGGCGATCTTCTTCAGCTCGCCGACCGCCGAGCAGACCGCGTTCGTGGTGAACGTGCTGGGGCCGATCGTCTTCGGCGTCTTCGCGGTGCTCTTCTTCGTGCTCGCCACGCACTCCTCGAGATCGATCGCAGCCGAGCGCGCAAAGCTGCCGTCTCCCGGTTTCGCGAAATCGGCCGCCGTCGGCCTCGTGCTGACCATCAGCGCGGCGCTGTTCGTGAAGGCGCTGCTCTGGGTGTTCCCTTCGAGCGTGCCCGGGGCGCAGAAGTTCGCCCTCGGCTTCATGCTCTGGAGCGGAATGCTGGGCGCTTCGCTCGCCACCCGCACCCGGCGTCACATCATCCTCGACCCCATCAAGAAGAAGCTCGACGAGCAGACGCTCAAGCAGTTCTCGCTGCTCGGTGGCGTGGTCACCTTCGCGTTCTGCGCCTTCATCGCCCTGCTGGGCGTGTTGCAACTCGTCGAGCAGTTCAAGGACTGGTCGTCGGGTGACGGCGTGGGCGTCTACGACGCGCTCCCGATTCCCTTGTGGGTCGCCACGCTCTCGGTTCCCGTGACGTTCGGCGTGATGGCGCTGCGTTTTCTGGGGCAGGGGATTCACGACTTCAAGTGGGGACCACCGAAGGGTGGGGCTGACGCGCACGGCATCGATCTCGAGGCGCTCGAGAAAGAGCAGCTCCCGCTCGATCGGGGGCCGTCATGATGTGGGCGCTCTACGCGCTGACCCTCGGGCTCGCTGCCGTCGCGTACCGCAAGCGGAAGACGGGCCTCGTGGTGTGGCTCGCGCTGCTCTCGGGCGCCTTCTTCTTCACCGGCAAGACTGCGTTCCTGGTGTTGGGCCTCATCTCCACCGCGCTCCTGCTCGGCCAGCCGCTCTTCGTGCTGATGGGCGGCCTGGGCATCGCGCTGCTCGCCACGGTCTCTGGCCTCGCGACGCTCGACGAGCAGGTGCTGGTGGTGCGGCAGCTGCTCGGGCTCGCGGGAAAAGAGGTGCTGCTCGCCATTCCGTTCTTCGTGGTGGCCGGTGAGTTGATGACGCAGGGCAGCCTCGCGCGCCGGCTGATCGAGTTCATGAAGGCGGCCTTCGGGTGGATCCCGGGTGGTCTCGCGGTCTCCGCGGTCGCAGGGTGCGTGTTCTTCGCGGCGATCTCCGGCAGCTCGCCCGTCACCGTGGTGGCGATCGGCTCGATCATGGTGCCCGCGCTGGTGAAGGCGAAGTACCCGGAAGACTTCTCCATCGGCCTGCTCACCACCGCGGGCTCGCTGGGAATCCTGATCCCGCCGTCGATCCCGATGATCGTCTATTCGATCATGGTTTCGTCGGCGACGCCGGTCGACCCGACCGATCTCTTCATCGCCGGCGTGGTGCCCGGGCTCTTCATTGGCGCGCTGCTCGCGAGCTACTCGGTGACCCAGGGCATTCGCTTCAAGATCCCCCGGGAGCCGTTCAGCCGGGCGCGCTTGTGGGAAGCCACGCGGCAGGGCGTGTGGTCGCTCCTGCTGCCGGTGATCATTCTCGGCGGCATCTACTCGGGCGTCTTCACCGCCACCGAGGCCTCCGCGGTCTCCGTGGTCTACGCGCTCGGCGTCGAGTGGTTCATTCACCGCGAGATGGATCGCAAGAAGCTGCTGGTGGTCGCCGAAGGCTCGATGACGGTGATGGGCAGCCTGCTGGTGATCATCGCGCTCGCGATCGTCCTCAACTACTTCCTCGTCGATCAGCAGGTGCCCGACCTGATGGTCGAGTGGATGAAGACGCTGCAGCTCTCGCGTGCCTCGTTCCTCCTCGTGGTGAACCTGCTCCTCCTCATGGTGGGCATGTTCATGGACATCATGAGCGCGATCTTGATCATCGCGCCGATGCTCGCGCCCATGGCGGCGGCGATGGGCATCGATCCCATTCACATGGGCATCATCTTCATCGTCAACCTCGAGATCGGCTACCTCACGCCGCCCGTCGGGTTGAACCTGTTCGTCTCGAGCTCGCTCTTCAAGAAGGGGCTCGGGTTCGTGATTCGCGCCGTGGTGCCGACGGTGATCATCATGCTGTTCAGCCTCGCGGTCATCACCTGGGTGCCCTCGATGTCGACGGGCCTGGTGCTGGCGCTCAAGGAGAAGCCCAAGCCCACGCAGCAGGTGATCGCTGCGCCCTCAGTGGAGAACACGCCTGTCGCGCCCAGTGACGGCGGCGTGAAGAGCCTCGCCGACCTGATGCGGGAGGCGAAGCTGAAGGCGGCCGATGCGGGGACGGCGAACCCCGTTCCGGTCGAAGCCCCACGCGTGAAGACGCTCGAGGAAATGATGCGCGAGGCGAAAGAGAAGAAGGCCGCCGCCGAAGCAGTCGACGCGGGCTCCTGATCTCCCTCTCCTTGCGCAGCGGGGAGAGGGCCGGGGAGAGGGGCGAGCGCATCATGTCCCTCGATCCCGATCTCGCGTGTCCAAGGGACCATGCGCGCGCTCCTCAATCTCTCCGCGGTCGTCATCCTCACTGCGTGTGACACCGGCCTCCCGGGTCCGGGGCGTCCCACCATCGGAGGCGGAGGTGGGGGCACGCTCGCGGGACCGTTCGGGGGAGGCTGCACGGCCGTAGGCGGAGGCTGCGGTGGCGGTCCGATCGGCGGCGGGGGCGGCGGAGGAGCCATCGCCTTCTGCGGCGCCATCCCAGAGCAGGGCGCGAGCGAATCAGGTCCCGCTCCCGCGGCGATCAGCGGCGGCACGATGACGGCACTGCGAGCGGGAGGCTTCGTGATCGCCGATCCCGATCGCGCGCTGGTGTGGCTCGTCTCCGCGGACTTCCAGACCATCGGCAGCGTCGCGCTGCTGTCGACCGACGAACCTGGCCGAGTGATCGAAGGAGCCGACGGCAAGGTCTACGTCGTCCTGCGCCGGGCGAATCAGCTCGGTGAGATCGACCTCGCCACGAAGACCCTGCGCCGTCTCGACACCTGCGCGCTCCCGCGTGGACTCGCGTGGCGTGGTGCGGACTCGCGTCTGATCGTCGCCTGCCTCGGTGGATCCCTCGAGTCGATCGATCCCATCACCTCGACCCGCACGCCCATCGTCACCACCACGCCGCTCTCCGATCTGCGCGACGTGGTCGTCGATGGAGCTCGCCTGATCGTCACTCAGCTCCGCAACGGATCGATCTCCGCGATCGACGCTGCTGGCACGGTGACCTCGCTGACCACCCAGCCCGTCAGCGGCTACGAGCCGCGCGTCGCCTGGCGCGCCCTCCCGATGACCGGAGGCGCGGCCGTCGTGCGCCAACTGCACCGCAGCACCACGCTCCCCGACACCTCAAACTGCTCCGCGTACGGAGGCTCCTTCGCCACCGACTCTCGCTCGAGCGGAGGCGGTGCCGGCTCGTTCGGTCTGCGCAACGTGGTGCAGAGCGAGCTCCTCACCGTCACCAACTCGGGAGTCCTCCGCACTCCGCTGAGCGAATCGTTCAGCCCCGTCGTCCTCCCCGTCGACGTCGCGGTTTCTCCGAGCGGAAGAGTGGCGATCGTCTCCGCGGGCACGGGCACCATTTCACTCCTCGAGCTCGGCACTCGCCGCGACGTGATCGTCGCGCTGCACGGACTCGACACCCAGCTCACCTCCGTCGTCTTCGTCGGAGAGTCCGCCTTCACGTTCATGCGCCAGCCTGCCTCGCTCTACGAAGTGCGCACCGACGGCACCGCGCAGCTGCGTGCGACCCTCGGAGGCGAAGCGAGCATCTCCACCGGCCACGAGCTCTTCCACCGCGCGACGCTCGCGAACGTGGCCTGCGCTTCGTGCCACCCCGAGGCCGGCGAAGACGGTCACACCTGGAACTTCCTCGAAGGACCTCGTCGCACGCCGACCCTCCGCGGCGGCATCGGAGGCACCGCGCCCTTCCACTGGGTCGGCGACATGGCGAACATGAATGCCCTCTTCAGCGACGTGATGGCGATTCGCATGCGCGGTCCGCTCATCGATCTCGACGGCACGCAGTCGGTGGAAGACTGGCTCCACTTACAGGCCGCGCTTCCTGCGCCGCCGCTCGATCAAGACGCGAAGCAACGAGGCGAGGCCGTCTTCATCGGAGCAGGCTGCCGCGGCTGTCACACTGGCGTGCAGGGGACGAACAACTCCACCGTGGATGTCGGCACGGGTTTCCCGTTCCAGGTCCCGCGGCTCACCGAGTTCGCGTGGCGTGGACCGTGGTTCCACGACGGGCGCATGCAGACGCTGCAGGATCGTTTCGCGCCGTCAGCCGGTGGACAGCAGCACGGAGATACCGAGTCGCTCACCGCCGAGCAGCGAGCCGATCTCCTCGTCTATCTCCAGTCACGCTGACTCCCTCTCCCTGCGCCAGCGGGGAGAGGGTCGGGGAGAGGGGCGCACTTCGCTTCACAGCGGCCGCTCTAACTCCCAACCCGCCACCTTGAACCCGCTCGCCTTGTAGACCTCGCCTTCGGCACCCGCATCCGCACGAAGCGAAGTCACCATCAGCCGACACCCGCGAGACTTGAGGTACGCCTCAGCCTCTTTGATCAACCGCTCGCGAATCCCATGAGCGCGCCACGCAGGAGCCACGGTGAGCGCCTCGAGCCGCCCGTGCTCTTCACCCGTCACCGGATGATTCCCGCGCACGCGAGCGATCGCCGCGCCGATCGCGCGACCATCGAAGTCCGCCACGAGAAGCCCCTCGGGTTCCTCGGTCAGCGCGCGTTCGAGCATCCCTCGGTACGTCTCCATCCAGCGCGAGCGCGCGGGGAAACTCCGTACGGTCTCCGCCTCGAGCGACTCGAGCACCGAGAGGTCCTGCACCTTCACGCGTCGCACGACGAGCGGCATGGAGGGCGCCGTGTAGCTGATCCCACGGTAACCCTCGATCGCGAAGCATCCGGAATGACGTTGCGCGTCACGATCCCGTAGACAATCCGCCTACATCAGGCTACCTGCGCCCACCATGCGAACGACGATCCTGTTGGCGGTGCTTTTCGTGGGTTGCGGAGTGTCCGAGGCGGACCTGAACGACGTGGGCAACGAGAGCGCCGAAGAGCTTGGTGAGCTCGGCACCTCGACTCGCAGCTACGTCGTCTTCCGCCGTGACATGCGCAAGTGCGTGGCGCCGATGTGCGGTGGCTTCTGGGTGCACGACGTCAACCGCAGCACGCTCAACGAGATGTACGTGAGCGGCTTCGACTTCTCGCAGTCGAACCTCCGTGGGCTCCCTGAGCACCAGGGCGACGTCACCGGCGCCGGCAACTTCGAAGTGGTGCTCTACGGAAAGCTCGGCCCCACCGAGTCGCGCTTCAACACCCGCACCTTCCTCGTCACCGAGGCGTGGCGCGGCATGCCCGGCGTCACCTTCACCGAGCCGGCGGACACCTTCGTGAAGGTGCAGGCGGCGAACATTCAGTGCATCGCCGCTCCGTGCGCGACGCTGCGCGCCTCGAAGCTGCACACCACCACCAAGACGCTCTTCCACGACCTCGATCTCACCCGCACCGCGAAGGAGCCCCTCGTCGATCAGGACTGGCTCACCTTCCGCATCACCGACAAGGACGCGATCGTCGCGGGCCGCTTCGTGAACGGCGCGCAGGTCGGCGTGGGCACCGAGAAGGTCCTCGATGCGAGCCAGGTCTTCGTGCACCTGCCGGACATGACCCAGTCGTGCCCGCGCCTCGCGGTGCAGCCGGCTTGCCCCTCGGGCCAGGTGCAGATCTGGACCCGCAACGAGAACCGCTGCCCGATGCCGGCTGGCTGCAGCACGAACTTCGGCACCTGCCGCTTCGCCGTCCCCACCTGCTCCGCGGGCTACGAGCTTCAGACGTGGAAGGGCGGGGCGTATGGCTGTGATCGTTACGTTTGCGATCCCGCGTTTCTCAACGACTGAGCGGGCCTGAAGTCCCCTCGGAAGAAGGCTGAGGAACAACGCCTCTTCTGCGCTCCCACACGCAACGAGGTGTTGGTTTCCGAGATAAGTTAGCGCGACTTCCCCACTGGAGCCCCGATGCCTTCCGTCACTTCGCGTCCCGTCACCTCTCCCACCACCAGCAGCAGCAGCGGTCCTTCGACGGTGACCGTGCAGTCCGGTGACTCGCTCGGCAAGATCGCTCAGCGCGCCGGCGTCAGCGTGGAGGCGCTCGTTCAAGCGAACTCTGCTCGCTACCCGCAGCTCGCCACCAACCGCAACGCGATCCAGGTTGGATGGAAGCTCTCGCTCCCCGGGGCGGGCGCTGCGACGCAGTCTTCCTCGGCGCAGACCACGCAGGCGGCGGGCTGGCAGTCGGCCACCACTCCGACCAAGACCGCTGAAGTCGGCACCACCACGCGCAAGAACGACTTCGGCGCGAAGCTCGCGGCCGGCGGCGCGCAGTCGATCGAGCTCCGCAGCAAGGCGCACCTCGACAGCATCGAGAAGACCGGGGTCGGCAAGTACTTCGGCGATCACTCCTCGTGGAAGTCGATGAGCGCGGCCGACAAGGAGCAGTGGATCAAGGACAACGCGAAGGCCGGCGTCACGCCTCCGTCCGCGAGCAGCATCAAAGAGAACAGCTGCATCGGCTGGGCGATGGAGAACGTCGGAGCGGCCTACGCCGCCGCGGGCAAGACCGAGCGCTGGAACGAGATCAAAGCGATCGTCGTGGCCAAGGGCAGCAAGGGCATGGACCTCGCGAAGGAGCTCAAGAAGGACGGCTGGCAGTCGGTGTACTGGAACCCCGACGCGAAGCACCCGGACGACAGCAACCCCGAGCACTCGTTCTCCGCCGTGCAGGTGAACAGGGGCAACGGCTACTACGGCATGGCGATCGACGCGCAGGTCACCAACTACCGTCCGACCGAGGGGCAGGGCACCAAGCAGGACATGTCCGGCATCGAGAAGCTGAAGGAAGTGCCGTTCTTCTTCGGGCTCGCCAAGGGCGGCATGCACACCTTCGTCGGCCGCAAGGGCGAGGTGAACGAGTTCCACTGGTCCGAGATGCCGAACTCGACCAACGCGATTCAGCAGACGCCGCTCGAGAAGTGGGGCTGGAACTCGGGCGTGATCATGGTGCCGCCCGGCACGTGGCCGAGCAAGGGCACCAATTAAGAAGACGACGTATCTCCCTCTCCCTGCGGAGCGGGGAGAGGGTCGGGGTGAGGGGCGATCTTCAGCCACTCAAAGATCGATCGCGCATCAGCCGAGTCATCAACCGCGAGGTTGATCGCGCGCAGTCTTTCGAGCAGCGAATTCGTCTCGTCAGCGGGCAACTTCGTCGGCCCCACGATCCGAGAGCAGAAGAACGTCCGACACCCGAGCGGCCTGTCCTCGTAGATCGAACACCGCTTCCCCGATCCATCGAGAAACGGACACGCGCCGTCTGAGCGCGGAGCTGGCATCGCCCGCTTCTCGCGCTTCAACCGCTCCTCGATCACCACCCACTCACTGGGCCACAGCCACGGCTCTCGCTTGGTGACCGCGAGCTGGCAGCACTCCGCCGTCCCCGGACACGAATGCTTCGCCCACGCCGCGCTCCCCTGGCGCAGCACCGCCCGGGTCTCCTGGGCAGCCCGCTTCCACGCCACCTTCATTTCAGTCTCGCTCGCAGGAGCGTCGAGTAACTTTCCGCGCATGTATCCAGGTCCTGGTGGTGGAGCTCAGTGTGCCCTTCATCCTGGCGTCAGCGCCAACTTCGTCTGCGCGCGCTGCGGCAACTTCATGTGCGTCAACTGCGCGGTCAACGGCACCGAGAAGATGTGCCCGACCTGCCGCCAGCTGAACCCCATCGGCTTTCCGTTCGACGCGAACGCCGACCTCGGCACGCTCTGGTCGCACGCCTTCGGCGCGTTCCAGCGAGAGATCGCGATGTGTCTCGTCGCCGTGCTCGTCTTCCTGGCGCTCGTGATGGCTGGCGGCGTGGTGGGAAACATCATCAGCGCGATCATCAACACGATCCTCGGTTTCGCGAACGAGAACGACCCCGCGAAGCTGCTGCGCAACCTCGGAAAGTTCGGCGCCGGGATCGTGGTCACGCAGGTGGTCGCGATGATCGTGAACATGGTGGTTCAGGGCGTCGCGCTCGTCGGGTTCAACCGCTTCCTGATGGACATCCTCGTCGGCAAGAAGGCGGACATCTCCCGGATGTTCAGCCAGCTGCACCTGCTTCCGCAGTTCGTGCTGATGCAGCTGATCCTGATGGTCGCGATCACGATTCCGATGTTCGCGTTCCTCGGAATGGCGACGGCCATCGGCTTCGGTGTCTCTGGGCTCGACTGGAACCACCTGTCCGAGTTCCGCCCGGAGAAGCTGCTCAACCCCGCGGTCGTCGGCCTCTTCTTTGGAAGCGGCGTCTTCCTGCTCGCGGTGAGCGTCGTGATTCTCCCCGTGACGCTCTTCTCCGGCCCCGAGCTCATCGTCGGCCAATGCAGCGCTCCGGAAGCGCTCAAGCGCGCGTGGGACCTCGGCGCGGGGCAGCGGTTGCGGATCTTCGGCTACTCGCTGGTGGGCGGACTGATCTTCGTCGTCGGGTTCGTCCTCTGCTGCGTGGGAACGATCCCGGCGTTGCCGATCGTGCAGATGCTGTGGCTCTCGCTCTTCCTCGCGCTGCGGCGGAGCTCTTCACTGCCGCAGCCGATTCACTGAGTTGCTCCCTCTCCCTGCGGAGCGGGGAGAGGGCCGGGGAGAGGGGCGGACTACAGCACGCGCAGCACGAAGCACTTCAGGTAGCGCGTCTCGCGCAGCCCGAGCAGCACGGGGTGATCCTTCCCCGCGCCACGCTTCTCCACGATCTGCACGCGGCGCTTCGCAT
>CBIHPJ010000314.1:0-9695 GCA_966211295.1 uncultured Myxococcales bacterium | reverse complement strand
CAGCAACTCTTCGCACGCACCGGAGTGCGCACCCGCAGTCAGTTGGTTCGCATCGCGCTCGAAGAGCTGCGCGACGAGCTCTGAGCGCTTGAATATTGGGGACGATGTGGAGTCCGCTGGCCCCATGCGAGTTCAGGGCGTGGTGCTGGCGATGATGTGGTGCGGCTGTGGCCCTCTCAAGATGGAGCCAACGCTGAGGTGCCCCTCGTCAATGAGTGACGCCCCCATCGAGCCGCCGCGCACGGCCGTCGTCGGCCGCAGCACGGATCAGCTCCTTCGGATTCGCTGCCAACCACCGGGCGCCACGGTCTCGGGTGTCACGATCATCGTGACTGATCAATCGGGGAACGAGCAGCCCTTCACTTCGGATCCCGCGGTACTCGACGGGACCTTCACGATGCGGGTCTCGTTCGTGCCGAACGCGCCCGGCATTTGGGAGATCCGCGCCTTTCTCGAGCCGGAACTTGGACTGATGTTTGCCGAGCGGGTGATCGTCATGGGCGATCGCACTGAAGCGCTCCCCATCGCCACTGCCACGGTGCCCAACGCGCAGTCGTGCACGAGCATCGATTGGGCAGATGGACTGGTGGCCTGCGGCACGTTCGCCAAGGCGCAGATCTTCCTCGACGGTGGGCTGCTCGCCGAGGAGCCGAACGCCCGCTTTCTCTCCGCAGGCAACATCCTCTGGTCCTGGAACGGGACGAAGGTCACGCGCTGGGAAGGTCCCAACCGGATCGACTTCCCGACGTACTTCATCTCCACGCCCGCGCCGGTCGTCGGCGACTCGAGGCACCTGGAGGTCACCGACTACGACGGCCTCTGGGAAATCGCCCTCGCGAGCGATGGAGGAACGACGCTCGAGCGCCGCGCGCTTCTCACCGACGCCGGAGTTCCTCACGAAGACGTGCTGGCGGTCGACGGTGGTTGGCTCTGGCCCAGGGGTGACGACATGTGCTTCCGCGGCGAGTCAGGACCCACGCAGTGCGCGCCGTTCCTCAACTCCTTTCAACACCTCGTCGGAGCCGAAGGTGACGGCTTCTGGCTGAACGGGGTGAGGCTGAGCTTCGTGCGCTTCGGCGCAGGGCCAACGCCGATCTCAACGCTCTCTACGGACCTGCCCTACGTCTTCAGCTCCAACACTCCGCTGCAGGTGGCTGAGTACGGGCCGATCGCGGTGAACCGGACCACGGTGACGCTCGATCGCTGGCCCGACTTCCCAGCAGACCGCGTGACGGCCCGGTACTTCTTCGGGCTCCGCGGAGATCAGGTCTCGGTGTTTGAGAGGTAGCGCCCCTCTCCCCGACCCTCTCCCCGCTTCGCAGGGAGAGGGAGAAACGAGTCACTCTTCGGACTTCGGCTCGTCGGACTTGGGCTCTTCAGCCTTCGCCTCTTCAGCCTTCGGAGCGTCGGCCGCCTTCTCACCACCCTCACCTTCCACGCTCTCGTCCTTCGGGAGATGCGAGATGGCGACGACCTTCTGCTGATCGTCATCGAGGGTGATCATGCGGACGCCCTGCGTGTTGCGGCCGATCACCGAGATGTCGTTCACACCCATGCGGATCAGCACGCCACCCGAGGTCACCAGCATCACCTCGTCGTCGTTCTTCACCTGCACCGCGCCGACCACCTTGCCGTTTCGCTCGGTGGTCTTGATGTCGATGATGCCCTTGCCGCCGCGGCCCTGCACCCGGTACTCCTCTTCATTGGTGCGCTTGCCGTAGCCGTTCTCGCTCACGGTGAGCAGCGTGGTGCCCTTCTCGACGACCTCGGCCGAGACGACGGCGTCGCCTTCCTCGAGGGTGATGCCCTTCACGCCGAACGCGGCGCGGCCCATGGAGCGCACCTCGGTCTCGTTGAAGCGAATCGACATGCCCTGCGCGGTGCTGATCAGCACGTCCTTGGTGCCGTCGGTGATCTTCACCCCGACCAGCGCGTCACCATCGTCGATGCCGAGCGCCTTCAGGCCCGACGAACGCACGTTGGAGAACGCGGTGAGATCGGTGCGCTTCACCACGCCGTTGCGGGTGACGAAGAGCACGAACTTGTTCTCTTCGAAGTCGCGGGTGACGAGCACCTGCGCGAGCTTCTCGCCTTCCTGGAACTGCACCAGGTTGACGATCGGCTTGCCGCGGCCCGCGCGAGTGCCGAGCGGGATCTCGTGCACGCGCAGCCAGTACAGCTGACCACGCGAGGTGATGGGCATCAGGTACGCGTGCGTGCTGGCCACGAAGAAGTCGGTGACGAAATCCTCTTCCTTGGTGGTCGCTCCGGTCTTGCCGCGGCCACCGCGCTTCTGCGCGCGGTACTCGGACACGGGCGTGCGCTTCACGTAGCCCGCGTGGCTCAAGGTGACGACCATGTCTTCGTCGGCGATCAGATCTTCCGTCGACATCTCGCCCACCTCGCCCACGATCTCCGTGCGGCGCGGGTCGGCGTACTTCTCGCGGATCTCCTTCAGCTCGTTCTTGATCACGGTCAGGAGCGACGACTCGTTCGCGAGGATGTCTTCCAGCTTGGCGATCTCGCGCGAGAGCTCCAGCAGCTCCTTGAAGAGCTCGTCCTGCTCGAGGCCGGTGAGCTTCTGCAGGCGCATGTCGAGGATGCTGCGAGCCTGCAGCTCACTGAAGCCCGGCTCGTACTGACGCGAGATGCCCGAGTACTTGGGCTCAGCGGCGGCGGCGCGCGCGGCGATCGCGTCCATCGACTTCTTCGCGTTGGCGAAGTTCCACTTCGGCAGGTTCTTGAAGCTCGGCGCCTCGTACAGCGCGGGCGAGTTGATGTTCTGCAACGCCCAGCGAGCCTCTTCGGGATCCTTCGAGGCGCGGATGGTGGCGATGATGTGATCGAGGAAGTCCTTGCCGCTGATCGCGACGAGCAGACCTTCCACGATGTGCAGGCGATCCTTCGCCTTGCGCAGCTCGAAGCGGCTGCGCCGGGTGACGACCTCGCGGCGGAAGATGATGAAGCGCTCGAGGATCTCCTTGAGCCCCAACGTGCGCGGCTGGCCCTGATCGATCGCCAGCATCTGAATGCCGTAGCTGATCTCGAGCGGGCTATTCGCGTAGAGGTTGTTGCGCACCACCTCGGTGACGGCGTCGCGCTTGAGCTCGATCACCACGCGCACGCCTTCCTTCATGCTCGAGTGATCTTCGATGTTCGAGATGCCCTCGATGCGCTTCTCACGCACCAGCTCGGCGATCTTCTCGACCAGCACTTCCTTGCGGAGCTGGAAGGGGATCTCGGTGATCACGATGATGTCGCGATCCTTCTTCTTGTCGGTCTCGATGACCGTGCGCGCCCGCAACGTGATCGAGCCGCGGCCCGTCTCGTACGCGCGGCGAATGCCGTCACGGCCCGCGATGATGCCCGCGGTGGGGAAGTCGGGGCCCTGCACGAACTTCATCAACTGTTCCCAGGGCGACTTGGGGTTGTCGATGAGGTGAACGGTGGCGTCGATCACCTCGCCCAGGTTGTGCGGCGGGATCTTCGTCGCCATGCCGACCGCGATGCCGTCGCTGCCGTTCACCAGCAGGTTGGGGAACCGCGAGGGGAGCACCACCGGCTCCTGCAGCGAGTTGTCGTAGTTCGGCTGGAAGTCGACGGTGTCCTTCTCGAGGTCGTGGAGCATCTCCTCCACGAGCTTCTCCATGCGAATTTCGGTGTAACGCATGGCGGCGGGTGAATCGCCGTCGATGGAACCGAAGTTGCCCTGCCCGTCGATCAGCGGCGCGCGCATCGACCACGGCTGCGCCATGCGGACGATCGCGTCGTAGACCGACTGATCACCGTGCGGGTGGTACTTACCGATCACGTCGCCCACGATGCGCGCCGACTTCTTGTACGGGCGCGCGTGCGTGTTCGAGAGCTCCTGCATCGCGAAGAGGGCGCGGCGGTGCACGGGCTTGAGACCGTCACGCACGTCGGGCAGCGCGCGCCCGACGATCACGCTCATCGAGTAGTCGAGGTAGCTCTTTCGCATCTCCTCTTCGATCGACCGCTGCACGAGCTGGCCAATGTTGGAGGGCGGTGGAGGAGCAGACGGCGGAGGCGCGGGCGGGTCGTTGATTTCGTCTGACATCGGGGCGTTGGGAATACCCCGCGCAAGCCCCTGAATCAACGATGGAAACAGGGGTGTAGCGCCCGAATTCGCCTTTTAAATCATCAGCTTAGGAGCCGATTTTCTTGTACTTGGAGACGTTCGTGAACGCCTTCTTGTCGGGCAGCGTTCCGGTCTGCCGCAGCTCCATTTCTTTGCCGTTTTTGGAGAGCGTTCGGCGCGTCCGAGAGAGCTCTGACTTCACTCCATCAGGCCCCTCTTTCGCGACGATGGTGTCGAGCGTGTTCGAGTCGATGAGCTCGAGCGTGACCTCCACGCCGTTCACCATCGTGGGCTTGTTGAACACCAGCTCGTGCTCGACCTCGCCTTTCTTCTTCTGCGGGTCGAGCCACTCGGCGCGCATGAAGAGCCCGCCCTTCTCTTTCTTCACGATGATGGTGGCCTTCGACGGAGGGCTGTCGAACTGGAACTTCGAGTCGGCGGGGACGAGCTCCCAGGTGCCGAGGAACGCAGCGGAGTCGGGCTTCTTCTCAGTCTTGCTGACCATGGCGCTCACCAGAACGGGTTGATGTCGACGTCGTAGCCACCGATGGAGAACTCTCCGTTGGTGGCATCGGCCACCGCGTCGAGCGTCTTCCCGGCGATGCGGCCCACTTCGCCGCCGAAGTCGGCCAGCGCGTTGAGCGCGTCCTTCGCGTAGCCGAGGCCGGCCTTGGCGAGGGTCTCGAGCTTGTCGACCGCGTAGCTCGCGGCCTGGCCACCGAGCTTGGCGAGCTTGGTGAGCTGCTCCGCGCCGGCCGAGCCGAGATCCTTGAGGCCGTCCATGAAGGCCTTGCCGCCCTCGGTGAGGTTGTCCTTCCAGGCCTTCGCGACCTCCATGAAGGCCTCGGAGCCCTGCGCGAGGAGGTCCTTGCCGAGCTTCATCGCGAAGTCGACGCGGTTGTCGATGAATTCCTTGATCGCGCCGGCGGCCTTCTTCGCGGCGTCGCCACCCGCGGTGACGAGGTCCTTCAGCGTCTGGCCGGCCCAGTCGCGCACCTTCGCCGCGGCCTCGCCGGGGTTCTGGATGACGTACTTGAGCGTGTCGACCGCGGCTGACCCCGCGTTCTTGAGCGTGGTGATCGCGCTCTGCGCGAGCTCGAGGCCCTGGTTGCCCAGCGCCTTGATGCCGTCCCACGTCTTCTTCGCGAGCTCTCCGCCCTTCGCGAGCGCGTCGGTGACGGCCTTCTTCGCCATCTGGCCGACTTCTCCCGGATGCGTCGCGGCCCAGGTGACGAGATCGACCGCCTTCTCGCCGAGCTCCACCGCTTTGTTCACCGCGGACTTGAGGCCGTCCTTCGCGCTCTGAATGAGCTCGAGGGCCTTGTCCTTCGCGGCGCCCTTCAAGTTCTCCCAGCCCTTCTGGAGTGACTCGAGAGTCTCCACGCCCTTCTTGTAGAGCGCCTTGCCCGCGTCGGTGGCGAGGTCGATGCCCTTGTTGAGCATGTCCTTCACGCCCTCGACGGCGATCTTCGCGGCCTCGCCCGGGTTCTTCGCGATCCACTCGAGCTTCTCGAGGCCCTTCGCGCCGAGCGCCTTCGCGTCGTTCACGATTCCGGTGAGCGTCTCCTTCGCAGCCTTCGCGAGCTCGCCGCCCTTCTCGATCACCGTGTTGTACGTGTTGAGCGCGGCGTCAGCGACGGCCTGGCCGTACTTGCCCGGGTTGCGAATCACGTCCGCGAGCTGGTGCATCATGTTGCCCGCGGTCTTGAGCTGATTGCCCGCGACCTCGGCGGTGGTCACGCCCGCGAACTTCGCCAGCTCGACGGTGCCCTTCGCGCCCTTCTCGACGCCCCACTCGAGCATCTTCGCGGTGCCCTCGGGGCCCATGTACGCGACGGTGCCGATGGGATCGACGGCCGCGGCCGCGAGGTTCACGGCCTTCATCCAGTCAGGCGCCTGGTAGTTCTTCGGGTCGGCCAGCATCTTGGCCTTCTCCGACTCGAAGCCGATGTCCATCGCGAGCTCGGCGGCCGAGAAGCCGACGCTCACCGCGACGTCCGCGGCCACGCCCACGCCGGTCGCGTCCATGATGATGCCGGCGGCGCCGTCGAGCACGTTCAGCTTGGCGGCGTTCAGCGCGAAGAGGCCGAGGTCCTTGTTCTGATCACGGAGCTCGAGCGCTTCCTTGCCGTACTTCACCGCGTCGATCGCGTTCGGGATCGCGCCGGCGACGGGGACGATCTTCACCAGGTTCTTGAGCGCCTTCGCGGCGACCTCACCGGTGATCTTCACGCCCATCTTGCCGAGGACCTTCTCGAGCACCTTGAGGCCCTGGCCGACGACCTTACTGCCGCCCTTCTCCATCGCGGGGCCGAGGATCTTGAGGCCGTCCTTGAGCGCCTCGGGAGCGAGGTGATCGGTGAACTTCACGAGGCTCTTGAGCGCGTCCTCGTCGAACTCCTTCACCATCTTCGACATCACCTTCGCGCCTTCGTCGTCGAGCTTGGTGGCGAGCTTGCCGAGCGACTCCGCCATCTCGGGATTCTTGAGCGCCTTCTCGAGCACGCTGTGTTCGAGACCGCCGAGCGACGAGAGCAGCCGCTTGCCCGCGGCCGCGTCCATGCTGCCGAGCTGCTTGGTGAGGCCGTCGAGCGCGGCCTTATCGGTGATGCCCTTGAGCACCGGCTCGAGCTTGTCGGCGCCGACCTTCTCGGCGAGCTCGGTGAGCGCCTTGGTGTCCTTCTCGGTGAGCGAGTGGGCGATCTTCGGGTCGAGGCCCTTCACCGCGACGTCGGCGGCCTTCACCGCGCCATCGGCGATCTTCCCCGCGTCCTTCACGCCCGCGCTGGTGAGCAGATCCTTGAACGCGGCGAGGTTCTTTCCGAGGTCGGGAATCTCGGCGGCGAGCTGCGCGCCCGCGGCGATCTTGTCGGCGACCGAGGCCTTCGGATCCATCAGCTTGAGCGCGGCGCCCGCGGCCTTGAGCGGACCGTCGAGCGAGCGGAGGCTGTTGGCGAGCTTGGGGAACTCCGCGCCGGTGAACTCTTTCAAGGAGCTCGCGAGGTCGAGCGTGGCCTTCGCCTTCTCGAGCCCGCTCTTGTTCGGATCAGCCCAGGTGCTGACCGCGCCGATCAACTTCTCCGCCGCGGGGAGCGCGCCGAGCGTGGTCTTGAGCACGCCCTCGAGGTCCTTCGGCTTGATGGTGTCGCCCACGGCCTTGGCGAGCTGCAGCGCCGCCTGCGCCTTGTCGGTGACGCCCTTCTTCTCGTCGGTGAGCGTGGACAACGCGCTGAGCGCCGCGCTGTTCGTCGCGATCTTCGCGAGCTTGTTGTCCTTCACGCCCATCTTGTCGAGGACGTTGGTGAGCGTGGTGGGGAACTGCTTGGCGAGATCAGCGAGCCCTTTGAGCTTCTCGGAGTCGGTGCCCGTCGCGACCTTGTTGAGCGAGTCGTAGGTCTTCTTGAGCGTCTCTTTGTCGGCGCCCTTCAGCTCCGGGAACATCTTCGGCAGCTCTTCGGGCGTCTTCGGCAGCTTGTCCGAGACGGGAGCCTTCACCGCGGCCGCGTTCGGATTGGTGAGCTCCGCGGCGTTCGGCGCAGTGGGCTTGCCGTCGAGCGCGACCGGCTTCTTCTGCGTGGCGTTGAACGCGTCCTTCTTCACCGCGTCGGCAGCGGCCTTTTTCTTCGCAGCAGCGGCAGCGGCTTTCTTCGCAGCCTCCTCGGCGGCCTTGCGCGCTTCTTCACGTTTACGCGCGGCTTCGGCGGCGGCTTTGGCAGCGGCAGCGGCGGCAGCATCAGCAGCAGAGGTGGAGCTGTTGTTTCGAACGGTCATTGGCGTGATCCCCGAAGGAAGCGATGGCAAAGACGAACTGAGAGGTTTCGACCGGGTCCCCCGCCCGGTTGCGTGAGCGGGACCATGCCACGCCAAGGGTGCTGGATCAGCGGATGACGGTGAGGGTTGGATGAGGTGGGACAACGTGCGCCGAACGGCTACTCGCGCCGTCCGACGAACTGCCACTGACGCTCGCAGCTCAGGTGATCCTCGCTGAACGTCACGCCGCCGCGGAGCTCATCGGGAACGCCCTGAGCCTGCACCAGCTCGCCGTGCAACTCGAAGCCGTAGCTGGAGCTTTCGAGCTCGAACACGCCGCCAGGGTACAGCTTGCCGAAGAGGCGCGCGGACGAAGCCCAGCCCGCGAGTCGTCCCTTGCCGGGCGACTCGATGATCAGCTCGTCGTCGAAGAGTGAAGCGCCGCAGCGCCCATCACGGAGGCCTGATTCCAGCTTCCAGCGGCCGTCGACGTGAAGGCAGGTGTTGTTGAGCGGCGCGTCGGAACACAACCCGCCATCGCCGCACGAGGAGAGCGACAGCGCCAAGGTGAGGAATGCTGAACGCATCATCCACCCTCGAGGAGACTTTGAGCCCCCTCACCCTGACCCTCTCCCGAGGGAGAGGGGAACGACTAATTGAACGCGGCTTCGAGCTTCGCGAGCACGGCCTTCTCAGCGCTCGACACGCGGAACGCGAGACCGAGGAATCCGCCAGACGACTCAGCGACGGCGAGCGCGCGGCCGAGCACGGTCGCCTTCAGCAGCGCCTTGTCGTCGGGCTTCATGTTCTTCACGAGCGCCTTCACGTAGTCGGACCAGAGCGTGTGCCAGCTCGGCTCGGGCTTCTCGGTGAGCCACTTCTGGAGGAAGTCCATCGCGGGCGTGCCCTGCGCGACACCGATCTGCTTCGCGGCGTCGAGGACGGCGGCCTTCTCCTTCGCGTCCAGCTCGCCGTCGGCCCAGGCGACTTCCACCACCGGGTACACGGACATCACGAGCGTCGCCGCGCCGCCGAGCTTGAGGCTGGCGAGCGTGTCGAGCACGGCGGGATCGTTGATGCCGGTGAGGTGCTGGAGCTCGTCGCGCGAGGCCTCCTTCGCGGCGGCGTCCTTCAGCTTCGCCACGAGCTCCTTTTCGTGCTTCTGGAAGAACTGCTCTTCGAGGGCCTTGCGGCGATCGTCCAAGGAGTCGGTAGACATGAACTGTGTTTGCCAGCCACGGCGAGCGACTTCAACCGTGTTTCTGACAGCCAGCGCTCTTGCTGCTCAGACGTATCAGCGGCGGCTCTGACGAGCCTTCACGTCGACCGTGGAGTGGCTGAGCCAATACCGAAGATCTTCGGTGAGGCCACCCTTCTGGGCCGCGGTCTCGGGAGTGGTCGGCAGGCCGAACACCAGCTTCGGGCGCTCTTCGCGCTCTCGGAGCATGCGCACCACCGCGCGCTGAGTGACAGGAGGGATCACGGTGACGTCGGGCACGTAGACCACCGCGCGCGAGTTGGTGAACGAACGCTCGAGCGCTTCGCCGTCCTTCGCTTCAATCAAGCCTGAGCCTTCACCACTCGAGGCGAGCTCCGCAGTGGCGGCCACGGCGCAGGCGCGGCGATCGGCTTCCGTGCCTCCGTACAGCAGCGCGGAGACCCGGTTCTTCTTCAAAGCGTCGAGGGAGTAGCTCATCGAGGTCCCCTATTAACGTGATTCTAAAATCTGCGCTGCGCGTTGAGCGCTTCGTCGAGCTCAGGTGTGACACGGAAGAGAGGCACCAGCTGAGCCTTGCCCTTCACGCGCACGGGCTCGAGCGGTTCGAGCGGCGCCACGTGCGCGAGC
>CBIHPJ010000313.1:0-9832 GCA_966211295.1 uncultured Myxococcales bacterium | reverse complement strand
AGTCATTCTCCCGATGAACGAATCACCATCCGGGAGGCGTCGTGCATGGAGTGAACGTCATCAAACGAATCGCGAACGAGAAGGGACTCTTCCGCGAACGCGACCTGGGGACCGCCGCGGCGCCTGGCTGTCTCCACTTCGCCCGCTACACGCGCATCGCGAAGCCACATGGACACGGAGTCTGGAGTCACTACGCCTACGACCCCACTCGCTACGAGCTCATTCAGATTCGGCTGAAGAGCGCGGTCTTCTGGGGGCCTTCGGCGCTCTGGCTCCTCGGATTGACGAAGCAGGAGCCAGAGGCAATGTGGATCGCGGTCAGCAACAACAGCCGCCGGCCACAGAATCTCCCGCTCGGCACGGTCGTCATCCGGACACGCCAACTCGAACAAGACGCCTTCATCCTGCGGCAGCCGGGCACGCTGCTGGACCTCCGTGTGTACTCACGCGAACGCGCCGAAGCCGATATCGCGCGCAGCGATCTTCCCGCGCTTCTCGACCTGAACTTCAGGCCAAGGTTCGTCGTACCGCGCTGGGCCGAGATGCTCTCGAGCAACGTCGGAGGAAGGATCGACTGGCGGCCTCCTCAGCTGCCACCTCCTCCGTACGACAAGGAGGTTGATCCGGAGGTCTGGGCCGTCGCTCACTCGCTCCCTCCGCCGCAGTAATCGCGCGAGCCGCTCTCTCAGCGCGCAAACCGATCGCCGGTCTCCTTCATGCACTGAATTGCCTCGGAGTTTGGCCGGGGGAAATTCATGCGCGCTGGGGTCGGTGTCTTGATCGTGCTGCTCGCCGCAACCGTGGGCCTCGCGGACCCTCCGCGCCGCGTGTACCTCGTCTACTCACCGATGCCCGGAGGCCTCTCTCCCGAGTCACGTGCGCTGCGCGAGCAATTCGACGCACAGCTCCGAGAGGAACTGAGACGCCGCGGCGCGACCGTGCTCGATCGGCAAGATGAGCGAGTCCCCGCGATCGTCTTGCGGCCCCGCCTCGAAGTGAAAGATCGGGGACTCAGCCTCGATCTCGTCGGTGTGCGAAGCCACGACAAGAAGCTCCTCGGCAGCATCTCGGTGACCGCGGGCGGAGCGACGCGCGAAGCCCAACTCAAGGCCCTCGTGCGGCACGCCTGCTTCGAAGCGAGTCAGTTCGATCCCTGAAGAACTTCAGACGCGCTGATCGCCCTGATCCGCCTGCGCGACCAGTCCCTGCTTCGCGGTGCGCGACAGCCGCTGACTCGCCAGCAGGAGCACCTGCTTCTTCACGTCGGGATTCCCGAGCACGATCTCGCGGAACGCCTCGGCGGGAACCCGGAGCGCCACCACCGGCTCCTTCGCCATCACCGTCGCGGACACCGGAGTCTCACCCACCACCGAGATCTCCCCGATCGCATCACCTTCAGTCAGATCGGGATACGCGCCCTTCGTGGTGTCGCGATGGAACACCGCGGCCCGGCCACGAAGAATCAGGAACACCGCCACGCCCTCGCGTCCCTCCTCGAGGATGATCTCGTTCTTCTTGAACGTGCACGACTGGAACGCCGCGGCCAACGCCGCACGCCGCGCATCGCTCAGCGGCTGCAGCAGCGGATTGGCCCGCATCAGATTCAGCAGCAGGCGCTCCCGATAGAACTGCTCGAGGGCCGTCCTCACTCCAGGGTGCTTCGCGATCGCCGCGTCCATCTCCAGGCGTGGGAACGAGAGCACCACCGTGTCGGTCTCGGCGACCACCGTGGCCAGGCGCGGCGCGCCTGAGAGCAGCGCCATCTCACCGAAGAACTCGCCCTCGCCCATGGTGGCGACCTTGTGCGTGTTGCGCAGCACGGCCACCGAGCCCTGCGCGATCGCGTACATCGCGTCGCCCGGCGCGCCCTCGTTGACGATGGCTTCGCCCACGCTGAACGCCTTCGCCTCCATCGCGCCGTTGAGCACCGCGATGAACTCGGTCGAGGTAAGCGAAGAGAACAACGGAATCGCCGGCAGCGACTCCTTCGGAGGAGGAGGCGCGTCGGGCTGCACGGGGAGCTCCTCCACCTCGATCTCGATCTCCACCGCGGGAGCAGCAGCGGCAGCAGGAGCCACGGGCGCGGGCGCCTCATTCGCCTGCGCGATCGCACCCGCCTCGAGCGGAGCCACCGGAGCCGGAACCGGCGCGGGCCCCACGCGACTCGGCGTTCTCTGCCGCGACGAGTACAGCTCAGCGAGCTTCGTCGTCGCCTCCTCGTGCTTCGGATCCAAAGTGAGGATCACGCGGCACAACGCCGTCGCCTTGAAGAACTGTCCCTGCTCCGCATAGCGGCGCACCACCTCGGCGTACTCCGCCACGGCGGCCGGCTTGTCACCCAGCCGCGCGAGGATCTCAGCGACCTTCTGCCGCACGCCCAGCTCTCCGGGCACGGCGTTGACGATGCGGCGAAACTCCGAGAGCGCGGGCTGCAGCTTCCCCTTGTTGAGAAGCTCGGTGGCGCGATCCTTCTGGCGGCGTACAGCGTCGTTCATGCCGCCGGTTCTACCGGGAGGCGGTCTCGATGTCCCCCGCCTGCGCGAGGACAAAACACACCACGTAGCGCGCCTGCGCCCATTCCTCGTCGCGGTACACACCCACTGCAAGGAACACGTTGATGTCGGGGCGCATGAGCACTTCTGGCGGGAACTGGAAGTTCTCCAGATCGTCCACCAGCTGCACGTAGCCGGTGACCCTGCCCTTCGCGACCGCGGCGGTCTTCTCGAGCGCGTAGCGAGCTGCCCCATTCGGGTCCCAGCGCCGCGCCGCGAGGTTCGCCTCCACCACCGCGCCTTCGTCCTCAGGCCACAGGGTCCACTGCGCGAGCGGGAGCTTGCGATCGATTCGCATCTGGTTGAGGCGAGTGATGATCGCGATCTCCGACTCCTTGCGATCGAACTTCGTCAGCGGAACGTAGGTCGCGAAGATCGCCGCCAGAGAAGAGGCCGCCGTCTCCACCGAGCCCACGGCGAGCAGCGTCGCCTTCGGATCCGTCACCGACTTGCGGTGGTACGGGCTGTCGAGCACGAACTCGATGAACACCGAGAGATCGCGCGAGCCCGAGAGCCACTCGCTCCCGAAGCCGGAGCTCACGATCTCCACGCCCACATCCCACCCCGCCATCATGCCCAGCGCCACGCGGTCGGCGTCCAGCGCATCTCCCTCGCCAAACGACGCAGAGAAGTAGTGAGGCGCGAGCAGCTTCGCGGTGTCGGACTGCGGCTTCGAGAGCGTGAGCGGCGGCAACTTCGCGCCCGTGCGCAGCGCGTTCACTGCCGCGAGGAAGCGACCATCGAACGCGCCCGAGGGAACTTCCGCGGCGGCCTTCGGGCGTTCCCACACGTTGCTCGGCGCGCCCTTGGGCCACAGCACCTGCTGCGTCACCATCTGCCCGAGGATGCGGCCCGGCTGGAAGCTCGCGATCTCGAGGGTGGTGCGCACGTCGTCAGCGGACACTGGGCACTCGAACGCGAACTCCGGCGGCTGCAGCGCGTCGAGGGTCTTGCAGCTCTCCACCTCGAGCGCGCCCTTGTTGATCAGCGCGCTGATGCGCTCCGCGCCGCCCTTCGCGAGGCGCCCGCGCACCACCACGGTGCCGGTCGTTCCCACCAGCGGAATCGGCTTCGCGTAATGCGCGCCCACGTCGGCCCAGGCCAGCACCAGCACCGCGTGCTTTCCCTCGCGCCGCACCGAGATGCCGGCCACGTCGGGCGTGCCCGCGGCAGTCGCCATCTTGGTGAGATCCTCGGTCCACTCCTTCACCCACTGCGCCTCGCTCACGCTGTCGGGGATCTCGCCGCTGAGGCTGTGCAGCCGAACGTGCGGAGCCGTCGTCGCGCAGCGCCGCTCGATGAACGCTTGCAACGAGTTGCCCGGGTAGCTCTTGCGAGCCGCGAGGAAGCGCGCGACCTCTCGCGAGACGCACTGCAGCTCCGCCGAGAGCGCGTTGCCCACCGCGGGTGCCGCCTGTTGGAGCGCCTTCTCCCACGCGTTCGACGGCTGCACCGGAGTGACCGTCGCCTCAGAGGGGAACGGCCCCTCGAGCGTCCAGCTGTCGACCGCGACGGCGTCGTGCTTCGCGGTGTCGAGCTTCGGCGCGCGAATGGCCACCTGTTGCAGCTCGGCGCGCCCTGGAAACTTCTCCTCCGCCATCGTCGTCGCCGCCGCCCACTTCGGAGTCGTCGCACAACCGGCTCCACCCACCACCACCAGTACTGCCCACCCGTACTTATTCATGACTTCGTTTCACTCCGTGAAGGCTCAGCGCGAAGGCGCGACCTCGAGCGCGGCTTCTACCAGAGGATGGAGTCCGCTCCCCTTCCTCCATGCCGCGTAAATGGGAAATGACGCTGCCGGACGCTCGAGCCGCTGCGCCACCACCCCGGCCATGCGCGGCCCCGCCGCCGTCAACCACGGCACCAGCGAGAACCCCAAGCCCGCAGCGACGAAGCCGAGGATCGTGTCTGACGAATCAGCAGCGAAGCCTTCGCGCGGCGTGATCTCGTGTTGCCGCAGCGCCTCGAGCTGGAGGCCCTTCAGCGTGCGATCGCTGTGGTACGCGATGAACGGCACCTGCGCGAGCGCATTGAGGGACAGCTTTCCCTTCTGCGCGAATGGTCCGTGCGAGGGAGCGACGATCCACCCTTCCGTGCGCCCCACCTCTTTCGTCGCGATGTCCTGCGGAATGTCAGGGAGCCAGTCGATCAGCACATCGGTCTCCCCGTTGCGCAGCAGCGAGAGATCCGCGGTCTGCACGTCGGTGAGCGCCACCGTGATGTCGGGCCGCTTGAGCTGAAGTCGCCGCAGCCACTCAGGCACGAGGTGACGGAGCAGATGTCCCGCGGCGTGCATCTTGAGCGTGCCGCCGATCACTCCACCCCGCACGCGCGCTTCGATCACCGGGAGCTGCTCGAAGAATCCGACCACCGCGTCGAACAACACTTGCCCGCGCGGCGTGAGCACCACCCGATCCTTTCCCACGCGCTCGAAGAGCTTCACGCCGAGCTCTTCTTCGAGCCGACGCACCTGCTGGTGCACTCCGGGCTGGGTGATCGGATACGGGAACGCGCGGGCCGCGCGCGCGTACCCCTGCGTCTTCGCAACCCAATAGAAACCTTCGAGCCGCTGGAGGTTGATCATATCCCCCAGCTTATCAATGGAGTCGTTTCTAGTTCCTCACCCTTTTCGACGCTGGGGCGTTTGATGATCCAACCCGCTGCACCAAGGAGCCTCATCCATGAACGCCATGCGCAACGCCGCCCACATGCTGATCCTCGCCATCTGGGTCATCCTGGGACTGCTGTTCTCGCTCAAGTCGCTCTTCCTCCCCGCGCTGCTCCCGATCGTCCTCTTCTGGTGCTGGTTCGGCGGGTACGCCGCGTTCACAACTTTTCTCTCCAATCAGTTCAAGTCGCCGCTGAGCGCGCTCGCGGTGCACGCCTGCACGTTCCTCGGGCTGCAGTTGGTGCCGAAGGTGATGCCCTTCTCCATCTTGCGGGTGGGTCTCGACCTCCTGTTCTGAAGATTGATTGAGGTGCTGGGCGCGGAGGTCCATATTGCCCGGCCGTGACACTCATCATCGGAGTACCGAAGGAAACGCTGCCCGGCGAAAAGCGGGTGGCGGCCACGCCCGAGAGCATCAAGAAGATCAAAGAGCGTGGACTTGGCGTGAAGGTGGAGCGTGGCGCCGGACTCCACGCAGGCATCGCTGACGATCAATTCGTCGCTGCTGGTGCCGAGCTCACCGACGCTCCCTTCGATGCCGACGTGGTGTTCAAGGTGCGGCCTCCGACGATCGACGAGTGCGCGAAGCTGAAGGAAGGCGCGCTGCTCGTCTCGATCATCCAGGCCGATCGCAATCCCGGGCTTCTCGATGCGCTGAAGGCTCGTAAGGCCTCCGCGCTCGCGCTGGAGAAAGTGCCGCGCATCACCCGCGCACAGAAGATGGACGTGCTGTCCTCGATGGCCAACCTCTCGGGCTATCGCGCCGTCGTCGAAGCCGCCGCGCACTTCCAGGGTTTCTTCAGTCCGCAGATCACGGCTGCAGGTGCGACGCCTCCCGCGAAGGTGCTGATCATCGGCGCCGGTGTGGCCGGTCTCGCCGCCATCGGAGCGGCGCGCGCGCTCGGTGCAGACGTTCGTGCCTTCGACACCCGCGCCGCCGCACGCGAGCAGGTGGAGAGCCTCGGTGCCCGTTTCCTCGAGGTGAAGATCAAGGAGGCCGGTGAAGGCCAGGGTGGCTACGCGAAGACCATGTCGCCCGAGTTCATCGCGGCCGAGATGGAGCTCTTCCGCGTGCAGGCGCGTGAGTGCGACGTGATCGTCACCACCGCGCTCGTGCCGGGGACCAAGGCGCCGATCCTCGTGCCGAAGGACGTCGCGGAGTGCCTCAAGCCTGGCTCGGTGATCGTCGACATGGCCGCCGAACAGGGTGGCAACTGCGAGCTCACCAAGCCCGGCGAGATCGTGGTGCACAACGGCATTCAGATCATCGGCTTCACCGATCTCGCCAGCCGCATGGCAGCGACTTCGTCGAAGTTCTTCTCGATGAACCTGTGGCACCTGCTGGGCGAGCTCGGCAAGGGCGCGGAGATCACCATCGATCTCGAGAACGACGTGGTGCGGCCCGCGCTCGCGCTGCACAAGGGAGAGGTGCTGCCGCCCGCGCCGGTGAAGGAGCCCGCGCCCGCGCCGAAGCCTCCGCCCGCGCATGCCAAGCCCGCGCAGCTGAAGCTGCAGTCTCCGACGCGTCGCGCGTGGGGCACCACGGTGGGCGGACTGCTGTTGATGATCGTGTTGTTCGCGCTCTCACGCTTCGCGCCCTCCGAGTTCCTGCAGCACTCCACCGTCTTCGTGCTCGCCTGCTTCGTGGGTTGGCAGGTGGTCTGGTCGGTGACGCCCGCGCTGCACACGCCGCTGATGAGCGTGACCAACGCGATCTCGGGAATCATCATCATCGGAGGAATGCTGCAGGTCGGCGGTGACGTCGACGTCGCCTCCATCCTCGGCGCGCTCGCGGTGCTCTTCGCTGCGATCAACATCGCCGGCGGATTCCTCGTCACGCAGCGCATGCTGAAGATGTTCCAGCAGGGAGCGCCCAGCGAAAAAGCCTCGGCAGGCGGAGGGCACGGGCGATGAGCGGCTTTCTCGTCGTCGCGTATTTGAGCGCGGGCGTGTTGTTCATTCGCTCGCTGGGCGGACTCTCGAAGCAGGAGACTGCTTCGCAGGGCAACATCTTCGGCATCCTCGGCATGGTGCTCGCGATCGCGGTCACCTCGGTCGCGTGGATCTTCACCGATGATCTCTCGCTGCGCGTGAAGGGCCTCGGGCTCCTCGTGGCCGCGGCGGTGGTGGGCGGCGTGATCGGCGGAGGCCTCGCGCGCAAGGTCGAGATGACCGGCATGCCGGAGCTGGTCGCGGTCCTGCACAGCTTCGTCGGTCTCGCGGCCGTGCTCGTGGGCTTCTCGTCGTACCTGCACCCGATGGCGCCGGCGCCTGATGCGCTTCGTCACGCGGTGCACCAGGTGGAGATCTGGGTGGGCATCGCGGTCGGCGCGATCACCCTCACCGGCTCGATCATCGCGTGGGGCAAGTTGAAGGGGACGATCGGCGGCAAGCCGCTGCTGCTCCCCGGGCGTCACGCGCTCAACGCGATCGTCGCGATGGCGATCATCGGACTCGCAGTGCCGTTCCTGAAGGCCGAGGGCACCAGCGGGCTGATGTTCCTCTGCATCATGACAGTGCTCGCGGCGCTGCTCGGCGTGCACCTGGTGATGGCGATCGGCGGTGCGGACATGCCGGTGGTGGTGTCGCTGCTCAACAGCTACTCGGGATGGGCGGCCGCGGCGGCGGGCTTCATGCTCAGCAACGATCTGCTGATCGTCACGGGCGCGCTCGTCGGTGCGTCGGGCACCATCCTCTCGATCATCATGTGCCGCGCGATGAACCGCTCGATCCTGAACGTGGTGTTCGGCGGCTTCGGTACGGGCGAGAGCAAGCCCGCAGCTCCGGGCGCGCGGCCCGCGGGTGAAGTCCGCGAGATGAAGGCCGACGAGGTGGGCATCAAGCTCACCGAGGCGCGCAGCGTGGTGATCGTGCCGGGCTACGGCATGGCGGTGTCCCGCGCGCAGGCCACGGTGAAGGAGCTCTCCTCCATCCTCCGCGAGAAGGGCGTGAAGGTGCGCTTCGCGATTCACCCCGTGGCCGGTCGTCTGCCCGGTCACATGAACGTGCTGCTCGCCGAGGCCGGTGTTCCCTACGACACGGTCGAAGAGATGGAGCACATCAACGCCGACTTCCCCCAGACCGATGTGGTGCTGGTGATCGGCGCGAACGACATCGTGAACCCGGGCGCGCTCGATGATCCCACGTCGAGCATCTACGGAATGCCGGTGCTCGAGGTGTGGAAGGCGAAGCTGACGGTGGTGTTCAAGCGCGGCATGGCCGCGGGGTACGCCGGCGTCGAGAACCCCCTCTTCTATCTCGAGGGCACGCGCATGCTGTTCGGCGACGCGAAGAAGTCGGTCGATGCGCTCGTGGCCGAAGTGAAGAAGTGAACGCATCCCTCTCCCTGCGCCAGGGAGGAGAGGGGCAGGGGTGAGGGGCGGTCTTCGCGCATTTGTGCCATCAGTGATGGCACTTTTGGCTCGTGACTGGCGTCGAGGGCAAAAGTCTCACCAGTGGTGAGACTTTTCGCTCGCGCTGAACCCCCGAAGTCCCGGGAAGCGACCTGCGAGCGATGCTGCGAGTTCGTTGACGACGCCCGAGAGGGATCTCGCGGCGCTGAGCGCCGCAATAGTCGCGCCAGTGGTGCGACTTTTGGCTCGGACGAAGGAATGGGCTGTCGGACTCGCCGTGATCAGGCGTCAGTGCGGCCCAGATGCGTATCACTTCGATCCAACAGCACCCGTTTCATGCGTTCCCGCACCAGATGGCCGCGGGACAAGGCCGCACGGCCACGCACCCCATCAACCTCTATCGCGGAGTCGTGGACTCACTTCCTCCCGACCTCGATGCGCTCCTCGTCGCTTCAGATCTCCAGGGCATCGCGCCGCTGCAAGCCAACGGTGGAGCCTCCGCTCTCGTCGGTGAAGTCCTCGCTGAACAACTCGCGATGCTCGCCGCGAAGAAGGAAGTCCCGCCGCTCTCGAAGATCGGAGTTGTCCTCGCAGGAGATCTCTACAGCTCTCCTCGAGCAAATCAGCGCGGCGCTTCGGGCGACGTGCGATCTGTGTGGAGAGCCTTCGCGAACACGCATCGCTGGGTGACCGGCGTCGCCGGCAATCACGACTCCTTCGCCGACGAACCGCCGAAGAATCTGCTCGACGGAAACTGCATCGACTTCGAGGGACTCCGCATCGGTGGAGTCGGAGGGATCATCGGAGATCCCGCGAAGCCGGCTCGTCGTGAAGAGAAGGAATTTCTCCGCGCGATGAGGAAGGTGCTCTCAGAGAAGCCGCAGGTGCTCGTTCTGCACTGCGGTCCCGATGCGAGTCGCGGCGAGCTTCGAGGACACGAAGCCGTGCGTCAGGCACTCGATCGAAGTGGAGAGCTCCTCGTGCTCTGCGGTCACGTGTACTGGCCAGACCCGCTCGCTGATCTTCGTGGTGGTGCCCAGGTGCTGAATGCAGATGGCCGAGTGGTTCTCCTGATGCGCGGGTAGCGCGACAGCCTCGAGGAACGTGAAGACGTCAGGTCTCGTGCGGTGCCCGACGCGATCGGGCTCTCGAGTTCGCGCAAGGATGTGAGCGTGACGAAGCTTCACTCGCGAGAAACCGGAGCCGGCTCCGGTATCTTGTGTCAGTGCCACGAGGCCCAGTCACCGAGTGAAAGA
>CBIHPJ010000312.1:0-9868 GCA_966211295.1 uncultured Myxococcales bacterium | reverse complement strand
AATTGGACAGCTCGGCAGTGAGCGCCCAGCTTCGTGAAGGTCGGCCCGCGCGAGAAACCGGAGCCGGGTCCGGTTTCTTGTGTCAGTTGATCGAAGGCGAGTGACACGGAGATCGGGTGCGCCGTGAAGAGGAGCCAGGCCGTCACAACTCGGAGCAGGCCAGCTCGCGACCCACTCCCTCGAGGCTGAGTCGAACAATCGTTCACTTCGGAGAAGCGAGCGTGTTCGCGACATGGAGTGCTGAGAGCCGCCCGGACTCCATCACCAGCTCGATGCGCGCGATCGCACCATCGACGAAATTGAAAAGGAACGCCGCGCGCGTCTGGCCCGTCACGGACCACACCGCGCCAGGCACTCCATCGATGAACGCGGGCTTCACGCCGCGAGCGCGATCCTTGAAAGTGTCGGCCACCTGCCGCACCCCGCGCGCCTCGATTGGGAGCGCTCCCCCGCCCCAATGGTACGCAGCAGCCGCTCGCACCGCGGCATCGTCCGCGCGGAAGAGAACGTCAGGCGCGAGCACCGAGAGCAACTTCGCGAAGTCTCCGTCGCGCGAAGCGATGAGGAACGCAGAGACGAGCTCTCGATGCCGGGTGAGATCGCTGGGCTGAGCCTCGACTCCGCGCACCTTCCTCCGCGCGCGACTGGCGAGCTGCCGCGCGGCCTCGGGGGTGCGGTCTACGATGGGCGCGATCTCCTCGAACGTGAGGCCGAAGGTGTCATGCAGCACGAAGGCGACTCGCTCTGTAGGCTGCAGCGTCTCCAGCACCACCAGCAGCGCGGGACCGATGGAGTCGGCGAGCTTCAGCTCACCTTCTGCATCGAGCGGATCCACCCCGCCCACCTCTTCAGTCACCGCGGAGAGATCTTCTCGCCGCGATCGCCGCGAGCGCAGCATGTCGAGACACACCCGCGCGACGATGGTGGTCAGCCAGCCGCCGGCGTTCTCCACCTCGCTCGCAGCCTGGTGGGAGCGGAGCCACGCTTCTTGCAGCGCATCGTCCGCCTCCGCACCCGAGCCGAGCATGCGCGAAGCCACCGCGTGCAGCCGCGGCCGGGCCTCGTTGAACCGCTTCGTCAGCCAGTCGTTCTCAGTCATCTTCAATTCGCTCCTTAATTCGGCCGTCACACTCGGCACGGCTCGATCCGTCATCCACATGACGAAACGGCATGTCGCCGATGTGACCGAACTCAACGAGGAGCTGGCTGTGACCGACGCGAAGACCCGAACGAAGCAGGTGTTCTATTGGCTGTTCACCCTGGTGATCGCCTGGGAGATGGCCGCAGGCGCGATGTGGGACCTGCTGCGGATCAAGTTCGTCCGCGACGTGTTCGACCACCTCGGCTACCCGCACTACCTGCTGTTCATCATCGGGGTGTGGAAGCTGCCCTGCGCGCTGGCCCTCCTCGCCCCGCGTTTTCCGCGGCTCAAGGAGTGGGCGTACGCCGGCGCGTTCTTCAACTACACGGGCGCCGCCGCCTCGCACTTGTTCGCGGGAGATGCAGCTCCCCAGTGGCTCGGCCCGGTGATCTTCGCGGGAATGACGTTGGCTTCGTGGACACTGCGGCCTGACGAGCGGCGGCTTCCGTCGAGCGCTGCGGCGGCACCCGTGAAGCCCGCGCACTGGATCGCGGCCGGCGTGGGCGGAGCAGCGATGGTGATCCTCGCGCTGCTGACGCTGCCCGGGTGATCACCCAATAAAAAACCGCCGGAGCGACGTGCGCTCCGGCGGTTGGACTTTGGAGAACGAGGACCGACTCAGGCCGGCTTGGCCGCCTTGATGTGGCCCGCGGCTTCCCTCTCGTGCTCACGCTCGTCGAGCCAGATGACCAGCGGGCTCGCGATGTACACGGAGGAGTACGTACCGACGACGATGCCGACCAGCATGGCGGCGGCGAAGTCGAAGATTTCACCGACTCCGTAGACGAGCAGACCGACCAGCGAGAGCGCCGTCACACCAGAGGTGAGAATGGTGCGCGCCAGGGTGTCGTTCACGGCGATGTTGATGATCTCAGGCAGCGGCTTGCCCTTGTACTTGACCATCTCCTCGCGGATGCGGTCGTAGATCACGATGGTGTCGTTGATGGAGTAACCGATGATCGTCAGCAGCGCGGCGATCGAGGTGAGGTTGAACTCGCGCCGCGTGATGAGGAAGTAGCCGGCGACCATGATCACGTCGTGCAGCATCGCGAGCAGTGCGCCAGGCCCGAACTTCAAGTCGAAGCGGAACGCGATGTAGATGAGGATGAAGAGCATCGCCCAAATGAGCGCCATCAGGCCCTTGTTGCGCAGCTGCTTGCCGACCTGCGGACCGACGTAGTCCGTGCGGCGCACCTCGAAGTCGGCGCCCGCGAGGCCCGACTTGAGCGCCGAGGTCACCCGCGAAGCCATGCCCTCGGCCTTGATCTGGTAGTCAGCCTCGCCGAGCTTGGTCACCTCGGTGACGCCCGTGCCCGACGCGACCACCGCCTGCTTGATCACCTCGGGATCAATCGGCGCCTTGAAGCGCACGTTGATGATGCCGGTGTCGAGGTTCTTGGTGAGCGACACCACCTCGCCCAGCGCGCGCACCGCCGCCTCGGCCGTCTTCTCGCTCTCCTCGGTGAGCTGCGTGACGCCGCCCATGCGCAAGATGAAGTTGCTTTCCTCGGCCGCGCCGATGCCCTGCACCTGCGGCTCCTTGAGGCCGCCCTTCACCGCGCCCTCACGCACCTGCTCGGCGGTCGTGGGCTTGGCGAACTTCACCTCCACCAGGGTGCCGCCAGCGAAGTCGACCCCCAGGTTGAAGCCGAAGATGGGGATGGCGACGATGATCGCGATGTTGATGATCGAGCTGATGAACAGCGCGATCTTGCGCTTGCTGATGAAGTCGAAGTTCGTCTTGCCCTTGATGATTTGCATGGCGCTCTCGAATCAGACCGACACGGTCGTCGCGTTGCGACCGTGCACGATGTAGGTGGTGATCAGCCGCGTCACCACGATGGACGTGAAGAGCGAGGCGATGATGCCGATGATCAGCGTGGTGGCGAAGCCGCGCACCGGGCCGGTGCCCGTGGCCGCGAGCACGAAGCCGGCGATCAGCGTGGTGACGTGGGCGTCGAAGATGGTCCAGAAGGCGCGGTCGTAACCGGCGTCGACCGCGGCGCGCGCCGTCTTGCCCGCCGCGAGCTCTTCGCGCACGCGCTCGTTGATCAGCACGTTCGCGTCGACGGCGATTCCCAGGGTGAGCACGAAGCCCGCGATGCCGGGCAGCGTGAGGGTCGCGCCGAACGCCGCGAGCCCCGCGAGGATCAGGCCACCGTTGAGGATCAGCGCGACGTCCGCCACCAGGCCGGAGACCCGGTAGTAGATCGCCATGAAGATCACCACGAGCGCGAGGCCGAGCAGCGCGGCCAGGGTGCCCTTCTTGATCAGCTCGTCGCCCAACGACGCACCGACGAGACGAATCTCACCGATCGACACCGGCGCAGGCAGCGCGCCCGACTGCAGAGTGATGGCGAGCAGCTTGCCGTAGTCGCGCGCCTCGTTGCCCATGCGGCCAAAGGTGATGGTGCCATTGTCGGTGATCTCGGACTGGATGTTCGGCGCCGACATCACGTTGTCGTCGAGGATGATCGCCATCTGGCGGTTCACGTTCTTGCCGGTGAGCTCGCCCATCATCTTGGCGCCGTCAGGCTGCATCTCGAACGCGACGTAGTACTGGCCCTGGTTGTTCGGCGAGCCGGGGAACCACGCGGTGCGGAGCAGGTCTCCGGGCACGTTCTGCGCGTCGAGCAGGTACGTCTGGTACTTGGAACACTTCCGCTTCGGGCCGGCGTCGGTCACGCAATGGAGCAGCACCTTCTGCGGCGCGGGCACCTTGTCAGCCACGTACGCGAGCAGGTCGGCGCGGTTCTCGCTTTCGAGGAACGGCCCGCGCGGGCTGTCAGGCGCGGTCGCCTGCTGCACCAGGCGGATCGACGCGGGGTCCGCGGGAGGCGTCTCGGTGTAGATCTTCTGAAAGATCGACGACTCGTTCGCGACGATGCGGAACTCGAGCTGGCCGGTCTCGCCGATCAGGCGCTTCACCTGCTCCGGGTCAGACTGGCCGGGGAGCGAGATCTGGATCTGGTCGGTGCCCAGCTTCGCGATCTGCACTTCCGATACGCCCCACTTGTCGATGCGCTCGCGAATGCGGAGCAGTGCCATGTCGAGCGCCTCGTTGCTCATGCCTTCGAGCGAGCTCTCGTCGAGCGCGAGCTCGATCTTCGCCCCGTCGCGGCCCTTCAAGGTGAAGTCCTTGAACATGTCGAGGAGCCCGTTCTGGATCGCCTCGGCGGTCGCGGGGTCCTTCACCATCAGGGTGACCCGGTTGGTCTCTGGGTCCACCGTGGGCGCCTCGAGCTCGCCGAGCTTCTTGCTCGCCACCCACGAAACCATCTGCTCAGCGCGGCGCTGAGCGCGCTTGTTGAGCGCGGTCTTCATGTCGACGTGCATCACCAGGTGAATGCCACCCTGGAGGTCGAGACCGAGCGCGAGGCGACGCTTCGCGGAAGGAGCCCAACCAGGCAGCACTTCCTGCAGCTTGGTGAGGTTGTTCCGGTCAGCCCGCTCGAGGCGGAAGAACGAATAATAAGTGGGCACCAACATCCACAGCGTGCCCAGGGTGACGGCGATGATGATGCCGAGTCGCGTGTACCAGTTGCGGTCCATCGCTCACTTCTCCTCTTTCTTGGCTTCAGAGCTGTCTGACTTGGTCTCGGTCTTGTCGGGGACTCTCCCCTGCACCGAGCTCTTGAGCATGCGCACCTTCACGCCGCTGGCGATCTCGACGGTGACGAACTTGTCGTCGACCGCGAAGATCTTCCCGAGGATGCCGCTCGAGGTGAGCACGTCGTCGCCCTTCTTCAGCGCGGCCAGCATCACCTGCTGCTCCTTCTGCTGCTTCTGCTGAGGACGAATCAGCACGAAGTACATGATGGCGAACAGCGCCACGAAGAAGACGATGTTCAGGCCGCCAGCGCCGCCACCAGCAGCCTGGGCGAGCACAGTCGGGAGCGAGGCAAGTGTCGAAAGTGACATGGGGTTCAAGAGGCGGGCCGTATAGCCGTCAGGGGGGTATGCGGCAAGCGCACTCGTTGAAGTTGTGCTACGCGCGCACGCCCATGAATCGACTTTTGATGCTCGGCGCGGCGGCCGTTCTCGCCCTCTCGGCCTGCAATCTCACCGCCGTTGGAATTCCCTGTGAGCGGCGCGACGAGTGCGAGCCCGGTCAGGAGTGCCTCACCGCTCCCGGTGGCTTCTGCTCGCGTGGGTGCACTGAACCTGGTCAGACCCGTGACTGCCCTCTGGGGACCATCTGCACCAACTTCGGCAAGGACCAGCTGGTGTGCAGCAAGCCCTGCCAGACCAACGCCGACTGCCGCGTGAACTTCGAGTGCGTGCTCACGCACGGCACGGGCAGCGAGAGCGCCTGCCGCCCGATTCTCTGAGTCACTGAGAGCAGGTCACTCCGGCGTCGTCGGACGCGCGTGGAACTCCTTCAAGAAGTCCCCGTAGCGATCCTGTTCGATGGCCACCCTCGCCTGCTCCATCAGGTTGAGGAAGAAGTGCAGGTTGTGAAGCGTGTTGAGGCGCATCGCGACCAGCTCCTGCGACACGAACAAGTGCCGCAGGTACGCACGCGAGAAGTTCCTGCAGGTGTAGCAGGAGCACTTCGCGTCCAGCGGCCGCTCGTCCTTCGCGTAGCGCGCGTTCTTGATCACGAGCTTTCCTTCACTCGTGAAGAGCAGCGAGTTACGGGCGCTCCGGGTGGGGAGCACGCAGTCGAACATGTCGATGCCTGATCCCACGCAAGTGACCAGATCGAGCGGAGTCCCCACGCCCATCAGGTAGCGCGGCTTGTCCTTCGGGAGCAGCGGCGCGCTGAAGGCCACTCCGGCGTGCATCTGCGCGGGCTCTTCGCCCACCGCGAAGCCGCCGAGCGCATAGCCGGGGAGATCGACCGCGCAGACCTCTTCCGCGTGACGCTTGCGGAGCTCTTCGTCGAGGCCTCCCTGCACGATGCCGAAGAGAGACGAGCGCTGCCGGTTCCACGCCTTCGCGCAGCGGTGCAGCCAGCGCGTGGTGCGCGCCATGGAGGCTTCCATGTAGCTGCGCTCAGAGAGCGCGGGCGGGCACTCGTCGAACGCCATGATGATGTCGGCGCCGAGCACTTCCTGGATCTCGATGCTGCGCTCGGGCGTCAGCATGTGCTTGCTGCCGTCGATGTGGCTCTGAAACGCGGCGCCCTCTTCGGTGATCTTCCGCTTCTCCGAGAGGCTGTAGACCTGAAAGCCACCCGAGTCGGTGAGCATCGCGCGGTCCCACGAGATGAACTTGTGGAGGCCGCCGAGCTCGCCGATCAGCTGCTCTCCGGGGCGGAGCATCAGGTGGTACGTGTTGCCGAGGATGATCTTCGCGCCGAGCGTGTGGAGATCGTCAGGCGCGATCGCCTTCACGCTGCCGGCCGTGCCGACGGGCATGAAGACCGGCGTCTCGATGGGACCGTGCGGGGTGTGCACGCGGCCGCGGCGCGCGCCGGTCTGGGCGCAGACGTGCAGCAATTCGAACTTCACGAGCGAAGGCGCGACCTTCTGATCGCCACGCAGCTCTGGGGGAGGAAGAGAGGACATGATCACTCGATGAACATCGCGTCGCCGTAGCTGAAGAACCGGTACTTCTCACGAATGGCCTCGGCGTAGGCGGACAAGGTCTGTTCGCGCCCGAGAAACGCGCTCACGAGCATCACCAACGTCGACTTCGGGAGATGAAAGTTCGTGATGAGCGCGTCGACGACACGAAAGTTGAAGCCCGGAGTAATGAAAATCGAAGTCGCGAACCTGTCTCCCTCTCCCTTCGGGAGAGGGTCGGGGTGAGGGCATGCACTTTCGAGCGTCCTGACCACCGTAGTCCCCACCGCAATGACTCTGCGTCCCTCGCTCTTCGCGGCCGCAATCTTCGAAGCAGTCTCCGCAGGAATGAACGCCCGCTCCTCATGCATCTTGTGCTCGGAGATCGGCCCTTCTCTCACCGGCATGAAAGTCCCCGGACCCACCTCGAGAGAAACAAAAGTCCTCTCCACGCCGCGCGAGTCCAACTCGGCGAAGATCTCCGGAGTGAAATGCAGCCCCGCGGTCGGAGCGGCCACCGACCCAACCTTCCGCGCGTAGATCGTCTGGTACCGCTCATCATCCGACTGCTCGACGTCGCGCGTGATGTACGGAGGCAGCGGCAACTTCCCCGCGCGAGCAATCGCTTCCTCGAGCGTGGCCATCGGCGAAGTGAACTTCACCGAATACTCGCCACCACCCGCGGCACTCAGCACCGTCGCAGTGAGGCCCGCGTCGAACTCGAGCTCCATCCCCGGGCGGAATCCCTTCGAGGACTGACCGAGGCACGTCCACACCGTCCCCGCGGCGTTCGACTTGAGCGCGGCCTCGGTGGCGACATCAGTGGCAGGACGCACGAGCAACAACTCAGCGCGCCCCCCGGTCCCCTTCTTCTTCCCAATCAACCGCGCCGGAATGACGCGCGAGTCGTTGAACACCAGCAGGTCGCCCTTGCGAAGAAGCGAAGGCAGCTCGCGAAACTGCCGATGCTGCACCTGACCTCCCGTCCTCCGCACGTGCAGCAATCTGCTCGCGTCACGCTCGGGGAGCGGCGCCTGCGCGATCAGCTCAGGCGGCAGCTGGAAGTCGAAGTCATCGGTGTGCACGGCGAACTGCCCCTAAGCCAGACCGACCTCACTCGCCAGCGTCGACCGGAGGGGCCAGCCCGGGAAGCGGATTGAGCGGCCACGGGAGCTTCTGTGGAGCACCGCAGCCGATCAGCGGCCCGTGCACATAGGCGACCAGGCAGGGCACGTACTCGACCGTGCCCACCTGCTTCGCGAATCCCCCGAGCACCATCTGCTGCGCCCACACGTTGCCCGGCACGACCAGGTCGTAGAACGGTTCTGGGTCGCTCTCTTCCGGATCTTCCGGGTCGGGCAGGTGGGGGCGCCGCTTCAGCTCGAAATCGACCAGCACCAATTCGCCTTCGGGCGGAACGACGAGCCCCTCCAGCGTTCGATAGTTCGAGTCGTGCCGGCTCATCCGCGGGCCGGTGAAAGAGCCCGTCAACTTCAGGAGCGCGAGTGGAGTCGCATCGCGGCCCGCGTTCTTCGCCACCACGCGGTAGCGCCAAACGCCCTTCACCTGCGTGACGCCGCCTTCGAGCCGCAGATCGATCGCCGAAGCGAGGCCAGGCCACTCGGGCCGCGTGTAATGCACCCGGAGCCATCCTTCGTTCGTCCGTCCGAGGGACCCGACTTGCACCTTGACGAAACCGTTCACTGGCTCCCCGAGCACCTTCACGAGCGTCCACCCCACGAACGAATGGATGCCTCGCGCAAGCGGGCTCGGGCCATCGCGGAGCGTCACCCACCCTGAGCCGTCCCAGAGAAAGGCGCCTCGCGGCTCCGTGGCTGCCGACTTCGGTGGCGCCGCCAGCTCCGACAAGTGAACCGCGTGCAGGCCGCTCACCCGAGCGCCCTCGGGCGTGCTCGCCGGCGTCACCTCGACGTCCCTCTCGACCAGGAAGGCGACGTCTGGCCCTGGAAAGAAGACCTGCGAGACGTCGAGCTTCGGCGCCAGCGAGATTCTCGAGCCCTCGCTGACCGCAAAGACCTCGCAGCTCTCACACTCGCGGGTCAGCGTGACCTTCGTCCCAGGCAACGCGAACGTCTTCCATCCCGCGGGGAGTGAGACTGAATTGAAAGCCCCAGGCTTGAAGTCGTCGAGCGTGGCGGCGCGCTTCGCCCAGTTCGCGCCACGCAGTCGCATCGCCTCGGCTTTCCATTCCCCGTCCTTCGCCGTGGGATGCGCAGCGGTCCACTCCGGAAGCCCGGCGTACATGTCGTTCACGGCCAGCAGGTTGTTGAGATGCCCGAGCTCGACGACGTAGAGGCGCGCCGGCTTGCCGCGCTCCAGCGGCTGCTCGAGATGAAGCATGGTCGGTGAGACGAGCTTCACCGACCACGGAGCGGCACCGAGCATCATCACGACCCAGGGAACGAGCACGTTCGCGACCCTACTCCGAGGCTGCGCGTCTCAGTCCGACGAGATCCGTCAGCTCGATCTCGCCGTACGCCACCTTGATGAGCCCGCGCGCCTCCAGGGTTTTGAGCGCCTGATTGGTCGACTGCCGCGAGCTCGAGACCATCGCCGCCAACGTCTCCTGGCTCACCTTCACGACGCGTGAGCTGTGAGCGCTCCACTCTCCGTAGCCCTCGGCCATCAGCACCAGGCGCCGAGCGACGCGAGGCACGAGCGGCAGCAGCGCCATGTCCTCCATCATGATGAACGCGAGCCGCAGCTTGGTGGTGACGAGCAGACCCAAATCGCGCCACCACGACGGATTCGCCGCGAGGATCGAATCGAGCTGAGGCGAAGGAATCTGCATCACCACCGAAGGCTCCGCCGCGATCGCGTCGTGCGTGCGCGCGAGCCGATCGAACACCGCGATCTCCCCGAACCACTGCGGGGGCTCGACGACCGCGAGCACCGCCTCCTTCCCTGCCTCAGAGAGCCCAACGACCCGAATGCTCCCGCCCAGCGCCGCATAGAGCCCATCGGGAGCATCCCCGCGCGAGAACAACCGCCCTGCCTCAGGCACCTCGCGAAGCACCGCCGCGTCGAGCAGGAGGTCCTGAAAGCGCGAATCCAGCCCCTGGAACCACTTCCCCGAGGCCAACAACCCTTTGTAATCACGTGCGGATTTCGGCATCGGCTCAAAGTGTCGCGCGGACGACAGTGCCGCGTGGCGAACGGGGGCAGAGTCTCGCATATGACGACCACCGTGAACCCG
>CBIHPJ010000311.1:0-9901 GCA_966211295.1 uncultured Myxococcales bacterium | reverse complement strand
GAGTCGGTGGAGTCCTTCCAACCCTGCTGCGCGAGGCCCTCGGGCGTGTGGCGCATGTATTCGACGAAGCCGTCGCGATCGCGATCGCCGTAGGTGTCGATCCACGTGAGCGCCGCGTCGATCGCCGGCCAGATCGACTCGATGAACGCGCGATCGCCCGTGCGCTCGTAATACGCGCCCGCGAGCACGATGAAGAGCGGCGTGGAGTCGATGCTGCCGAAGTACCGCCCGAAGGGGATCTCCCGCAGCGCCGCCATCTCACCGAGCCGCGTCTCGTGGAGGATCTTCCCGGGCTCGGAGTCTTGCTCGTCATTCGTCTCCTTCGCCTGGTTCGCGGCGAGGAAGCTGAGCACCCCGCGCGCGACCGAAGGATCGAGCCACATCAACTGCAGCGCCGTGATGATGCCGTCACGACCGAACACGGTGCTGTACCAGGGCACGCCGGCGTACGGGTACGGGCCGTAGCTCGTCTCCGTGAGCATCATGTTGAGGTCCGAGGTGGAGCGGCGCATCCACGCGTTGAAGCGCTCGTTCGCGGTGACGACCTCGGGCCTGCGCGCGCGGGAGCGAGCGAGGTGCTCGGCGTTCGCTGAGAGCGCGTCTTCCCACACCAGCCTGGGCCTGCGCTGCTTTCCCATCTCGCAGCTGATGGTGCAGAAGATCGTCTGGCTCGACTGCGGTGAGAGTGAGACGTCGAAGCTCAGCTCACCGCCATGAATCTCCGCGGGAGAAGGTGAACACTCCACCACCGTCTGCCTGAGGAATCCGTCGAGGCCCTCGTAGCCGAGCACCAGCACGCCCGATTCCGCTCGCGGCTCGAGCATGCGGCCGCGCTTCTCACGCTTGGTGCCGCGCACCTCGAAGATGTCGGCGAAGTCAGCGGCGCACTGAATCGTCAAGCGCAGCGTGGCGGGTTCCATGCCGTGATTGGTGAGCCGCAACCGCTCGAAGCAGGAACCGCCGAAGAGGAACTTGGTGCGGAAGAGATGCAGCACGTCGCGCTGGAACACGCCGTCATCGGGGAGACGGATGTCTGGGTTGGTGAGATCGACCGCCAGCAGATCGTTTTGATCCCTCACCGTGGAGCTCAGCAGCAGCGGCCGCATTCGATTGATGCGCAACTCGAGCCGCGACAGGTAGCGCGTGCCCTCGTGGTACAGCCCCTGCTCCCCGAGGCCGATGCGCAGGATGTCGCCGAAGTCGTCGAAGACGCCGAACGTCTCACCGTCCTTGAGGACCTTGGTCTTCCCGTCGGAGCGCGAGGAGGTGGCGAGGATGTAGTACTGGTCCTTGACGCGGATGACCTCTTCCATGTCTCTCGCTCCTTTCCGGGGTGGCCAGGTTCCGCTCCTCACTCACTCGGGTGCCTCGAGGTGCACCGCTGAGCTCACGGTGACCCGCTCGCCCAGGAAGTCATGATGTCGCCGCACTCGCTCGTAGACGCGCACGTAGTCGCGCGCCATGCGGCGAGCGGAGAAGCGCTCTTCGAAGTGACTGCGAATCGCGCGGCGATCGAGCTCGAGCGCGCGCGGCACCGCGGCCACCGCGCTCTCGAGGTCGTGCGCGAGATAGCCGGTGATGCCCTCGTCGATGATCTCGGGCACCGAACCGCACGGGTACGCGATCACCGGAGTGCCGCACGCCATCGCTTCGATCATCACCAGGCCGAAGGGCTCCGGCCAGTCGATGGGAAAGAGCAACGCCTTCGCTTCACCGAGGAAAGCGTCCTTCGCTTCGCCGCCGATCTCTCCCATCCACTCGAACTGTGGATCCTTCAGCAGCGGGACGATCTCCTGCTCGAAGAACTGCTCGTCGCGCGGATCGATCTTCGCGGCGATGCGCAGCTTCAGGCCCACGCGGCGGGCGATCTCGATCGCGCGATGAATGCCCTTCTCGGGAGAGACGCGCCCGAGGAACGCGAGATAGTCGCCCTGCTTCTCGCGGAACGTGTGCAGTGATTCGGGCAACCCGTGGTGCACCGTGCGCTGCCAGTTCATCCAGGGTACCGGCTGCCGTTGCGAATCGGAGATCGACACCAACGGTACCCGGTCGAATTGCTTGAAGAGGCAACGCAGATCGGGGCGATCGAGGCGGCCGTGCAGCGTCGTCACCTGCGCCACATCGAGCTGCTGCGAGAGCGGAAAGTGGAGGTAGTCGAGGTGGTAGTGCACCACGTCGAAGCTCTCGGCTTGCTCCGCCACCAGCTGCATCTCGACGAGGTGCTCTGCGAGCGCGTCGTACTTCGGGTCGATGAGTCGCAACGCGCGGCCACACGGTGACACCAACTTCGCCGAAGTGACCGAGTCCGCGCTCGCGAAGAGCGTGACCTCGTGCCCCATGCGCACGAGTTCCTCGGTCAGGTAGGAGACGACGCGTTCGGTTCCCCCGTACAACGTGGGGGGCACACTCTCGAACAACGGCGCCACTTGAGCGATTCGCACCAGCGCCTCCCTTGGAAGTCTGGTGTCGATGTCATTGCAAAGCGGGGCCCGCTTCAGCGATTGAGCATTCTGATCAGGTCCGAAGAGAGGGTGCGGAGCACGCCCTTCGCGCGATCGACCGGGGCGTGGCCCTCCCGCACGAGCATGCGCTGCACCACGTGCTCGACGCTCCCCGCAACGGGCCTGTCGAGCGCCTGGCCCTTCGCGGTGAGGCTGAGCGCGACGCGGCGTTGATCGGCCTTGTCACGCTTGCCCTGCAGCAGGCGCTTCTTCATCAGGCGCTGCAGGCTCACTGAGATCGTTCCGGGATCGAGGTGGAGCACTTCGGCCAGCTGCGAGGCAGTCATGCCCGGGTACTTCCCCACGCAGCGCAGAATGAGGCGCTGTTGCGCGGTCACCCCGAGCTTCCTCTCCATCTGGAGAGAGGTGCGCTCGAGCGCGTGATTGAGCGCCCAGAGGTGTTGGAGGAAATCGAGCGCGGGACCGAGTTCGAACTTCACTGCTCGAGGTCTCAAGGTGCTGCACCACGCAGTTCGATCAAACGGCGAAGCAGCGCATCGATGTCGTCCTGGGTCTTCACGTAGTACTCCGCGGCCGAGCGCGCGGAGCGCCCGATGCGCACGCCTACCACGCGTTTGCGCTGACGCATCGAGAACACGTCTTCATCGGTCACGTCGTCGCCCACGTAGAGGGCGAGCTCGCTGTGGGTCTGCTTGCAGAGCGCCATCAGCGCGTCGCCCTTGTCGTGCGCGCCCTGGGGCAGCACGTTGATCACCATCTTCCCGCCCATCGCGCGCAGCGGATGCCGCAGGTGCTGGAGCACCTTCAAGATCGAGCGACGCGCCGCGACGGGGTGCTTCACGCGGCGATAGTGCACGGAGAGCGAGAGGCCCTTGTCCTCGACCTGCAGGCCCGGGGTGTGCGCGGCGAGCTCGTTGAGCTGCACGCGCGCTTCGTCGAGCGAGGACTTCTTGAGCCTGGAGCGCCGCCCGCTCTCGGCGCCGTGGTTTCCCACCACGTACTTGACGCGCGCTCCGCAGAGGCGGCCCGCGACGTCACCGCGGCCGCGCCCGGAGATCACCGCGGTGGGGAACAACTCGCACACTCGGCGGAAGAGCCGGCGGGTGGACTCGCGCATCCCGGCCTGGGTGGGGCCGGTGACGATGGGGGCGAGCGTGCCGTCGAAATCGAAGGCGAGCAGCGCGCGGGACGAAGCGAGCTTGCCCAGTACCTCGACGTTGCGGGGGAGAAGAAGGTTCTTCATCAGCGTGGCGTGCGAGTCTTTCATGCAATGCGACTGAGCCGGCCGGTCATGCGTTCGCGGCGGCGCAGCTCGGCGGCGTCGACCAGCATTCGACCCGCCCAGCGGTAGACGTTGAACTCAGACACGAGCTTGCGCATCGACTGCATTCGCTCGCGCTGCTGGTCCTCCGGCATGCGGAGTGCCGTGGCGAGCGCTTCACTCGCCTGGCGAAGATCGTACGGATTCACGATCAGAGCTTCGGTCAGATCGCGCGCGGCGCCGGTGAACTGGCTCAAGACCAGCACGCCGAGCTCGTCTTCGTGCGCGGCGACGAACTCCTTGGCGACCAGGTTCATGCCGTCGTCGAGGCTGCTCACGTAGCAGAGCTCTGCCGCGCGGCAGTAGCGGAACACCGTGGGCGGTTCGTGATGCGCGCGCAGGAGCACGATCGGGCGGTAACTGCCTGAGCTCCACTTCGCGTTGATCTCCGCGGCGACCTTCTCAACCCGTTCGTTCAGTTCTCGGTACCGGGGAATTTTCGTGCGGCTGGGCGCGCCGAGCTGCGCGAAGGTGAACTTCCCGCGGAACTCGGGGTGACTGGTGAGAAGCGCGTCGACGGCGAGCAGTCGCTCCTCGATGCCCTTGGTGTAGTCGAGGCGATCGATGCCCACGCCGAGCAGCGCGTCGGGAGCGAGACCCAGTTCCTTGCGCACCGACTCACGGCACTCCTTGATGCTCGGCGCGTCCTTGAGCCAGCGCACCGGCCACTCGATGGAGATGGGGTACGGGCGCACCAGCGTGGTGCGCTTGCCCTGCACGACGGCGTGGCGCTCTCGATCGATGCGGTTCTCCAGGTAGAGGTCCGCGGAGTCGATGAAGTTGTTGCAGTGCTGCTGCGTGTGAAACCCGAGGATGCTGGAGCCGAGCATTCCGGTGATCAATTCCTCGCGCCACGGACAGATGCCGAAGCGCTCGGCGTTCGGCCAGGGAATGTGGAAGAACGTGAGGATCGTCGCGCGCGGGAGCCGCTCGCGGATCATCAGGGGCGCCAGGGCGAAGTGGTAGTCCTGCACGAGGACGATGGGATCGTCGGAGTCGACCTCTTCGCACACGGCGTCGGCGAAGCGCTGGTTCACCGCGCGGTAGTGATCCCAGTCCTGTTGGCGGAACTCGGGGCGCGCGTGCGCGAGATGGCAGAGCGGCCAAAGGCCCTCGTTGGAGAAGCCGTAGTAGTAGCCCTGCTCCTCTTCGGGGCTGAGCCACACGCGACGCACCTGGTACGACTCTTCGCCCGGCGGCACCTTCACGCGATCGTGCTTGTCGACGGTCTCGCGGTCAGCGCTGCCGCTGCCGTGCGCGACCCACACGCCGGAGCACGCGCGCATCACGGGCTCGAGCGCGGTGACGAGGCCGCTCGCGGGGTGCAGCACCTGCACGCCGCCTTCCTTCTTGCGCTCGTGCATGTACGGCTCGCGGTTGGCGAGGATCACCACGCGCTCACCCTGCAAGTGCTGGGACAGGGTGGCTTTGAGTCGGCGCGCACTCCATGCGCCCTGGCGGGCTTCGCCTTCCCCTTCGCGTTCTCGGGCGAGCCGGTCGACGAGCGTGCGCACGTCGCGCATCAGCGGCTGGAACTCCTTGTGACCGTCCTCGTTGTTGACGTCGATGAGCGCCAAGGCGCGACGGAGGCCCGAGTTCCAGTCGAGCCACGCGAAGCGTCCGGCGAGGAGCGTGGAGCCGGTGATGCCGACCGCGAGCAGGATGAAGCCGAGCAGGAGCATGTTGCGCGTCGCTTCTTCGCGGCGCTGCTGGAAGCTCAAGTCGTGCACGAGGATCACCGTGCCGAGCGCTTCGTCTGCGACTTCCGCCGCGGTCACGCTCAAGTGCACCGGGCCCGAGGGGAGCTCCGCGGCCGTCGCCCAGTAGCTCTTGGCCATGCCCTGCGCGGCCATCTTGGTGAGCACGCCCTGGCACGTGAACTCGTGAGGGAAGTACTGGGTCATCGCCACCAGGTCGTGAGTCGGAGAGCAGGCCGCGGCTCCCATGATGCGCTCGTCGCGCGTCATGTCTGAGAGCACGGCCGTCAGCCGCTCGCGATCCTCCCAGTTCCTCTTGAGGCTCTTGCCTGCGGAGGCGACTGCGAGCTGCGAACGGAGAGCGAGGTCGTGTTCGAACCAGGCACGGGTGGTGCGTGCGAGGGCGAAGTCACCAATCGTGGCGAGAACGGCGAGCCCCAGCAGCAGCCCCAACAAGAGTCGAAGGGCGCGGCGCATAGGTGATCCGTGTACTTCAGACCTGTTGGATATCCAACAGGTCTGGACCGATCTGAGTGGATCTCAGTGGGCCAGCTCGCCGTGGACGGCCACCGGTTGCATGGCGCCGCCCTCGCCGTCCATCCGGGCCTTGGCCTCCGCGTCTTCGCGGGAGACCTTCTCGGACGCCTGCTTCTTCACGGTGCGCTTCGCTGCGCGCTTGAAGAGCGCTCCTGCGAGCCCGGTGATGAGCATCGTCAGCCCCGTGACAGCAGCCATCCGCACCGCCGTGAGCCACCTGCGCTGGGAGATCTTCATACGCATCGATAGCGGGAGATGGGGCGCTGCGCGGTGCGACCCTGCCGAATGGGTGAGACTGGTAACGGCTTCTGGTGAGCGCTCATTCCTCCAAAGGCACGGTGATTGCCTGTTTTCCTCTCCATGCGGGTCGCGGTGCTGACCAGCGGGGGAGATGCGCCGGGCATGAACGCGGCGATCCGGGCGGTGGTGCGCTCGGCGCTCGAGCGCGGGTGGCAACCGCTCGGCGTGATGAAGGGGTACGAGGGGCTGCTCAGTCAGAATCTCCGTCCGCTCACGGATCGCGACGTGGGCGGTGTCATTCAGCGCGGAGGCACGTTCCTCGGGAGCGCGCGCTGTCCCGAGATGAAGACGGAAGAGGGGCTGCACCGGGCGCTGGAGGGACTGCGCGCGCACGCGATCGACATGCTGGTGGTGATCGGCGGGAATGGATCACAGACCGCAGCGAGCGCGTTGTCGAAGCGCGGAGTGCGGGTGGTCGGAGTGGCGTCGACCATCGATAACGATCTCATTGGGTGTGACGTGACGATCGGTGCGACGACCGCGCTCGATGTGGCGCTCGAGGCGATCGATCGGTTGAAGGTCACGGCGTCGTCGCATCACCGCGCGTTCCTGGTCGAGGTGATGGGGCGAAACTGCGGCTACCTCGCGTTGATGGCGGGGCTCGCTGGCGGCGCCGAGGCGGTGGCGATTCCTGAGATGCCGATCGCGCCAGGCGCGATCGTGGAGGCCGTGAGTGGCGCGTATCGGCGCGGGAAGGCGCACGCGTTGATCGTGGTGGCGGAAGGTGCCCCCGGCGGGATGAGTGCGATCGAGGAAGAGCTCGAGCGACAGCAGGATGAAGTGGGCTTCGACGTGCGCGTGACCCAGATTGGTCACGTGCAGCGTGGTGGTGCTCCGGGCGCGTTCGATCGAATTCTCGCGAGTCGGACAGGTGCTGCGGCGATTGAGGCGCTCGCTGCAGGGAGACGCGGCGTGGTGATCGGAATGAAGGACGGGAAGATCAGCGAGACACCGTTCGAGGAGACGCTCGGGAAGTTGAAGCCGATCGATCCGGCGCTGTTCGAGTTGGCGAGGGTGCTGGCAAGGTAGCCCCTGGCTTTGAGGGAAGAAGTCGTTGAGGGGAACCGACTCCTCTGCTCGTCGCGCGGAGGCCTCTCGCTTCGGACCTACTTTCACTCGGTGAGCGAAGCTTCGCGGCCGCGGTGGGAAGGCGCACCCTCCGGGCGCGAAAGCTGGACCTCTATGGATTTTGTTTACACCCTCCGGTGGAACTTCATGTCGGTGCCTCGTGCGAAGACTGCGGAATGAGCTTCTGGCTGGAAGCGAAGAGGATGCCGACGGCGATGGACCTCGTCACACGCTCGTGGGGCCGTGTGGTGGAACTGGCGAGCCTGCTCAGGCGCGCCACCAAGGTCATGGTCAACCCCGACGATCCGCGGATGGATGGGGACGCGGCCTCATGAACCCAACGAATCTGCGTCTGTGCCCAATCGGAGCGCGGCTGGAGTTCGCGCTCGACGAAAGAGAAGCCGCGAACCAGCTCGCAGAGGACGCGCCGACGAAGCAGTAAACAAAATCCATAGAGGCCGCGCTTTCGCGCCCGGAGGGTGCGCCTCTCAAAAACGAAGCACCGAAGCCTCGCTCACCGAGTGAAAGAAGGTCCGAGGCGAGAGGCCCTACCCGACGCGAGCAAGGTCGCTCACCGACGAGTCCCCACGCCCCCCAAAGCAAACGTCACTTCCGAAACCCGCTCAGCACCTGCCGCGCGCGAGGGCCCCACTCTGGATACGAGGCGATCGCCGTCCCAATCAGCACACCCGCGATCAGCGCCCTGCCCCATCGTGTTCCGCGAACTGACGCGAGCTCCGAAGCCGACAACTTCGACAACTGCGTGAGCTCAGTCTTGTTCAAGCGAGCCAGCGCTTCCGTCTCCGTGAGCCGCTGACGACTCCGCAGAAACGCAACCAGCACCGCGCTCGGAGCGCGATCGATCCCCGTGAGCAGATCCTCGAACGCACGCCGCAGCGCCGTCGAATCCGCGAAGCGCTTCCCTGGCTCCTTCGCCATCGCGCGCTCGATGATCTTCGTCAGCGCCTTCGGCGCCTTCTTCACCACCTTCTGCAACTTCTCGAAGTTCCCCGTGGTGACCTTCGCAAACACCTCACCCGGATTCGCGCCCGTGAACGGCCGCTTCCCCGAGAGCGCCTCGTAGAGCATCACTCCCAACGAATAGATGTCGCTGCGAGGGTCGACCGCACCACCCGTCACCTGCTCCGGAGACATGTACGCCGGCGTCCCCACCGCCATGCCCGTGCGCGTGAGACGATCGAGGTCCTCCTGCTGGGCGATGCCGAAATCCATCAACTTCACTTCGCCCCACGAGTTGATCATCACGTTCGCGGGCTTGAGATCGCGGTGCACCACGCGGTGAAAGTGCGCGTGCTCGAGCGCTGACGAGAGCTGCAACCCGATCACCGCCACCGCCTCGGCGGGAAGGGCAGCCTCTTTGATCAGATCTCCGAGCGTGGGCCCGTCGACGAGCTCCATCACCATGTACAGCCCGTCGTTCTTCTCGATCAGATCGTAGAGCGTGACGATGTTCTGGTGACGGAACCCCGCGAGCGCCATCGACTCGCGCTTGAAGCGCGACAACTGCTCGGCGTTCTTCGCGGCGTCAGGCGCGAGCTCCTTGATGGCGACCTCGCGCTGCAGGCCCTCGTGGACCCCGCGGTAGACCTGAGCCATTCCGCCTTTGCCCAGGGGACCGAGAATGCGGCAGTCCCCCACCTTACGAATCGCCATTGCCGCGCGAACGTAGCGCCCTTACCCGTCGAGTGACACCGCGACGGCGAGTCGCTCCGTCTCTCCGGGCGAAACGGAGAGATCCGCCGGAGCCTGCCCCTTCGCGGTCCAGGGCTCGACGCAAACGAAGGGCTTCCCCGGCAGCGTCCACACCACGAGCGTGTCGAACTGCTCGGTCCATGAGAGCGTGACGCGCTTTCCATCTCCGCGCGTGAGCGTCGTCCCGCGTCGATCGAACGGAGAGAAGTGCAGATCCACCTCGCCCGCCGCGAAGTCGATCTGACCAACCTCACGATCGACCCGAGACACGTTGTCGAACGCGACGCCCTCCGCGCCCTCCACGTTCACCAGCGCCTTCTCGCCCACCACGAAGTACGGATGAATTCCGAAGTGCAGCGGCATCGGTTGCGTGCCCGCGTTGCGAAACGAGAACTCCAACATCATGCGGCGATCGAACAGGCTCACCGCGAGCGTCGCCTCGAACGGAAACGGCCAGAGCGCGAGGGTCTCCGCGTTCGACTCGAGCGCACACTCGATGCGCGCCGTGGCGTCATCAGCGACCGCCGAGGTCACCTTCCATTCCAGGTTCCGCGCGAAGCCGTGCTGCTTGAGCTTGCTCCCCTCAGGCGGCTTGCCCGCGATCGGAAAGAGCAGCGGCACTCCACCGCGCACGCTCTTCGAAGAGTCGAGGAGCGTCGTCTCATCCATGAAGAGAACCGGAGTCCCCTCCACGACGAACGCCGTCACGATTCCCCCGCGCGTGGGCGCGAGCTCGACGAACGTCTCTCCATCACGGAGCCGCCACCGAGGCAGCGGGCCTTCGACACGATCGATGGTGGGCA
>CBIHPJ010000310.1:0-9902 GCA_966211295.1 uncultured Myxococcales bacterium | reverse complement strand
TGAGGGCACCTGCGTGCCCGGCTCCTCCGCGGAGTGCAGCTTCTGTCCTCCCGGCACCGTCTGCGAGAACGGCCAATGCAGCTGCGGTGGCCGCGGAGAGCTCTGCAGCAGCGCGTTCTGTGCCGACCTTTCCCAATCCGCGATCAGCTGCGGAGCGTGCCTCACGTTCTGTTCCACGCCCGGTACTGCCTGCCGCGGCGGCGCCTGCGTGTGCGCCCCGGGAGAGAAGGTCTGCGGCATGGAGTGCATCGACATCGATAGCGATCCCGCGAACTGCGGAGACTGCGGCCGCGCGTGCGCAGCGAGTGAGAAGTGCCAGGCCGGTCAGTGCGTCGCGGCCTGCTCCCGCAACCCCCAAGACGCCTGCCGTGATGGCCGCTGCTGGAACATCGCCAGCGATCCCGAGCACTGCGGCGCCTCTTGCGACAACTGCTCCTCCACCGAGTCGTGCGTGGCTGGTGCCTGTACTTGTCCCGCCGGCTCCACTGACTGTTCCGGCGCCTGCACCGACCTGCGCGTCGACCCTCGCCACTGCGGCGCGTGCGGCACCACGTGCTCCGTCGGCGAAGTCTGTTCGCAGTCGCAATGCCAATGCGCGCCCGGCCTCACTCGTTGCGGATCGACGTGCGTGCTCCTCGGCGACGACCCGCTCCACTGCGGCGCTTGCGGCCATGCGTGCCCCTCCGGCCAGCTCTGCGCGAGCGGCCAATGCATTTCGACCTGCCCCATTCTGATGGAGACCTGCGACGACGGCGCCTGCCGCGACACGCGCGATCCACACCGCTGCGGCGGCTGCAGCTCCCCCTGCGACGACGACGAGCTCTGCGCCGATGGCAACTGCGCCCGCCCGAAGCCCGCGCTGGGCTGCACGTCGTGCCCCTGTGACGCCTGCACCTTCCCCGACGGCGACCTCTGCTGCCTGCGCAACGGCGTCCCGTATTGCATCGATGCCATGAGGTGCCCGCCATGAGACGTGGCGCACTCATCCTCTTGCTCAGCGCCTGCATCGCGGCCGGGTGCAGCTGCGAATCGGCGGCGCCCAAGGTGCTCGCGACCGCGCCTGCGGACAATCCGTCGCGGATCTTCTTCCTCAGCGTCAATTTCCATCAGGGCCCAGACTCTCTCGAGTTGCCGGACGGCGGCGTGGTTCCCCGTGATCTCGTGGCGGTGGTCGACGGAGACCAGGTGCGCGTCTTCGCGCCCGATCTCACTCCACGTTTCGTGCTCTCTGGACTCTCGAAGCCGTCTGGCGTCGCGCGCGACAAGTCGGGCGGGCTCCTCGTCGCCGATACGGGGAACGATCGCCTGGTGCGCTTCACGGCCGCAGGTGAACTCGACACGACCTTCAGCTCGCACGGCTCGTTTCCGGCGAAGCGTCCTGTGTCGCTCAGGTTCGGCGGCGAAGAGGTCCTCCTCGAGGACGGTACGATCCTCGAATGCTCGGCCGACCCGCAGTTCGAGTGCCCCTCGACGCTCCACGAGCACCTCGTAGACGATCTTCGGCGGCTGGGTGCTGAGCGAGTCGACCGCTTCGTCCCGAATCGGGACTCCCTGTTCCTCTCCTCGGGTCGGCTCCTGAAGATCTCGTCAGTCGACGTGCGGGAGCGCAACGCCGCCAAGCCGGTGATCGACGCCGTTGCGGGGCCCGACGAGGTCGAAGTGAACTACGCGACCATCGACGAACGAGGGCGCGTACACATCTACCGCTGGCCCTGGCACGAAGGCCCCTTCACGTTGCCGTACCGCGCCACCTGTATCAGCGCAGATCGCACCGGCCGGCTGTACGTCGGGGGCCCGGGTGTCGTCGAACTGCGCGACTTCGAGCCGCTGAGGTGATCATGAATCGAGTGAAACTCCGCGTTCTCCTCTTGCTCGGCGCAGGCATCGCGTCGGGCTGCAGTTGCAACAAGGGGCTCACCGAGTCGCCGCCGGCCGAGCTCGCCACGCTGGGGATCGTCATCGATCAACCCGCCGAAGGCGCGTCACTCACCGGTGCGTGGACCACCGTCTCGGGTTGGGTGTCGCCCGATTGGGTCCAGGGCGTGCTCGTCGTGGGCGCTCCGGTCGACGGCTACTATGTGCCCGCGGGCCACGTCGGGGTGCCCACCGTGCCGGTCGCTTTCCGCAAGGACGGTCGCTTCTTCGCGCCGCGCGTCCCGCTGCAGGACGGGCAGGTGAAGCTCACCCTCATTCCTCTGGGAAACGGCGGCAGCACCTACGAGGCGCTCACGCGCACGGTGAACGTGAGCGGCGCCTCGACCGCTCCTGCGACGCTCGTCGTCGATCCGGCGGTTCCCGAGCCAGGCCAGAGCACGACGCTGCGCGCGACGACGGGAGAGAACCTCTCCACCTCCTTCCAATGGGACTTCGACGGTGACGGCGCCTTCGAAGCGGAGGGCGCTTCAGTCACGCACGCCTGGGCCACCGCGGGCCGCTACCAGGTGATCGCGCGCACGCTGGTCGAGGATCGCTGGGTCTCCGCGTTCGCGCTCGTGGTCGTTGCGAACGCCCCGAAGGTGCTTGCGACGGCCCCCGCCGCCAACCCCACGCGCATCTTCTTCTCGAGCGTCAACACGCTCTCCCGTGATGACGCCTTCGTGTTGCCTGATGGCGGAGTGGTCCCGCGCGATCTCGTCGCCGTGGTCGACGGCGATCTGGTGCGTGTCTTCGCGCCCGATCTCACGCCTCGCTTCGTGCTCTCAGGGCTCTCTGAGCCGTCCGGGGTGGTGCGCGACAGCTCGGGCGGGATCCTCGTCGCCGACACCGGCCACGATCGGCTGGTGCGCTTCACCGCGACAGGCGCACTCGACACGACCTTCGCAACGAATGGCGAGTATCGCGGCACCACGATTCCGACGAAACGCCCCGTGTCATTGCGGGTCGATGGCCAGGAGGTGCTGCTGGAGGACGGGACGATTCTCGAATGCCAATCGGAGCCCCAGTTCGGTTGCGACGCGACGACCCACCAGCATCTGGAGGACGAGCTCGAGCAGCTCGCTGCGCAACGTATCGAGCGTTTCGTGATGAAGCCAGGCGGCGACACGGAGTCCCTCTTCCTCTCAGCGGGGCGGCTCTTGAAGATCTCGTCCGTCGACGTGAGGGAACGCGCCGCTGCCAAACCCGTCGTTGACGCGGTCGCTGGGCCCGATGACGTGCAGGTGAACTACGCGATCGTCGACGAGCGCGGGCGCGTGCACATCTACCGCTGGCCCTGGCACGAAGGCCCCTTCACGTTGCCGTACAGCGCCACCTGCCTCGGCGCAGATCGCTCAGGTCGGCTCTACGTGGGCGGCCCGGGCGTCATCGAACTGCGCGACTTCGAGCCCCTGAGGTGAACGTGAGCAAGAGACTCCTCATCACCATCGCCGTCCTGGTGGCCGGTTCGACCTGGGCTTACTGGGCGAAAAACCACCGCGCCATGAACGAGCAGATCTCCTGCGTCGGGCGCCCCTGGGAAGAGGGCGGCTTCTTACGCTCGGGCCAGCAGGTGAAGTCGGTGGCCGACTACGCCCGCGCGGTGCTCTACGTGAGCGGTCCGGGCAAATGCGACAAAGCCAACGCGGAGGGTGAGCGCGTGAGCGGCGGCGTGAAGCTGCGCGGGGCCGAATACGCCAAGTCGTACCCACCGGGCTTCGACAAACCGACTGACGCACCGACCGGCGCGCCGCGCGGGCTGCTGGCGTGGAACAGCTGGGGCGGTCTCTGGGAAGACGGCTTCGAGTCGATGGACGACGCCACCATGTGGGGCGGCCGTCGCGCGGTGAACCACTTCCACGATCCGCTCACCGGCACGGGCGCCTACACGGGCATGACCGACAACGGCAGCGGCGCCGTCGTGCCGTACGGCAACCTCCTCCGAAAAGGCACCTCGGTCACCAGCTGGGTGATGAACGGCGACGGCGCGGACGTGGGCGAGAAGAACCAATGGGGCTACCCGACCATCGGACAGTGCTTTCACCGCGCGTACACCGAGCTGCCCAACGAGAAGCGAGAGGCGGGCCTCGCCTGCGCCTTTCGCGCGCTGGGCCAGGTGCAGCACCTGATCGAAGACAACACCGTGCCCGATCACACGCGCGATCTCGCGCACCCCGGCAACGGCTGGGAGGAGTACCTCAAGGACAACCGCATCGAGCTCTTCGCGACTTCGCCCGGGCCGTGGACGCTCTTCCCCTTGAAGCTGATCGAGCGCGGCGGGCTGCGCGCGCTGTGGGATCGCGACGTCTACAATGGTGCCAACCCGGAGATCACCTGGACCAGCGGCTTCGACCCGCCGGGGCTCACCGAGTACGTCAACGCGAACTTCTACGCGTGGAACCTGTTCGACAAGTTCGTCTACCCCAAGGTCTTCACCACCATCCCCGAGGAGCCGGGGCAGGGTTACAAGCGCAGCTGGAGCCTCGCGCCGCCGGGAGTGGGCAAGCCGACTCCGATTCCGCAGCTCCTCTCGTTTCGCACCAACGGCGCCGAGTACCCTTTCCCGAAGTGGGTCGACGACGGTGCCACGCTGCTTCACCCGCAGGTGGGCACCATGGGCCACGTGGTGGCGCACCGCACTCCCGAGTCCAAGACCCTCGATGAGACGAACGCAGTCTGGAAGGAGTGGGAAGGGCCGCTCCTCTCGCACGCTCTTGGTTACGCGCAGACCGCGGCGAGCCTCGCGCTCCCGCCCGCACGCATGGAGGTGGTGCCGAGCCCCGACGGGGATCCGCTCAAGTTCTCGGTGAGGTTGTGGAACCTGTGGCCAGGCGGGAGTGCACACGCCGTGACCTGGCATGTGGACGAGCTGAAGTTGGTCTCGGTGCGGCCGCACAAGGACATGACGCAGCCCTTCGTCGATGAAGCGCCGATCACCTTGCCCGCGGGCTTCGATGTCGGGCCCAGCCAGATGCACGAGACGGATTCGGTGACGATCACCTGGGCGCAGCGTGGAGCGCTTCGGTACGGCTCACACAGCGTGCTGCTGGTGACGGCGCACCTGGGCAGCGGCAATACCCAGACGCCGCTCCTCTTTCCCGTGCTGGTGCCGAACGCGGTGGTGTTCGTGCAGCAGGATGCCGGCGTGGATCTGACGCCCCCGTTCAACAACAACACGCAGAACTGCAGCACCGACGCGTGCACTTACGAAGGAGAGAGCGGCGTCTATCGGAACCCCGAGCATCAGCGCGTGGCGGGACACATCCAGCTCGCGGCGGCGGAGGTCGACTCGGTGGGGCGGGGCGCTGACGAGGAGCTGAAGCGCATTCAGAAGGCCGACGCGCGCGTCGCGGCGGTGGCCCTGGTGGCGTACTCGCGCGAGCGCGCCCTCGAGGTGATTCATCCCTCGCAGAGCTCGCTGGCGATCACGGGGTCTCGGCTGGTGGCCGGGAGTCAGCCGGGCGTCTTCGTGCGGCCGCCCGATGCTCCAGACGTGCAGGACGATTCGATCGACTTCGAGGCCGACCTGCACTTGATGGACTTCTATCGGCCCGATCTCGGCGAGCCGATTCTCGATGCCGCGCGCACGACGGGCACCATCTACCTCGCGGTCTGGACGACGGCGGGCTCGGTGCAGCTGCAGCGTTTGATCGTGTGGCCCTGGCTGCACCCGAGCACGGCGCAGGCGGCGGTGGGAATGAATGCCTGCCTGGTGACCGAGGTGCCGCACCAACCGATCATCAACCAGAGCCGCGGCGTGTGTACTCATGCGGCGACGATGTCGAACCCGTGCAGCGACTTCTCTTACCGGAGGTCGGTGACGGAGATCGCGTGGGCTGACCCCGGTTACGCGCAGGCGCGCGCGATCGAGAACAACCTCGGCGATTTCATCATGGCGTTTGGGAACAGCACTGACGTGCGGCCGACCACCTTCGCTGGTCGCGCGGTTTCACTCTCGGGCACTGCGCAGCTGCCGGTGGGGTGCGACGTGAATGCGCTGAGCATGATCTGGCCAGCGGGGAACGGAGAGATGCTCTGCGCAGGCTTCGCTCCGACGGGTCTGGCGATCTTCCACGCGGAGAACGAGTCGGGCCTGGGCCAGTGCTCGGGCAGTCCGCAGCCGCCGCTCTTCCCGCGGGTCGCCGAGTACAAGCACATCTACATTCAGGACGGCGCGAGCTGGATGTCTGAGAACCTCGGCCTCACTCAGTTGCCAGAGTGGAGCTTCAGGCTGACCGCGCAGTAGCTCGCGTCAGCCCACGAGCCGGGTGCTGATGTGGATCTCGGACGTGAGCGTCTTGTGGACCGGGCACCTATTCGCGATCTCGAGGAGGCGAGTGCGTTGCTCGTCGCTCAGCTGGCCGATGAGCTCGATGTCGCGATCGAGCTGGTCGAGCATGCCTTCTTTGGTCTCGGCCTCTTCGCAGTCCGCGGCGTACACGCGGGAGTGCCGGAGCCGCACGGTGACTGCTTCGAGCGGCCACTGCTTGCGTCGCGCGTAGATCGAGATGGTCATCGAGGTGCAGGCGCCGAGCGCCGAAAGGAGCAACTGATACGGGTCGGGCCCCGTGTCAGTTCCGCCGACACTGACGGGTTCGTCGGCGATGAGCTGGTGCGCTCCCGCGGTGATCTGCTGCGCGAAGCCCTTGGCACTGCCGTGAACGGAGATCTCAGTCGTCATGCGCGCTCCTTCAAACCACCTGCTCCAACCACTCGCGGGCGCCGGTGGCGTCCTGGAAGACCTTGATCTGAACCTTCGCGCCGACGAGCTCCAGCGTCTTCGAGAAGTTGGAGGCGAAGAAGGTGAGGGGACGCGAGGCGGTGACGGCGGCCATCGCTCTGAAGCCGCTGGGAGCGAGCTCGCGGAAGCCGCCCATCCAGAACGCGGCGACGCTGACATCGAGCTGCCGGAGGGAGAGCGGGACGTAGACGAGCAGGCCCACTGGGTTCTGGAGGAGCGCCTTCGCCACCGCGGCCTTCACCTCATGCTGGCGGGCGACGGTGACCTGTTCATCGGGTCCGTACTCGACTTCGACGATCTTTCCGTGCGCCCGGATCTCCATCCCTCGTTTGTACCGAACTCCGGGCCTTGTTGAGACGGAAGCCGTACTTCTCGAGTGAGACGCCCGCGGAAGCGGTGAACTGCACGCCTTCTTTTTCGAGCAAGATGCGCTGCCGTGCGCCGAACTCGGCGTCTTTGATCGACACGTGCGCGATGCCCGCCGAGCGTTTGCCGAGCACGCGGTGCCACGGGACGAAGACGTAGATCGTGTGGAGCGCGTACCCGACCAGACGCGCCGCGCGGCCCAGGCCCGCGTCCTCCGCCACTTGTCCGTACGTCATGATCCGTCCGCGCGGGATCTTCATGATGACCTTCGATATGCGCTGGTAGCTGTCGGCGTACGCAGCGCTCAGCTCCTTCGCCACCTCGCGATCAGTCCAGCTCGTGTCGACGCGCCCAAGTCGCTTGCGGCGAGGGTTCTTCTTCATCAGGACTCGTTCGTAACAGCCTGCAGGATTTGGTGTCAGATGCGAGCCATGCACGTTGCCCTGACTGGTGCTTCGAGTGGAATCGGTGAGGCTCTCGCTCGCGAGTACGCGCGCGCGGGCGCGAAGTTGACCCTCGTCGCACGCCGGAAGGAGGTGCTCGAGAAGCTCGCCTCCGAGCTCGGCGGCGCTCACGTAGGCCCGCTCGATCTTTCCGATGTCTCGAAGGCCACCTCCTGGCTCGAAGGCGCGCGCGCGGCGAACGGACCCATCGACGTCCTCGTCAACAACGCCGGCATCGAGAACACCGGGCCCTTCGCCTCTTCAGATCCGAAGGAGGGTGTGAAGGTGCTCGAGGTCAACCTCGTCACTCCGATGCTCATCACGCGCGCCGTGCTCCCCGAGATGATCGAGCGGAAGAGCGGCACCATCGTGCAGGTCGCCTCCGCGGGCGGACTCGCAGCGTCCGTGGGCCACGTCTGGTACGGCGCCTCGAAGGCCGGCCTCGCAAATGCTTCGGAGACGCTCCGCGTCGAGCTCGCCCCGCACAACGTTCACGTCGTCGTCGTGTACCCCGGTCCCATCACCACTCCGATGGCCGAGGCCGCGTTCGCCAAGATGGGTGGCCGCGAGAAGCTCGGAAAGGTTCCCGAGGGATCTCCGGAAGAGCTCGCTCGCCTCGTGCGCTCCGCGGTCGAGCACCGCGCGGCTCGGGTCATCTACCCGCGCAGCTACTCGATCGGCTACCTCGCGCCCTGGTTCTTCCGGTGGATCAAAACTCGGAAGGGACTCGCGCCCGCTCACTGAGGTACGCAGCGCGAATGGCTCCCACTCACCAGGCCCTCGTTCGATTCGAGACTGTCGGCGAAGACCTCGACCCGGCGCTCCGTGCGGAGTTGCTCGCGCTTGGTCCCGCCGCCATTCCTGGCCTCCTCCGGTTCCTCGAGGACGACGAGCTCTGGGACGTCGACAGTCCCAGTGAGGGCTACGCACCTCTGCATGCCGTCGATCTCCTCGTCGAGCTCAGGGCGACCGAGACGATCGACACGATGTTGGACGCGCTCTGCGACACGGTTTGGGACGAGAATCTTCACGACAGGCTCATCATGGGCCTTCGGAAATTGGGCGCTCCGGTGCTCGAACCCGCGCTCGCCAGACTCGCTGCGACTGAGGACGAAGTGGCGCGTGAGGGACTGTGTGCAGTCCTTGCCGATCTCGGCATTCGCGACTCGCGCATCTTCGACGCGCTCTCTGCGCTCTTCGCTCGCAATCCGGTGCAGGGCGCCATCGCATTCGGCGAATACGGCGACCCTGCTGCGTTGCCACTCCTCGCCCGTGCCATCGAGGAGTTCGATCTCGACCCGAAGATCCACACCCTCGAGCTCCCGAGCCTCGTCGAAGCGCATGAGTCGATCGCCCCGCTTCCTCCCGCACTCCGCGCGCGCGTCGACGAGATGTTCGAATTGGTCGAAGAGGCTGCGAAGGAGCTTCCTCCCGTGCCCGTCGTTCGGGTCTCATTCGCTGATGAGAAGCTCGACCCCGACGTGCGAGCGCAAGTCCTCGCGCTCGGCGCCGAGGCGGTGCCCGGGCTTCTGCAGATCCTGGAGCACGAGGAGCTCAATCGCGTGTGGGCCGCGGTTCACGCCGCTGAACTCCTGATCGAGCTGAAGGCAGTCGAAGCCATCGACCCCTTGCTCTCCGTGCTCTGCGAGACCGACTGGGATGACTGGCTTCACGAGCGGCTCATTCAGGACCTCCCGAAGCTCGGCGCGGCGGTCGTGGAACCTGCACTCGCGCTCCTCTCCGAAGATCTTTCGGAAGACGCTCGCGACTCGGTTTGCTCGGTGATCGCTGATCTCGGCGTTCGCGATCAGCGCATCTACGAGCAGCTTTCCGCGCTCTACGCAGACAATCCGTTCTTCGGATCGATTTGTCTCGGTGACTACGGCGACCCTGCTGCCGTGCCGATGATCGTTCGCGCCATCGAGCAGTTCACTCCGGATTCGAGCGGTGACTTCGGGAGAATCGAGCTGCAGGGCTACATGGAAGCGCACCAGAAGCTCGCGCCCCTGAGTCCCGAGCTGCGTGCGCGGACTGACGAGCTCTTCGCCGCTGTCGAGGCCGCACGGCGGGCGCATGAACCGGCTCGGCGGCCTGCGAATCAGGTGGGCAGGAATGATCCCTGCTCGTGCGGATCAGGGATCAAGTTCAAGAAGTGCTGCATGGGGAAGTCGGCTCCCTGACCTCAGAGTTTTCGCGACGCGCGGGTTCGGGCGAAGGCCAGCAGCGCGAGCCACAGCAGCGGTGCGAATGCGCCGTCCGCGGTGCAGCCGCAGCCAGCCGGTGTGCCGTCGCCGCCGCCTCCGGTTGCTGAGCCGCCTCCGGTTGCTGAGCCGCCTCCGGTTGCTGAGCCGCCTCCAGTTGCTGAACCGCCTCCGGTTGCTGAGCCGCCTCCGGTTGCTGAGCCGCCTCCGGTTGCTGAGCCGCCTCCGGTTGCTGAG
>CBIHPJ010000309.1:0-9981 GCA_966211295.1 uncultured Myxococcales bacterium | reverse complement strand
CAGTGAGCGAATAGCGCCCCTCTCCCCGGCCCTCTCCCCGCTGTCGCAGGGAGAGGGAGAAACGCGTCACTGCATGGGCGGGAGCCAGCTGCACGACCAGTCGAGCTGGCACGGATCGAAGTCGAGCTGCTCTCCGTTGGTCGCGAGGTAGCGGATCATCTGGTTGATCAGCAGCGAACCGAGATCGAACGCTCGCTCGGGCTTCGGCTGCGGGAAGCCGTGCGTGCCCAGCGGCTCCATCATCGGGAACAGCTGCGCGCTGATGCCTCCACCCTGCGCCGCGGTGTTGTGGCGGATGAGGCGCAGGGGCGGTGACAGGCGCGGAACATCGAAGCCGTCCCCTGCCGTCGAGAGATTCTGCAGATCGTCGATGTCCATCAGCACCGGGCGGCCCATCGAATCGAGCCAACGTCGCGAAGACTCCGCGCCTTCCACCGTGCCCGTGTCGAGCAGCACCTGATCGATCGTCTTCGCGTACCGCGCATCGACGTTCTTGAAGTCGATGAGCCCCGCAGCGCGCGCCATCATCACGCCCGACGCCGTGGGCACGCCGGAGTCGCCCATGGTGTTGATGTAGAACGCGCGCGTGGAGACGGTCTCTCCGTTGCCGTAGGTGAGCGTGCGCTCGCCGTGCATGAAGGGCGCGCTGTTCGCGGGGTCCGCTCCTTCGAGCGCCACCTGGGCGAGACCGAGCATGCGGCGCAGCTCGGGATTTCCGCGGCGCAACCCGAAGCCATCCGTCACCGCGATGAACTCGCTCCCCGCGGCGTACGTCTTGCCCTGGAACTTCACGTCGACAGCGAAGGTGCTGATCTTCTCCACGGGCTCGCCTTCGGGCACGCAGCCCTCGCGCTCTTTCGACGGGAGCTCTCCCTCGTAGAACGACAGCTCGAGCCGGTGACCCTTGTCGCTCGGCACCGCCACGCGCAGCTTGCCGCCGGCTTGTACGCGGCCGCAGCGCCACTCTCCGGAGTCGAGGTTGCGAAGCACCGCGATGCTGCCGGGCTTCGGCGTGGTGGTGAGCGTGCCGACCTTGAGCTCCTTGTATTCCACGAGATCCGGCACGCCCTCGTAGATGACGCCGTCACGCAGCAGCACCAGCGGCGCCATCATGCGGAGCACCATCGCGTCGCGAACTCCAGACAACGAGCTGCGCGTGCCGATGTCCGCCAGACCGCCACCGCCGATGATCGGGATCACCGTCTCGACGTGCGGCTCGAGTCCGCCGATGTAGCTGCTGAGGATTCCGCCGAGCGAGCCGCCGATGACGTGAATCGGCGCTGAGCCGCCGATGTCCACGCGGCCGTCGCCGTCGAGATCGCCTGCGAGGTCGGGCTTGCCGTCGAGGTTGGCGTCGTACTTCCACGTCTTCTCGCCATCGAACGACTTGAGCACGCGAATCACCTGGAAGAGATCGACGCCCGTCTGCCGCACCATGTCGCGCGTGTGGAAGAGGTACGCGGTCCAGTAGTCGACGCCGCTATCGAGCTTGCCGTCTCCGTTTTGATCGAGCGCGCGGCCCTCGACGATGCCCTGGCCCATGCCCTCGATGCCGCGCTGCTTGAACTGCCCCTTCACCACCTCGAGGAGAATCGGATCCACGTCGACGCCGTGGCTGACCGCGTCGATGCCCATGGTCGCGATGCCCATGCGCGCGAGGAAGCCCGCCACGTTCATCGCGTCGAACTTCGTGCTGCCGTGACCGTGAATGAAGATCGCCACCGGCGCCGGGCCGGTCCGGTTCTTCGGCACCATCAGCCAATAGTTCACGCCCTCGTGGCGAGTGAACGCCTCTCCCGTCTCCGCGTTCAACTTCCACACCTGATCCGTGAGCTTCTTCTGCGTGACTCCGTCGTCCTCGAAGCGCGGGAAGAACTGCGGCGAGTCGATGGTGCCCACCGCGTGGAAGTCGATGAACGAAAAATTGTCGAAGAAGAGATCCTCCTGCGCGGCGGAGTTTCCCGAGCCGAACTGCGAATAGAGGCTCTTCGCCATGTCCATGAAGAGCGTGTTGGGCACGATGCGTCCGTAGACCCCGGGCATGCGAGCGCGTGAGTCGCGCAGCACCATCTCCGCCGGGAATTCGGTCGCGAGGCGAGCGAGCGGGCCCATGCCGTACAGGCCGTCACGCACCGCCACCATCGGGCGAGTCCACGCTTGCGTGGTGAAACTCCACGAAAACGCGACGTCGTCGACTGAGTATCCGAGTTTGCTCAAGCACTCGTCCGCGAGCGGCTGCAGCGACCTGGTCTGCGCCGCGTGATTCACGTAGCGGAACGGCGAGCGCACCGCGTTGCCCTCGGTGTCTTTCAGGTTCTTGGTGAGCACCACCGCGTACGTGGTGCCTTCGCGCAGCGGGTAGATCGGCCGCGCGATCAGCGTCTTCGTCTCGCGCTCGTAGAAGGTGATCAGCGTCGGGTCGGCCTTGCTGCGCGTGTTCGGATGATCGAGCACGCCGTCCATGTCGGTGTCCTCTCCGGGATCGAGCTCGCCATCGCCGTCGAGATCCTCTTCCACCTCTTCGAACAGCAGCGACTGCAGTCCACCGCGCGGATCGTCGGGGTAGTAGTCGGGACGATCGAGCCGGGCAGGGAAGTGGCCCTCGCCGAGATCGAGCGGCGCCGCGTTGCAGAAGTCCGGAGAGCCCTTCGTCACGTCGACCACGAGGATCACGTCGTCGCTGGTGTCGTAGCGATCACCATGGTGACGGCGAATGATGTTCTCGGTGTCGAGATCGGCCTCGAACGAAACGGAGATCGCGCCCAGCGTTCCCCAGCCATCGAGCGCATCGAGCTCGGCGCGCGTCTTGGTCTCCCACTCGGTCGGAGCGACCTGGCTCGCGTTCAGACGGCGCTTGGTGAACGAGGTCGCGTCGAAGCGAGACGCGAAGTCATTCGGGAGCGGGATGTCCGGCAGCGGCCGGTGAAACACATCGAACTTCACCTTTGCGCCCGGGCCCTCTTCGGTCGGCGCCAGGCCTCTTCCTTCAGGCGCGGTGCAAGCGAGGGGAATGAGGCACGAGAGGATGAGCAGGCGGCGCATGGCGACTCCAGAGGCTTCGAAATGTTTCGGGCGGGCCCAAAACACGCTTCGAGCCGCGAGTGCAAGCGCTCAGGGAGCGGTGACGATCAAATCCATCGCGTTGCGGTCCAAAGGCATGCGCCCGTTGATCAGCACGCCATCGACCTTCGTGCCGAGCAGGAAGGGAAAGAGCTTCTTGCCGGGCACGACTCCTGAGCCCACCTGGGAGGCGCGCTCACCCAGGTTCTTGATGAAGCGTCGGTAGTGATCGGGCGCGGTGAAGGCGAAGACGAACACCTTGCCGTCATCCATCGGCACCTGCACGAAGGTCTGATCACTCTTCGCGATCGGCACCCAGAAGCCGTCGTAGCGATTCAGCTCGCCGAACATCTGTGCGTTCGGATTGGCCAGCGCGCGCTCCAACTTGATCGCGTCAGCCCACGCACCGCACTGCATGAACGCGCCGCGGCCCACGAACCAGCGCTTCTCCTCGGGCGATCCGGGGTTCACGTGGAGCTCTTTGATCTTCGCCAGCGCCGGGCGCTCCAGCCCACCGAACAGCTTCGTGCCTTTCACGTTGCCCGCGTAGATCCCCAGGGCCTCGCGGCCGAGCTTCTGCGCACCGACGTCCATCGACGCGCGATCGGTGAAGACGAGCAGGGTGTCTTCACGCAGCGAGAACTTCTCGGAGTAGATGACCACCGAGTCGGCCTGGTCGCCCTCGAGATAGGGCACCGGGACCTGCCAATCGTCATGCTCCACCAGCAGACGCATCACGTCGTTCGCTTCGAGCTGCTTCTTCGAGAAAGCCGCCAGCGCATCGAGTGGTGAGGGCATGCGGCGACCATGAGCGGACTTTCGCGTATCGTCCAGCCTCGATGTTGAAGCTCTCCCAGAAGCTGCTGCTCTTCGTGCTCGCGGCGGCGGTGATCCCTCTGGCGTTCGCGGGTTTCTGGCTGCTGCGCGAAGCAGAACGAGAGCTGGCTGCCCGCCTCGAACGTGAGCAGCGCGCGCTCGCCGCCGCGGCCGCCGAAGCGACGGGGACGCAGCTCGCTGTCTCGCTGGAGTCACTCGCGCAATCGGCGCTCCTCATCGATTGGCCGACCGTCACTGCCGAGGAAGCGGCAGGTGGGCTGACGCTGCTCTCGAGTCAGTCGCCGGTCGTGGTGGCGGGCACGCTCGTCGATCCGAAGCGGCCAAAGCTGGTGCCGTTGATCGAGAGCCTCGAGGGGCGTCCAGCGATCAAGGTGACGAGGGAGGAGCTGGCGAAGTTGCTCCCCCTGGTCACGCTCGCCACGTTCGGAGAGCCGGGCCAGATGGCGCTCGGCTCCGCGCAAGACAGCGCTGCCGGCCCGTGGATGCCCGCTGCGATCCAGGTGGGCCCGCGAGGTGCTGAGGCTCCCATGGTGGTGCTGGGCCTCACCCTCACCGTGCTCGATCGCTGGCTGGTGGAGCACGCCCCGCCGCTCACCACGCTCGAGATCGCCGACGCGGATGGACGCGTGGTGGCGAGCAGCCAGTGGCATCAGAAGGTCGCCTCGCTCGAAGCCGAGAGATTGGCCGCGCTCAAGTCGGGACTGGAGCTCGCCACGTCGTCGACCGAGCAGCTCTCGCTCGCGAAGGTCCCCGGCAAGCTGGGGCTCACCGCGGTCACCTCGATTCCTCTCGATGCGGCGCGCGGGCCGATCGTCTCGCTGCGCAAGAGCGTGCTCGGCGGCATGGGCATCGCGGTGCTGCTGTTGGTGATCGTGTCGATCTTCTTCACCCGGTGGCTCGCTTCGCGCCTGGGGCATTTGAGCTCGCTCGCCGAGGCCTTCGCCAAGGGTGATCTTTCGAAGCGCGCGGTGCTCTCCGGCGACGACGAGCTCACCGCGCTCGGCAAGACGTTCAACGCGATGGGCGCCGAGCTCGAGAGCTCGCGCGCGCGCCTCGAGAAGTGGAACGACGAGCTCAAGAAGAAGGTCGACGAGGCGATGGCCGACTTGCGCGCCGCGCAGGCGCACTTGCTCGAGGCGCAGAAGCTCGCGGCGATCGGTCAGCTCGGCGCCGGCGTCGCTCACGAGATCAACAATCCGCTGGTCGGCATCCTCGGCAACGCGCAGCTGATGCTGATGGACACCAAGGAGAGCGACGAGAACTTCTCGCTCCTCAAGCAGATCGAAGACAGCGCGCATCGGTGCCGTGAGATCACCCTGCAGCTGCTCCGCTTCTCGCAGAAGCGCGGAGAGGTCGCGCTCGCGCCGATGGATCTGACCACCGTGGTGAAGAAGACCATGACGCTCGAGAAGGAGCGCTCACCCGGCGTCACCGTCGACGTGGTGCTCCCTGGTGCGCCCACGATGATCGACGGCGACTCGGAGCAGCTCGAGCAGGTGCTCGGCCAGCTCTGCGCCAACGCGCGCACCGCCATGACCGCGAGCGCGACCAAGAAGCTCACCGTGCAGGTCGAGAAGTCTCCTGAGGGCGCGCTGCTCAGCATCACCGATACGGGCAAGGGCATTCCGCCCGAGAACCTCACGCGCATCTTCGAGCCGTTCTTCACCACCAAGGACGTGTGGACCAACATCGGTCTGGGGCTCGCCGTCGCGTACCGCGTGGTGCAGGAGCACCAGGGTCGCCTGGAGGTGCAGAGCGAAGTGGGGAAGGGCGCCACCTTCCAGATGTTCCTCAAGGCCGCGGGGACCACGACTCGCCACGCCGCCGCGACGGGGATTGACGTCGGCGGACAGGGAAAGGGAATTACGGGGTAAGAAGAGGGTCAGCAGATGTCCCCCCGTGTTCGCTTCGCTCTGATCCTCCTCGCCATCGCGGCGATGGTGCCACTCGCGTGGTGGCTCTTCCTTTCTGAGCCGCCCAAGCCTCCGCCACTCGTGGTGCCGCCTCCTCCGGTTGCGGTGGTCGATGCGGGACCGAAGGCCGTCGAGATTCGCCTCGGTGAAGTGAATGGCACGGTGCAGATCCGCCGCGGTGCCGACGGCGGCTGGCAGGACGCGAAGCCTGGCGATCCGCTGCTCCCCAGTGACGGCGTGCGCACGAGCGACGGCAGCTACGCCGTGCTCGTCGGCGGCGAGACCTGGGAAGTGAAGATGGAACCGGGCACCGAGGTCGGGATTGGGGATCTGAAGGAGAGCATCACCAAGCTGCTCCTCGAGAGCGGTATGGCGAAGGCCACCGTGAAGGGCGGCGGGCGCCACACCTTCGAAGTGCGCGCGCAGGGAAGTGATGCCACGGCGATCACGGATGGTGGCGTGTTCACCATCGCGAGCAACGGCAAGGGCACGGTCGCGGTCGGCGCCGAGAGCGGCGAGGTCGCGTTCTCCGGAGCGGGCCGCGTGGTGATCGTCCGCGCGGGTCAGCAGTCGATCGTGCAGCCGGGTCAGGCTCCGAGCGCGCCGATGACGATTCCTTCGTCGCTGCTGCTCAAGGTGGCGATGCCCACGCGGAAGACGATCAACACGCCGAAGCTGATGCTGAAGGGCGATGTCGCGCCGGGATCGATGGTCGAGGTGCAGGGCCGCATCGTCACCGTGGACGACAAGGGTCACTTCGAGGTGCCGATTTCGCTGAAGGAAGGGAAGAACTCGCTCAACGTCCAGGCGCGGAGCGTGGGTGGGCTCGAGGCGAAGTCGAACGCGAACGTGGAGCTCGATACGACGGTGAAGGCTCCGACGATCGACCCAGGGTTGTGGAAAGAGAAGTAATCACTTCGCTCGCGCGAGGTTCCGCAGGCGCTCGCGCAAGTCGTCTCTGAACGCTCGCAGCTCCGCGGCTGTGAGTGGCTTGAGCATCACCGGGAGCGGTTCCACCGGGAACTGATCGAGCAGCCACCCCATGACGGCGGGGTCGACGCCAGCGTCTTTCTTGAGCGCGAGTGGGAGATCGCGATCGGCGCGGAAGCCCGCCTTCTCGAGGAAGAGAACGTCGACGAGATCGCGCGGCTCCGAACGCGAGAGCAGGCAGGTCAACTTCGAGGCGCGCAGGTCCTCGAGCGAGAGGATCTCTACACCGTCGATCCGCTGGGTCGGGCCCAGCTCGGGCGTTGCATCCACCGCCAGGTCGACGTCGATTCGCTGGGCGCCGAGCTCGAGCGTGGCGCGCACGAAGGTGCCCGCGTCCTGGGTGATCTGGATCGTCCCGCCGGCAACGCTCGCTGCTTCCGTCAGCGCAGACGTGAGAATGCGTAGGGCCGCACGGTCGCGGAAGAACAGGTCGACGTCCTTCGAGAGCCGATGGCCGAGGTAGGCGCCACTCAGCGCCACGCCTCCTGCGAGCGTGCATCGCACTCGAGACTGGCACTCGCGCACGAAGCGAAGGACCTCGGGAGACGCGATGCGGGCATCAAACGCTGCTCGCATGTGCCTCCGGAGGCGGCCACGGCAACAGTGGGAGATCGAGCAACCAGGCCCAGCGCGCTCGCGATCTCCCGAGGTACCGGGTCAGGTGAGGCCACATCTTCTTGATCTCTTCTTCGCTGACGAAGAGCCACACGTCGCGCGTGTTGGCTTCGCGCAGGAGCGCCCCCATCCAGTACGCACGCGTATCGAGCTCGGGAGACGCCAGCTTCGCGCGCAGATCAGCCACGGTCGCATCGAGCCACCAGAGGAAGTACGGCCGGTGCTCCGGATTGCGGAGCTCCTCTGTGGTCGGGGGCAGCATGTCCGTAGTTATAGCGCCGGCTCAGGGCCTTCGCGCTTCCAGCGCCTTGAACTCGGCCGGGTTCATGCCCACCGAACCAAAGTGACGATCGGGCGCAACCTTCTCGCCGTGAAAGTCGCTGCCGGCGGTGCAGGTGAGCTTCAGCTCGGTCGCCCACTTCTGGAAGACCTCGCGCTGGCTTGGAGGATGATCGCTGTGGATCACCTCGATGCCGTCGAGCCCCGCCTTCGCCATCGTCTCGACCTCGAGGCGATTCACGCGTGAGCTGCCGGGGTGCGCGATGGTCGCGGTGCCGCCCGCTCCGTGGATGAGCTCGATGGCGCGCTCGACGGGGAGCTCGAAGCGCTGCACCCACGCCGACTTCCCGTCTCCGAGGAAGCGGTCGAAGGCCTCCTTGGTCGAGGTGCAGATGCGGAGCTCGACCAGCACTCGCGCGAGGTGAGGGCGCGTCAGCGTCGCGTCACCGGCGAGCGCGCGCACCTGTTCCATGGTCACCGGCACGCCCTGGGCGACGAGCTTCTGGATCATCAGCTCCATGCGCTTGTCGCGCTCGGTCACCAGCTGCAGCGCGTAGTCAGCGAGGCCCCTGTTCGACGGGTCCACGAAGTGCCCGAGGATGTGGATCTCACGCCGGTGGTGGATGCAGGAGATCTCGATGCCCGGCACCAGCCGCATGTTGTTCGCCGCCGCGGCCTCGGCGCACGCCGCCAGCCCCGCGACGGTGTCGTGGTCGGTGACGGCCAGTACGGTGACTCCAGCCTTCGCGGCCTTGGCGACCTGCTCGTGGGGCGGGTACTGCCCGTCGGAAGCGGTCGTGTGCGAGTGGAGGTCGATCATGCTAAGCGTCCTGTACCTCGCCATGCAGCACGCCTTCCAGATCTCCCGGAAGATTGAGTACGGCACGCGGGCGATGATTTTTCTCGCGTCGCTGCCGGACGGCATCACCACGTCTTTCAGGGAGATCGCGCGCCAGATGGACATTCCCGAGGAGTTCCTCGCGAAGATCCTCAAGACGCTGGTGAAGGCGAAGCTGGTGAAGTCGGTGCGCGGCTCGCACGGCGGTTACTCGCTCGCGGTGCCTGCCTCCCAGGTCAGCTTCCTCGACGTGATCCAGGCGGTCGAAGGGCCCATCTCGGTGAACGTGTGCACCGAGAAGGATCACGGCGGCTGCAACTTCACCAGGAGCTGCACGATGTTCTCGGTCTGGTCCCTGGGCCAGGAGCGCATGCTCGAGGTCTACCGGAACACGCGCCTCGACAAGCTCGCGATGCGCAGTCTCACGCATCGCTCGCCTTTGGTACGGCTCGGTCAATCCCCGAGCTGACCTGTGCGCCCTCACCCTGCGGAGCGGGGAGAGGGTGGGGGTGAGGGGCGAACCTCGTTACGGGTAGATGTTGACGGTGATGACGTCGGTGTTCGCCGACTTCTGGCCGCGATCGTCGAAGACCTCGAGACCGATGCGGAACGTTCCCGTCACGCCCGGCGGAATCGTGAGCTTCGTCTTGGGCGTCAGGATCTTCATTCCGTTGTTCGCGAGCGCGCTCGACGTGCCCATCGGCGAGCCGGGGAGCATCGTGAACCGGTACTCCTTCACCATGTTGTTGTCGGTCGAGTTGATGCCCGAGAGCGTGACCTCATCAGGGTCGATCATCGACAGGTTGTACGAGACCGCGGTCTGCGAGCCGAGGCGGCAGTCGGGATCGTTGATCAGCTGAGCCGGCTGGCAGGCGGTGATCTGCGCGTTCGGAATCTGGTCGAGCGACGCATTCGAGCGGAGCAGGAGCAGCTTGTACTGCGGCGCGCCGTAGTCGGTGTCGTTGCTCACGACCTTGAGGTCGGCCAACTGCATACCGCCCGTGGAAGGCCGGCGGTACTGCACCGTGGTCTCCAGCTCCCCACCTGCGGGCACCGTGGCGGGAACCTGGATGATCGGATCGATGAGCGAGAAGAAGGGCTGCGTCGACACTCCGACCGAGTCGACGATCAGGGTGCCGCAGCCGACGCCGTTCTTGATCTTGAAGACGCGCGCCGTGAGTTCTTCCGCCGGGTCACCGAAGTCGATCTCGTCCATCGGGTCGGTGGTGAGGCACGGCTTGATGCCGCTGATCACCGAGACCACCACGGTGCCGCCAGAGCCGGCGCCCATGCCGGGGATGTCGGCGACGATCTCCATCTGGTCAGACACGAGCAGCGGCATGTCGACCTCGGTCACCTCGATGCTCTTGCTGAGCGTCGGCGTGATCGTCTGGCCCTGGATGTTCTGGGTGATGGAGAAGCGGTTGTTCGAGCTGGTGGTGCCGCCCG
>CBIHPJ010000308.1:0-9982 GCA_966211295.1 uncultured Myxococcales bacterium | reverse complement strand
ACGTTGCTCGAGACGAACGAGCTGGTGCGCAGAACCCCATCGAGCGTCGCCTGCGAAGTCGACACGAAGCCCGAGCCGTCGATGCGCACCTGCGTCGCGCCCGAGCCCGTCACCAGCTGCGAAGGCGTGAGGCTGGTGAGCGAGGGCACGGGATTCACGAACACGATGGTGAGCGTCTGCGGCGCACTCGTGCCACCGCCAGGCGTCGGCGTGAACACGGTGATGCTCTTCGATCCCGGATTCGTGACGTCGCTCGCGAGCAGCGCGGCGGTGAGTGAGGTCGAGCTCACGAAGGTCGTGGTGCGCGCGACCCCATCGACACGCACCGTCGACCCGTTGACGAAGTCGGTACCAGTGACCGTGAGCGTCTGCGCGCCGCTCCCGCTGTTCACTTGAGTGGGAGAGATCGAGCTCAACGTCGGCACTGCGTTCGGCGCTACGAGCGTGAGACTGACCGGCGCGCTCACGTCGTTGTTCGGGTTGCGCACCACGACGTCACTCGTGCCCGCAGTGGTCGCCGGGATCTGCGCGCTCAACGTGGTCGCGGTGCAAGCCGAGTTCGGCAGCACTCCGCCGTCGAAGAGCACCACTGGACCTCCGCCCGAGCAGGTGAAGTTCGCGCCCGTGATGTTGAGCGTGAAGGCCTGGTTCGCGGGGCCCGGGTTCGGCGAGAGCGTGGAGATCGAAGGGAGTGGATCCGCGATCGCGGTCAAAGTGCGCTGACTGCTCGCGCCTCCGCCGGGAGCTGGATTGCGCACCACGATGTTGTGCGTGGTCGCAGTGGAGAAACTGGGCATCGCAGCGGTGAGCGAGGTGGCAGACACGAAGGTCGTGGTGACTGGCGCGCCGTCGAGCTCGACCACGGAGTTCGCCACGAAGCCCATGCCTGCAACCGTGAGCGAGAACGCAGCACCGCCCACCGCCACACTCGCAGGCGTGATGCTGGTGATCGTCGGAGCAGGGTTCTGCACCGTGAACGTCAATGCCGCGCTCGTGCCTCCACCCGCGCCACCATCCGGAGCTGCAGTCGTCACCGTGAGCTGATGCGTGCCCGCCTGCGCGAACACCGCCGCGTCGATCTGCGCGGACAACCGCGTCGCGCTCACGAACGTGGTGGGGAGCGCGGTGCCGTCGAGCTTCGCCACCGAGCTCGCGACGAAGCTCTGTCCATCGAGCACGACGGTCTGGGTGGCGGCTCCCACGAGCACTGACGAAGGAGTGGCCGAGGTCAGCACCGGCGCCGGAGCTCCTGCGACCACCGTGAATGCTGTCGCGCTCATCACCGTGCTGCCGAAGACCGTGATGCTGATGAGTCCAGTTCCCGCGTCAGCAGGAACTTCGATCTCGAGTTGCGTACCCGTCGCGGTGTGCACGAGCGCGCTTGCTCCGGCGAAGAACACGAGATCTTCGGAAGCAGTGGTGGAGAAGCCCGTGCCCGTGAGCGTCACGCGCGTGCCCACCACTCCGGCCTGCGGGGAGAACGAGGTGAGCGAGAGCCCCGCGTCCATCGGGCCTGCATCGGGAAGCCCCGCGTCCGTACCGCCGTCCATCGTTCCCGCATCCGTCGCGCTCGGAGCCTGCGCGCCCGCGCAGATCCATCCTGCGATCGCGTCGACGGTGTGCGCTTCGAGCGGAGTGCCTCCGAGCGGCATGCGCTGCGCGGCCGAGGTGTCCGCGCTGATGCGGAAGACCAGCTGACTCGTTTCAGGATGCCCGGGCACCACGCGCTTCGCCGACTGCGTGGTGGTCGACGTCACGTTCACCATCGCGGCGTGGAAGCTCTTCGCGTCGGTGAAGAAGAGTCCGCCTTGTCCGGAGCCCGCGCCGTGGCAGCTCAGACACTTCGGTCCGATTTGCGTGGTGAAGAGTTCGTCGATCGTCGTGCTGCCAGGAATGCACGAAGGCGTTCCGGAGTCGGGAAGTGGCGTGGCGGAGTCACAACCAAAGAGGAACAGCGCGACGACGAGGCTCGGGGGGGCGAGCTTGCGGAAGGCCATCGAGGAGAAGTGCCACGCCTTGATTGTCTGTCGCAAGAGTCAGGCGGAACGGACACTCAGTGACTTGCCCTCACCCTGACCCTCTCCCGAGGGGAGAGGGAGACAGCTCCGCGATCCACACTGCCAGGGCGAGCAAGGCGGCACTTACGACAAGCCGCGGAAGATCGACCTGCTCTCCGAAGACGATCAGCGAGACCGCGACGGCGAGCGGCACCTTCGCGTTGTTCATCGCCGCCAGCGTGCCGGAGCTCACCTTCGTGGCTCCGCGATTCCAGAAGAGGAACCCGAGGCCCGAGGCAGCGATGCCGAGGTACAGCAAGATGCTCACTTGCTTGGTCGTGAGCGCGAGCGCCGCGAAGTCGGTTCGAAGGAACGACGCGGGGATCACGACCGCGCACGCACCGAGGTAGAGCAGGGCGAACACTTCCTGATCCTTCCCCGCGCTTCCGCGCTCGCGTTTGTAGAGCACCTGGCCCACCGCGAAGGCGGCGTTCGAGAACTGCACGAGCGCGATGCCGAGCAACGTGCTCTCCAGGGTGGCCGACCGGAACACGATCGCTCCGCCCGCGAGCACTGCCAGCCCCGCAGCGAGCAGACCCTGAATCCGGAACCGACGCTCGAGCGCGTCAGCGAGCAGCGTCACCATCACCGGAGTGGTGAGCGTGAACAACGCGACCTCGGCGCTCTTCAAGAAGCGATAGCTCTCGTTGTACGCGAGGTACATCAGGCCGAACTGCACCGCTCCGATCGCGGCGAGGCGGATTCGGCTTCGCGAGGGAATCGCACCAGGGCGCAGAAACGGCAGGAGCACCAGCAGCGCGAGCCCCAGCCGCGCGGCAGAGATGAACGCGCCATCGAGCCCGACGAGCTGCCTGGTCAGCCCGAACGAGAACGCCCACAGCAGCGAGGTGACGAGGAGGAACTGCACGACTGGCAGCGCCTATACCTCGCTCACGCTCGATCGAATACGCCGCGCTTTGCCTGCTCGCGCTCGATGCTGCGGAAGAGCGCTCCGAAGTTTCCTTCGCCGAACGAGCTGTGGTTCTTCCGCTGAATCAGCTCGATGAAGATCGGCCCCACCAGGTTCTTCGTGAAGATCTGCAGCAGGTAGCCCTCGTCATCTCCATCGATGAGGACGTTGCGCTTGCGCAGTTCGACGCGGTCTTCGGTCACGCGTGGCACTCGTTGGAAGACCTCGGCGTAATACGCGTCGTCCATGTCGAGCATCTCGATGGGCGTGCCCTCGAGCTTGCGCAGCGATTCGAGGATGTCGGTGGTGATGAACGCGAGGTGCTGAATGCCCGGGCCTTTGTATTCCTCGAGGTACTCGTTGATCTGCGACTTCTTCTCGTCGGCCTCGTTGATCGGAATGCAGAAGCGGCCGCACGGAGAACGCAGCGCGTACGAAGTGAGCCCGGTCTTCGCTCCGCGGATGTCGAAGTAGCGGACCTCTTCGAAACCGAAGATCTGTTTGTAGAAGTCGGCCCAGCGACCCATCGTCCCCTTCTCGACGTTGTTCGTGAGGTGATCGAGCGCGAGGAAGCCCTTGTCGGGAACTCGCTCTGGACTCTCGAGCGGCACGAAGTTCCGCAGCGCCCACGACGTGTCGTCGACGAACTGAATGAGGCTGTCGCCGATGCCGAAGATGCTGAGCGGCTCGGGTCCACGACGCGCGCCACGCTTCACCGCGGTCTCCAGCGCGTGCTCCGCGTTCTTCACTCGCCAACCCATCGAGCAGATCGACGGGCCGTGCACCTGGCCGAAGCTCGCCGCGAACGAGTGGGGCTCGCGGTTGATCAGGAATGAGATGTCGCCCTGTTGGTAGAGGTCGATCGGCTTGCCCTGGTGGCGCATCGTCTTGCTGAAGCCGAACGCCTTGAAGAGCGCGTCGAGGCGCGACGGATCGGGCGAGACGAACTCCACGAAGTCGAGGCCATCGAGGCCGCAGGGGTTGTGCTGCGAGACGGGGAATTGGGGCTTCACTTCGTGTTCTCCTTCCAGGACTTCCAGTAATCGATGAGCTCGGTGCGCTTGGCGTCGTGAAGGATTTTGAGTGGGCGCTTCGTGTCGAGCATCACCGCGACTTCTTCGGTGCGGGTGGCGGAGCGGCTGCGCTCGAACGCCTTCTCCTGCGGGCCGTGATGAATGCCCTGCGGATGGAAGGTGAGCATTCCCGGCGCGATGCCCGCGCGGCTGAAGAAGTCACCCGAGTGGTAGAAGAGCACCTCATCGAAGTCGATGTTCGAGTGGTAGAACGGCACCTTCAGCGCCGACGGGTCGCCGTTCTCGAGCGGCCTCGGCAAGAAGCTGCAGATCACCGCGTTGCGCATCACGAAGGTCGTGTGAGCCGACGGAGGCAGGTGGTACCGGTCCGACAACACCGGGCGGATGTCGCGCACGTTCAACTTCATCGGCGCGAGCGTTCCCTTCCAGCCGATCACGTCGTGCGGATTGAAGGGGTAGAAGACCTTGGTCACTTCGCCCGCGTTGAGGATGTGCAGCTCGAACTCGCCGGCGGAGTTGGGCGTGAGTGAAGAGGCCTCAGGCGTCGGCACCTGCACCACCGCGGGATCGAAGAGCGCGTGCTGACCGAGCATTCCCTTCTCGGGGAAGCGGATCTCGCTGAACGCTTCGAGCACGAGCAGCTTCGAGAGACTCGTGGGGCTCAGTCGGTACGACGTTCCGCGCGGCACCACGAGGTAGTCACCGGGCTCGTACGCGAAGGGACCGAAGTCGGTCTCCAGACGGCCCGCGCCTTCGTGCACGAAGAAGAGTTCATCCGCGTCGGCGTTGCGGAAGAGGTACGGCATCGGGGTGGAGAGGGTGGCGAGCGAGAGCTTGATGTCTTCGTTACCGAGCACGCCGCGGCGCGCCTCCGTCCAATCGAGGGCGCTCTCGAGTTTCCGAAGATCGTATGCGCGGGGACGGAGCGGGCCTTCGATGCGGGTCCAGCCGACGGGCGCGTGCTTCCGATAGAGATGGGCGTAGCGGCCGAAGAAGCCATCGCGGGCGTACTCCTCTTCCACCGTGCCTTCGGGGAGTCCCACGTGGGCCTGTGCTGCGACACGTCCGCGGATCCAGGGAATGTCCATGCGTCTCTTCGTAGGGCGCCGGGTCGCTCACGGAATAGTGACAAAGAGTTGAACATCATTGTCTAGTGATTCGACAATGAACGTGACCATCGATCAGGCCCGCACGCTCGACGCTTTCGCTCGGGAGGGGACGTTGCAGGCAGCGGCGAAGCGGCTCCACAAGGGACACCCCGCGGTGCTCTACGCGCTCAAGCAGCTGGAGCAGCAGACCGGACTCGAGCTCTTCGACCGCAGCGGCTATCGAACGAGACTCACCTCGGCGGGCGACGCGGTGCTCAAGCACTGCCGCGAATTGCTCGCGGTGGAACGTTCACTCCAGGAGACCTGCACGGTGCTGCAGTCTGGTTGGGAACCGGTGCTGCGCGTGGTGTTCGACGCGATCGTTCCGCTCACTCCGGTGCTCGAGGTGGTGAAGCGCGTGCGAGAGAAGAAGGCGCCCACGCGCGTGATCCTCTCCGTCGACTCACTGAGCGGAGTGGAGTCGCGCTTCGTCTCCGAGCAGGCGCAGGTGATGGTGTCGGTGCTGCCTGTGACTCAGAGCGAAGGGCTCACGGTGCACAAACTTCCGCGGCTCTCTGCGCGACTGATCGCGCACAAGAGTCATCCCCTCGCGAAGTTGCAGAACGTCACGCGCGAGCACCTCGCTGAGCACGTGCTGCTCACGGTGCGCGGGAGTGATCCCCGTCTTCAACTGGCGACCGCCGAGCTCGACACGCAGAGCACCGTTCACCTGCCGGACTTTCATTCGAAGAAGTCGGCGATCGTCGCGGGCATCGGCTTCGGCTGGTTGCCCGACTGGCTCATCGAGAAGGAGCTCGCTCGCAAAGAGCTCGTCCCGCTCCGAATGCCGCGAGGTGCGGTCCATGTCTTCGAGCCGCGGGTGGCGATTCGGGGGAGGTTGGGGCTGGCCGGAGACGCGCTTCTTGGGGAACTCCTCAACCCCCTGAAATGAGGCCCGCACTCAAAGACTGAGAATCCCCTGTCCAAATTCGCCTGTGAGATCATCAGGTTGCAACAATCTTTACGTGCCTACCTGCATGACCGAGGCGAATTCATGTACACACGCCTCCATGTTGGACGACACCCGCCTGGACGGAAAGCTCCTGGAGTTGTCACGAGAACTGATGATGCGTTCGCTGGTGCCGGGGTTCGGCATCGCTGACGCGTTCACGATGAAGGGCATCGACGAGGCCGGGCGACCGGGCTTGTTCGCCGCCGTTCTCCTCGCCCCCGGAAAGATCGCTGAGCTCGAGACGCTCACGACGTTCCGGCAGCTCCTTACGCAGCGCCTCAAGCAGCTCGACACGCGCACCCCCGCGTGGCCGATCGTGGTTCAGGCCCAGCCTGAGATCATCGACGGCCAGTCGGTGGTGCCGGGCGGCCGCGACTACTTCAATCAGGTGAAGACCGAGCTCGTCGCTCGCACCGCGCGCATGAAGCAGCGCGTGTCGGTGTCGCAGATGCCGGCCGTTCGCCTGGCGCCTGAAGAGACCGCGTCGAAGCCGATCGTGAAGTCGACGGCCGCTGCGACTCCGGCTCGCAAGGCGACCGCGCGGAAGGCGACTGCCACCGCGCGCCGCAGTGCTCCGACCCGCGCGTCTGCTCGTACCGCTCGCGCTCGCCGCTGAACTTCATTTCCCTCTCCCTGCGACGAAGCGGGGAGAGGGTCACGCCTCGTTCTTGAAGACGCGATGCGTCTCGATCGCGGGCGACTCGATCGTTCCCAGGATCGCGCCCACGGCCCAGTTGAACGGCGGCGTGCGGTGCTTCACCCAGAGCGCGGGACTTCCCGGCACTGCGCCCAGTCGCGCCTTCGGTTCCTCCGCGGTTCTCCCCATCGACACGCGCGTGCAGCGGAACGCGATTCCCTGCTCGAGGATGGAGATCAGCAGTCGCAGATAAAGAGGCGCGTCCACCGACTTGTCGTAGCCGAGGTAGTAGCCGACGCAGAGTGAGCCACTGCGCAGGCACACTCCGAAGCCATCGAGCACTCCGCCTTCCTGGGTCGCTTCGCCTCTGCGAATTTTCCGCTCCGCTTCAGATTCGCAACGCCCAGCCAACTGCGGCTGGACCGGCTCCGCTCCTGTTCTCTCGAGGCCCATCACCACGCAGTCGTCGCCGAGCTGCTTCTGGAGCTCGACGAAGAACTTTCCGGAGAGACGGAGCGGCCGCACTTCTGCGTTCGCCCACACCTGGCCGTAGAGCTCATCGAGGCGCGACTCGTACTTCTGCAGATCTTCGATGGTGAGCCGACGCATCGAGTACCCGACGCCCTCGAGATCTTCGATCGTCTTCTTCACCGCGCGGCGGCGCTTCGATGCGAGCGAGGCGAGATAGCCCTCGAGCCCACGCCAGGCGGGATCGAGGTCGAGCAGCATGTCGGGTCCTGAAGGAGCGCGTTGGTAGCCGCGCTTACGGAGCGCGTGCTCGTCATCGTCGATCGCGGCGTCCTTCACGAAGCTCACGTTCACCACGCCTTCGGATTTTTCGAAGCGGCGCAGCTTGTCCATCACGCGCAGCGCTTCGCTCCAGACCAGCTCGGAGTCAGCGCCAGGTTTGATCGCGAGGCCGGTGTCGCCCCAACCGACGAGGCTGCCGAGCACGAGCGCGCGTTCGTCGAAGAGCTGGGTGAGGCCGCTGAGTGGAGTGGTGGAGGAAATTGCGGAGCGGCCTTCGACGCGCACCAGCTGCAGGCTCATCGCCGCGATCGCTTCGTCGCCCTGGTAGATGAGCGCGTAGCGAGGCGCGACGTTCGCGGGGAGTGCACGCTCGAGCGCGATGAGGAACGGGCGCTTCATGAAGACGCCGGCGTGCTGCGTGAGTTCGTTCCAGGCGGCTGCGTCGAGGTGGGAGATGCGCTCTGCGAGGGCGAACTGCAGGGTGCGGGTCATCGAGGGCATGCGCATCGAAGGCGCGCGTGCCTGCGTGTATTCCCGTTGCGCAGATCTTCGCGCAGGGTGCTCAGTGATTATGCCCTCACCCCGACCCTCTCCCGAGGGGACAGGGAGAAGGTCGTCAGCATAGAATCGCCTCGCCGTCCACGCGGCATGTTGATCACTGCGAGGCCTCCGCCGTGGAACGAGAGCTCACCGATGCGCTCTCGCGGTGGCGTGTGTCCCGCTGCGAGCAAACAGCGCTGAACATCGACGCACTTCACGAACACCTCGTGCGCACTCGCCCGCAGTTCGGCGACGCCCGCTGGGGAGAGCTCTGTCTGCAGCGCCGCGAGGAAGATCTCCCGGGGCTGCTGGCGATGCTCCCTCCCGTGGATGATCGACGCTTCGGGGAGCGGCTCGATGCGTTGCGTGGCTTCGCTCCGGATCCGCATGTCTCGGTCGCGCTCCAGTGGGCGCTCGAGGCGCGGGAAGATCTCGCCGGGCCTGAGCACCGCGCGCTGTGGCGTCGGGTGTTCTCGACACTCGCGTGTCTTGGCGATCCGCGCGTGAAGCGCTGGCTTCCTGATCTGGTGGCGAACCAGCGCGGGAGCACTGCCACCTCACGTCACTGGCTCATGAACGAGGTCCGCGTGCTGTGCGGCAGCATTCCGGCGCCTCCGGCTTCGACTGCGCGTCCGCTCGTTCTTCCGACGGTGCCGTTGCTGAGTGATCTCACTGACAATGAGCGACTGGTCACCGCGGACTGGTTGTCCGGCTACGAGGATCCGCTCGGTGAATTCCTCGTGCTGCAGCACTTCGAGGCGACGCGCGGGCTGCAACAAGGGCAGCGCAAGCGCATGCACCAGCTGCAGACCCGGTACGCGCGACGATGGCTCGGTCCGCTGTCACGTGCGCTCAAGCTCGAGTGTCTTCGCTTCGAGCGAGGCGCTGTCGTGGCGGGAACGCTGGGCGGTGTGCGTGCGCTCGAGCTCGCAGGTCACGTGGGCTGGAGCTCAGTGCGTTGGCTCGACTTGCGCGCGCTGCGCGGCGTCACCACCGATCGCGTGAGCAAGTTCCTGCGACAACCGGTGCTGCGCTCGCTCACCACGCTCACTGGCGTGCCAGAGCACATCGCGCTCGACCTCGCGCACGATCCGGTTCCGTTCAAGTTGGAGAAGCTGCAGATCATCGAGGCGCATTGGCACCTCGACTCGTTGATCAACGTGCTGCAGACGGGACGCGCGCTGAGCTCGCTCAGGGCGCTCGAGCATCACGGCATGCGCTGGGCCCGCGTGGGCGGCGAATGGCGCAAGGCTTAGTCAGACGCCGCGCGCGTTCGGATCCCAGAGGTACTTGTGCTGCTGCAGCTGGAAGCGCACCGGCAGGCGGTCCGCGATGATCCACTCCGCGAGCTGCGTGGGGGAGAGTTTGCTGAAGACCGTGGAGAAGAGGATCGAGAACGGCTTCGCGTCGAGCTTGTGCTCGCGCATCAGGCGCACCGACCAGTCGTAGTCTTCGCGAGAGCCGATCACGAACTTGAGCTCGTCGCGCGAGTCCATCGAATCGAAGTTGCGGAGGTCGTTGCGAGAGACCTCGCCCGACGACGGCGTCTTCATGTCGACGATCGCGTGCACGCCTTCGGGAACTTCGCGCACGTCGATCGCGCCGCTCGTCTCGAGGAGCACGATGAGGCCCGCGTCGAGCATCGACTCCATGAGCGGATAGGCGCCCGGTTGCAGCAGGGGCTCTCCGCCGGTGAGCTCCACGCGGGGCGTCTTCAGGTCGAGGACCTGCTTCAAGACGTCGGCGTTCTTCTGCCGCTTGCCCCCGTGAAACGAGAACTCGGAGTCGCAGTAGCTGCAGCGCAGATGACAGCCGGTGAGGCGCACGAAGGCGCAGAGGAGGCCCTGGTGGGAGCTCTCTCCCTGAAGTGAGAGGTAGATCTCCTTCACCATCACGGAGTCGGCGGTCGCGACTCGGCGCGGTTCGATGTGGGGGCGGGCTGCGAGCATCGGCT
>CBIHPJ010000307.1:0-10026 GCA_966211295.1 uncultured Myxococcales bacterium | reverse complement strand
GCGAAGCTGGTGCGCGAAGAGCCACGCGGCCGCGAGCGCTACTACCACCTCGATCCGCGCCCACTTTCCGAGGTCGAGAAGTGGGTCGACGCCTTCGGCCGTTATTGGAAGCAGCGCATGCAGTCGCTCGAAGACGTCTTGAACGAGGACGGTGACGCATGAAGGACCTCATTCAGGTCGAGCACGTCTATTCGCACCCGCCGGCGAAGGTCTGGAGAGCGCTCACCGATCCAAAGCTGCACGCGCGTTGGTGGGCCGCGGGCGACGTGAAGGCCGTCGTCGGCCACCGCTTCGAGCTCGACATGGGCAAGTGGGGCAAGCAGTCGTGCGAGGTGATCGAGGTCGAGCACGAGCGGCTGCTCCGCTACCGCTTCGGCGCAGGCACGCTCGACACCATCATCACCTGGCGGCTGACTCCGGAAGGTGGAGGCACCCGGCTCCGGCTCACGCACGAGGGCTTCAACGTCGATACTCCGCTCGGCAAGGCAGCGCTCGAAGGGATGAAGCAGGGCTGGCCGGGCGTACTCGCGCGGCTCGCGACGTCGCTCGAATAATCCCGCAAAGAAAAACGGCTCCGGTTGCCCGAAGCCGCTCCCCCTCCCGAGATCAACGACAGGGCCGCTCTTCGCGTCCGCCCCGTCTGGGCACATGCCCTTGTTCTCTTTGTTTCTGGAAACTGTCCCGCTCAGACCCGGAGGCCCGAGCGGGTGTGCAGAAAACCTGCATCAACCTCAGCTGCAGACTGTTCAGCTGCAACCCGTGGTCGCGCCGCAGTTGTGGCACTTGTAGCAAGCGCCGTTGCGCACGGTGATGGTGCCGCAGACCGGGCAGGGCGGCGCATCAGCCTGGTTCAGGAACGCCGACTGAGCCGCGCTGTTCGCCGCGGGCGCAGACACCGGAGCCGACACGCGAGGAGCCGCAGCCTTCGCCGCGCTCGCCGCCTTCGCCTCGGTCTCCATCACGGACTCGGTCGCACCCTCAGCCGGCAGGAACTTCAACGACAGCCAGCGGAAGATGTAATCGGTCAGCGACTTCGCGATCGGCAGGTCGGGGTTGTTGGTGAAGCCCGACGGCTCGAAGCGGGTGTGCGCGAACTTGTCCGCGAGCACCTTGAGCGGCACGCCGTACTGCAGGGACAGCGAGATCGCCGTGGCGAACGCGTCCATCAGGCCGGAGACGGTGCTGCCTTCCTTCGCCATGGTGATGAACAGCTCACCGGGCTGGCCATCTTCGTACATGCCGACCGTGAGGTAGCCCTCGTGACCCGCGATCGAGAACTTGTGGGTCAGCGCGCGGCGCTCGTCTTCGAGGCGACGGCGGGCGATGCGCTCGACCACCACCTGCGGAGCAGCGACAGCCACTTCGACCTTCTTGCTGTCCTTCTCGAGCTTGGTGTTCAGCGGCTGGCTGCGCTTGCAACCATCGCGGTACACGGCGACGGCCTTCAGGCCAGCGCGCCACGACTCCATGTACGCCATCTCGATGTCTTCGATGGTGCACTCGTTCGGGAGGTTGACCGTCTTCGAGATCGCGCCCGAGAGGAACGGCTGCGCGGCGCCCATCATCTTGATGTGCCCCATGTAGTGGATGGAGCGGGAGCCCTTCGCCGGCTTGAACGCGCAGTCGAACACGGAGAGGTGCTCGTCCTTCAGGCCCGGCGCGCCCTCGATGGTGTCGTTCTTGTCGAGGTAGCTGGTGATCGCCTCGATCTCGGTGCTGCGGTAGCCGAGCTTCTGGAGCGCGAACGGGACCGTCTGGTTGACGATCTTGAGCATGCCGCCGCCCACCAGCTTCTTGTACTTGATGAGCGCGATGTCGGGCTCGATGCCCGTGGTGTCGCAGTCCATCATGAAGCCGATGGTGCCCGTGGGCGCGAGCACGGTGACCTGCGAGTTGCGGTAGCCGTGCTTCTCACCGATCTGCAGCGCGTCGTCCCAGACGGCCTTCTGGGCGTCGAAGAGCTTCGCGTCAGCGGTGACGGGCAGCTGGTAGGCCGCCTTGCGGTGCTTGCGGATGACGCCGAGCATCGGCTCCTGGTTGACGCCGTAGCCCGCGAAGGTGCCGAGGTGCTCGGCCATCTTCGCGCTCATCGCATACGCGCGGCCGCCCATGAGCGAGGTCACGGCGCCGGCGTAGGCGCGGCCCTCTTCGGAGTCGTACGCGAGACCCGAGGCCATCAGCAGGGCGCCCAGGTTGGCGTAGCCGAGGCCGAGGGGACGGAAGTCGTGCGAGTTGAGGGTGATCTTCTCGGTGGGGTAGCGCGAGAAGCCGACCACGATCTCCTGGCCGAGCAGGGTGATGTCGACCGCGTGCTTGAACGCCTCGGTGTCGAACTCACCGTCGATGGTGCGGAAGTGCATCAGGTTCAGCGACGCCAGGTTGCAGGCGGTGTCGTCGAGGAACATGTACTCGGAGCACGGGTTGCTCGCGTTGATGCGCGCCGTGTTCGCCGAGGTGTGCCAGGCGTTGACGGTGGTGTCGAACTGGAGGCCCGGGTCACCGCACTGCCAGGCGGCCTGGCTGATCTCGCGGAAGATGTCGCGGGCGCGGTAGGTGTCGCAGATCGCGCCGCCGACCACGGCCTTGGTCGAGTACGAGCGGTCTTCCTGCACGGCCTTCATGAACTCGTCGGTGACGCGCACCGAGTTGTTGGAGTTCTGGAAGAAGACGGAGGAGTACGCCTCGCCGTTGAACGACGGGTCGTAGCCGGCGTCGATCAGCGCGTGGGCCTTCTTCTCTTCGCCCACCTTGCACTTGATGAACTCGAGCACGTCGGGGTGATCGGCGTTGAGGATCACCATCTTCGCGGCGCGGCGGGTCTTGCCGCCCGACTTGATCACGCCGGCGAACGCGTCGAAGCCCTTCATGAAGCTCACCGGGCCCGAGGCGGTGCCGCCGCCCTTGAGCTGCTCACGCGAGGAGCGGATGGGCGAGAGGTTGGAGCCCGTGCCCGAGCCGTACTTGAAGAGCATGCCCTCGGTCTTCGCGAGGCCGAGGATCGAGTCCATCGAGTCCTGCACCGAGTTGATGAAGCAGGCCGAGCACTGGGGGTGCTCCTCGACGCCGACGTTGAACCAGACGGGCGAGTTGAAGGCGACCTTCTGACGGAGGAGGAGGTGCGTGAGCTCGGCGTGGAACGCGTGCTTCGCCTCAGTGGAAGCGAAGTAGCCGCCCTGCTCACCCCAGCGGGTGATGGTGTTCACCACGCGACCGACGAGCTGGCGAACCGAGGTCTCGCGCTCAGGCGTACCGGGCGTGCCGCGGAAGTACTTCGACGCGACGACGTTGGTGGCGAGCATCGACCACTGCTTGGGGACCTCGATGTTCTTCTGCTCGAAGACGACCTTGCCGTCTTCGCCAGTGATGGAGGCAGAGCGCAGCTCCCACGCGATCTCATCCGCGGGGTCGACGCCCGGAGTCGTGAAGTAGCGGGGCACATCGAGGCCCTGGGCCTTTCCGTTGCGCGGAACAGCACGCGCGTCGACCGGAATCACGCCTCCAACAACGTTCATGGGCGCCAGCTCTTTCTCCATAGGATTCCCCTCAAATAACGGCGGTTAACTGAATTGACTGCTGGTCTGTGTAAAAGACGAAAGAAGTTGATCTCTCGGCGGAGGGCCGAAAGTCGCGAAAGGTAGGATATTTTCGTAGATCCGAAGCCCTCCCAGCTTCGGCTGCTGCTGCCCCCACCACCCGCCACCCGGTCCAAATCCCCAGGTCCAGCCAGTCACCAACCCGAAAACCCGGCGTGGGGGGGCGACTTATGCCTTTCGTTTCGGCCACGTGTCAAGCATCGCCGCACAAGATGTAGTGTCAAAATTTCTTCCGATACCCAACACTTAGGGGGCCTGCTACAGGTCAGTTGCAGGCCGAAACGTGTCCCGAGCCGGAATATCGGCCTTCTCCGCTCGGATGGGCGAAAAGTACGACCTTTCGTGCATGAGACGGTCTGATGCCGATGGTCATGACCCTACATTACTTTTCATAGGGGTCACTCGCTCGGACAGCGATCCGCCCCGATCGGAGAAACCCATTTGACTGGTAGTGCGTGTTCTGGGTGATCAATTTGCCGCTCGGAGGCCCTCAGCGCGGTCGCGGGAGATCGGCCTCGGGAGGCGTTTTGCGTTTCCGCGTACCGTCAGGAAAACCTCCCACAGCGAGGGCGGCGAAAACGCGAGAGCGGAACGAGCGTGCTATTCCAAACGACCATGCCTCCTCCGTTCACGCGCCATCTCTTCATCTGCACCAACCGCCGTCCTGACGGCAGTCCCAAGGGCTGCTGCGCGAGCAAGGGCAGCGAAGATCTGAAGGTGGCCTTCAAGAAGGAGCTCGACGCGCAGGAAGTGAAGGGCGTGCGAGCGAATGCCTCGGGCTGCCTCGACGCCTGCGAGCAGGGGATGAGCGTCGTCGTGTACCCGGACAACGTCTGGTACAGCCAGGTCACTCAGGGCGACGTGAAGGAGATCGTCAAAGAGCACATCGTGGGCGGCAAGCCCGTCGAGCGCCTGATGACGAAGTTCCCCTACGAGCGCACTCCGAAGAAGGAATGACCAAGCTTTGACGTCTTCCTGATCAAACTGGCGGCCTGAGGGTCAGTCGCCTTCGTCCGGCGGGCTCTCTTTGTTGCGCGCGAAGAAGGGGTGCAGCCCGATGGCCTTGATGGTCTTCCCATCGGGGAAGCTGGTCACCTTGTAACGGCGCGGCCAGTACGAGTCGTCGGGCGTGACCTGCTTGCCCACGCGCTTCATCACGTCGTCCCACGTACCGGCGGCGACCACGCGATCGGGCTCGGGCATGTCGAGATCGACGAACACCACGAACTCCGCCTTCGGCATCAGCGAGACGGCGCCCTTGGTCCACACGCAGTAGGTGCGCTGCACGCCGTCGTCGTCATCGGTGAAGAGGGTGGTGCCCACGAAGATGTCGGTGCCCTCGCGCTCGAACTTGTCGTCGAGGGCGGCCTTCTGATCGTTGGCGTCCTTGGCGAGCGCCTCGCCGCGGAGCACGTTGAGGACTTCCTCGTTCTTCCCCGGCAAGTAGGGCACCAGGCCGCTCTTGGTGAGCTTCCAGGCGCGGCCGGTGTTCGCCTTGGGGAGCGAGAGGCGATCGCTCACCAGATCGGCGGCGAGCTCGAGTCCATCGGGGTCATTCGCTCCCGTGACGATCAGATGGTTGCGCTGAGGGAGGAAGATCACCGGCTCTCCCTTCACCTTCAGCTTGCGCAGCTTCTCGAACAGCAGCGCACGGCCGATGTCGTGGTTGTCGGCCCAGGGGGACTCGTAGACACCCTCGGAGACCTCGGTGAAGGCGTCCTTGCTGCGCGCAGCGAGCTCCTTGCGGCCCTCGAGGAAGACCTCGTCGGCGTTCTTCCCCCAGTCCGCGAGGTTGTCTTCGCTGAGGAACTGCATCGAACCGGCACCGTCGTAGACCACCAGCTCGATGAGATCGTCGCTCAGCGGCCGCTTGAGGAGCGTCAGCGGCTTGTCTGAGCGGATGGCGAGGTTCTCGACGAAGACCCGATCGCGCACGGTGGCCACCACGTTGGGCGCGGCCACGTTCCACGAGCCGGGAACGCCCTCGCCGGTGACGCTCTCGTCGCGGACGGCCTGCTGGTCCTCTGGTTCTTCCTCGTCGGGAACGTCCGCGGTCTCGGGGTTCTGATCCGCGTTCGGATCGGCGTTCGGATCGGCGTTGGGATCGGCGTTGGGATCTGAGGGCGACGTCCGCGTTCCCGCGTCAGGAGGCCCCAGCTTGGCGAGCTTCTGCGCCTCCGAGTACCCGACGAACGCACCGACGGCGACCGTGAGGCCGCAGCACGCCGCTGCGCCCAGCACGACGATCAAGATGATCCCGATGAACGTCTTCTGCTGCTTCGAATCCATCCGGGCTGGATATCAGCGGCGGCGGCCGAGCAAGCGAAGGATGTGCAGGAACAGGTTGATGAAGTCCAAGTACAGAATCAGCGCGCCGGTGATCGAGAGGGCCATCGCCGACGAGAAGCCGCTGTTCGCGTGGTGCTGGCGGAGCTTCTGGGTGTCGTACGCGGTCAGGCCCGCGAAGATCACCACGGCCGCGCAGCTGCGCACGAAGCCGAGCATGTCGGACTGAATGAAGATGTTGATGATGCCCGCGATGATGATGCCCACGAGGCCCATGAAGAGGAACGCGCCCCAGGCCGAGAGGTCCTTCTTCGTCACCGTGCCGTAGATGCTCATCGCGGCGAAGGTGCCGGCAGTGATGCCGAAGGCAGCGCCGATGCTCCCCAGCTCGTAGACGAGGAAGATGATCGAGAGCATCAACCCGTTGAGGAACGCGTAGAGCAGGAACATCACCGCCGCGACGGGCCCGGACGCCTTGCTCGCGACGAAGGTGAACGCGAACGCCATCAGCAGGGTGAGGCCGATGATCGGGTAGAACATCGGCAGCACGATCGAGAGCAGCTGCTGGCTCGAGGCGACCACGAAGGCGACGCCGCCGGTGAGCGCGAGGCCCGCCGACATCCACCAGTAGACGCGCTGCATGAACACCCGCGCCGATTCCTCGGCGAGGACTGCGGAAGCGGACCCGGTGGGGGAGTACGAGTAACCCGGTTCGTTGCTCATGGTGCGGTGCTCCTTGAGGGTGTGGGGCTGCTGCTTCCGACTACTTACCCCAGGCGCGGTACGCCGAGAGCAGGGACTTCGCGACGTCTGAGGTGATGAGCGGCAGAACACCTCCGCCGCCGACGATGTTCACGATGTGGGAGATGGAACCGCGGCAGACCCCTCCCCATTTCGGCTGGGTATCGAGGCCGACCGACGCGTACGCCGAGAAGTCCACGAAGAGCTGCGTGGGGATCTGGGCGGGGCCGCTGCAGAGCAGGTGCTCCTCGGGGTGAATGTCGATCACCTGCTGCACCACGAAGCCGCCTCCGACCGGATCGACGACCGCGCGGGCGCACAGCGCGTTCCAATCGAGCGCCTCGCCGTAGGCCGCTTTGGTGCGCTCGGCAAAGCCCGGCTCGCTGCGAGTGCGACCCACGAAGACCGCCCGGCCGCCGTAGTCCCAGCTCCGCTTGAGTACGAAGCGATCGGGGTTGGCGGTCACCTCGGCGAGCAACTTGTCGCCGCGGAAGTGACGGGTCCACGGCACCGTTTCTTTGATCGCGGCGAGCTCGTTCTCACTGAGGCGGGCCTCGCGCGCGAGTCTCGAGTCTTCGAGCGCCTGGGAGAGCAGGGCGAACACGGCTTTCACCTCGACCTGCGAGGCAGGCGGGTTGAGCACCACCGCGCGCGTGCCGTTGGGCTCGGCGAGGAGCGCCTTCACGTAGTCCGCGCCCACCATTCCGGGCTCCTCGAGGCGGCGCACGAAGAGGTGGCGGTAGACGAGATCGTATTTCTTCCCGTGCGCCATCACGGCGTCGGTGCCGCTCAGTTGATCGGGGTGAACGATGTCGGCCTCGGCGCCCCACTCGCGGAAGCGCTCGAGGAGGTACTTCTGCTCGGTGAGCTGCGCGTCGTTGCGGCGGGAGAGCAGGGCGATGCGCTCGGGCGACTTGCCGGGGCGCACCTTCGCGTAGCCCGAGAGCAGCGCGCGGTAGAGCGCCATCGCGTTGCTGCCGTTCTTCGCCTGCCAGCCGGCGATCACGTGATCCGGAGCGCCCCAGGTGCGGCCCACGACCTCGAGGAAGGTGTTGGCGGCGATGTCCGAGTAGCCCTGCATCGCGGGGATGGTGGCGTTCACCTCGAGCGCGCTCACGTGATCGCTCACGAAGAAGTCGACGCGCGTGGTGACCAGGGTCTCGAGGTCTTCGAACGTGGTGGCGGCGAAGCCCTTCTCGAGGGGCGACAGTCCGCCGAGCACCAGCTCGCTGCGATCCGGGTCGGCGAGCACCATGCGAGACATCTTCAAGGTGGCGGAAGAGATCTTCGCCGAGAGCTCCTGGCGCCGGCGCAGCTCAGGCTCATCGATGATCACCGGAGTGGCGGTGATGGGGATCGCCTTGGTGGAGCCGTCGTCCTTGTTCGTGACCGCGAGGCCGCGCGCGTAGGCGGTGTCAGCCAATTCCTGGCCGAAGCGCTTCGCGTCCCACGTCAGGGCATTCCGAAGATCCGCTCGCTCTTTCTCAGTGAGGCTCATGGGGCGCAGTTCTCACGCCCTCGCGGGGAATCGGCAACGTGTTTCCTCTCACTCAATGAAACTCAACATCACCCGTTTTCTCCCTCTTCCTTCGGGAGAGGGTCGGGGTGAGGGTTAGACTCAATTTCGTGCGGCGAACGGGAGTGGCACTGCTCAGCATCGTCGCTCTCACGGCCGCGCTGACGTGGTGGCTCTCTCGAGTCGAAGTCGAACCGCCTCCACCCGAACCAGTTCTCACGCCGCTCGCTGTCGCCATTCCGGCCGCGTCTTCGCAGACTGAGAAGACCGTCGCGAAAGAAGAGCGGATCGTCGTGCATGAGCGCCGTGGCCGCGTCGTGGACGCCGAAGGTCATCCCATCGAAGGCGCGCTCGTCCAGCCGTACGTTCAACTCGCCTCCGGGCGTCGCGATCTGGATCGCGTCATCAGCGATCCCGAAGGCAACTTCCGGCTCACGGTCGAAGACTCCGCGAGAGTCGAGGTCTCGCACCAGTGCTGCCGCTCCGCCGACGTGAGCGTGGGCCGCGCGGACGTCGAGTTGCTCGTCACCCTCGAGCCTTCAGATCTCGAGCAGGTCTCGTTCGCGGGCGTCGTGGTCGACGAAGACAATCACCCGATCGAAGGCGCTTCAGTCGAGGGCATCGCATCGGTGGGCGACGAGGTCGCTCTCGCCATCGTCACGAAGACCGACGTTCGCGGAGCGTTCTCGGTCAAGGTCCCCGCGGACTCGAAGATCACCGTGAGATCCAAACGCGGCGCGAAGAAGTCAGGAGAGCTGACGCTAGAGCCATCGACTTCCGCGCGAATCGTGCTGCTGGATCACGCAGGATCCATCTCCGGACGGGTGAGGGACGAAGCCGGTCTGCCGGTGACCGAATTCCAACTGCACCTCCAGAGCGACATGACCGACCTTCGTATCGAGGTGATGTCGACCGAGGGCGAGTTCTCGATCTCGGGCCTGCCGAAGTTGGAGTCCGCGACGCTCATGCTCGTCGCGCCGGGCTTCCTCGACCCGGGCCCGCGCTCCGTCACGCTCGCGCGGGACGAGCACGTGACTGGCATCGACTTCGTGCTCCAGCGAGGACTCTCGATTCGCGGAGTGGTGATCGATCGCGAGACGAAACACCCGCTCGACGGAGCGAACGTGCGCCTGATCGGCGTCTTCAAGCCAGGACCCAACGGAAGAACGCGCACCGATTCGCTGGGTCGATTCGTGCTCTCCGGAGTGACCGGATCGCGCGTCGAAGTGCTGATCAACCGCAGCGGCTACGTGGGCCGGCGCGAAGTCTTCGAGACCGCGAATCAGGCAGAGGTGCACATCGGGCTGACCTCCGAGAGCAGCCCCAACGCTGCTGAGGAGTACGTGGGCGTGGGCATGCAGTTCGGCAACGGGAAGATGCCGAACCCAGGCTCGGGCTACCTCGTGTCGTCGCTCCATCCGCAAGGTGGCGCTGTGATCGCGGGCGTGCAGTTGGGCGACGAGATCCTCGCGGCCGACGGCGTGCAGGCCAGCAGCGTTCCCATTCGGGAGTTCCTGCGGCAGATCAAAGGCGCCGAGGGCTCGGTGGTGAGGCTCACGCTCCGGCGCGATGGCCAGTCGTTCGAGCTCCACGTCGCGAGGCGCGAGCTCACGGCCTGGTGATCAACGCTCCCAGAGAATCGAGAGATCGAGCTCGAGCGCTTCAAACGGTTCTGCACGCACGTGAGCGTCTTCCTTCGACGTGTGCATCAGCCGGTAGGTCTTGCCGTCGAGCTTGAAGACTTCGAGTGTCTTGAGCTCCGGGTCGAGGAGCCAGACATGGCCAACCTTGTGCTCCGCGTAGATCGGGAGCTTGTCGGCTCGGTCGATGACCTCAGTCGACGGCGAAAGGACTTCGCAGACCCAGTCGGGCGCAACCGTGAAAAAAGCT
>CBIHPJ010000306.1:0-10035 GCA_966211295.1 uncultured Myxococcales bacterium | reverse complement strand
GGTGAAATCGGCGTCGTGCAGGACTCCACGATGTTCACGGGAACCGTCGAAGGCGTGGAGCAGCAACTCAAGTCATCCGCGCGGCACGACCGCACCTCGAGATCCGTCAAAGCACCGGGCGGAGGTCCACCGGCGACCAGGCGCAGCGCAGGCCTCAGGTAGTTGTCCCCCTCGTTGGCCGTCGCGCGCACCAGCGAGCTCCCGGCCACACGCAGCTGGTACTGAAGGTTCGTCGGCACCGGAGCGAACTGAACGATCGGCCGCCCATCCCAGCTCGTGCCACACGCGGTGCTCACAGGCGGAGCCGGGGGCGAAGTGCACTGCGTGGTGTTGATGGTGGTGTTGCAGCACGTCGTCGTTCCCGCGTTGTCGCGCGCGCAGAACGCGAGGACGTAGCGGCCCGCGACGTCCGGAGTGAAGCTGGTGGTCACCTGATTGTTCGGCATCGGCTGCGCCGTCGAGCCCGTGGGCTTGATGACGACGATCCACTGATTGCTGACGATCGTGCCGTCGAGATCGATCGCGGTCGCGCTGAGGCTCACCGCTTCTCCCACGCGTCCCGAGACGGCGCCTTCGCACAGCACCACGGGCGGATTGCAGATGCCGTTGTCGTCGACCGTGCCATTGCAGTCGTTGTCGAGGCCGTCGCAGATGTCCGTCGTCGGAGCGCCAGGCGTGCACATCTGAGGTACGCCGTTCACGCAGCTATTCACGGTGCGGCGGCAAACGCCGAGGCCGCACGAAATCGGCCCCTGGCCGTTGTCGACGATGCCGTCGCAGTCGTTGTCCTTGCCGTCGCAGACTTCCGTCGCGGGAGCGCCGGGGCTGCAGAGCTGGCCCTGCCCCATCACGCACGCCGCGCTCATGCGGCTGCACTCACCCACTCCACACACGAGTTGAGGGAGTCCTTCGTCGGTCTGACCGTCGCAGTTGTTGTCGACTCCGTCGCAGACCTCGGTGGTCGGATCTCCGGGAGTGCAGCCCTGCTCGAGACCTTCCATGCAGCTCTCGACGGTGCGCGCACACGCGCCCTCGCCGCAGGTCACGGGAGCGATGCCGTCATCGGTCATGCCGTTGCAGTCGTTGTCCTTCCCATCGCAGCGCTCGGCGGAGGGTTGGCCGGGAGTGCAGGTCTGCACCACGCCTTCCACGCACGACGAGACGTTCACCGCGCACTCGCCCGTGCCGCACTCGAGTGGAGGCAGGTTGTCGTCCACCTCTCCGTTGCAGTCGTCGTCGATGCCGTTGCAGGTCTCGATGCCAGGCGTGCCCTCGACGCAGCTCTTCGTCTCTCCGTCGATGCAGCTCGAGATCTCACGAGCGCACGCGCCGACGCCGCACCGGAGCGTCGGCAGTCCGTTATCGACCACGCCATCGCAATCCTGGTCGGTGCCGTCACAGGTCTCGGTGCTGCAACCAGCGTCGAACGTCTGGGAGATCCGTGGACCGCCGCAGTCACAGCCAGCCACGAACAGAAGAACAAGAGGCCCGGCGAACCACGAGAGACGCATTGGGCCACTTAGCCTCACCCTCGCCTTTTCGTCACGTGCCGCCCTCGTGACGGGTGTGGGCACGTACCTCGTCGAACGGCGCGCGGGTGCTGTTTCAGTTCTGGAATGCGGTTATCCGATTTCGCAATGCCGCTCGCGTTCGTGCTCAGCACGCTGGTGATGACTGGGGTTCACGGCGACCTCATCTGGAGCACTGACGAAGTGCTCACCAAGGGCTCCAGCCGCACCTACAACCTCAAGGGCACGCGCAGGGGCGAGCCGTACATCTTCCGCGCGCGCGGTGAGTGCCGCTGGCTGCCGCGGCCGATCTATTCGTACTGGGGGCCGATCTATCGAGACCGGCCTGATCGGATCTTCGGCATCGATTTCCGGGTGGAGTTCGGCCAGCAGCAGCACCAGTTCCTCGAGGTGGGCGAGGCGAAGATCGAGCAGACCGAGATCCGCTTCGTGGCCGATCGCGACGACATGTCGCTGCACGTCTACGACGGAGGCTTCGGTCTTCCAGATCACGTGGTGTGCGCCATCGACGGACTCGAGGTCGTTTCTGCCTCGCCCGAACCGTAGCCGACAGCTGCTACAACCCGCCGGATGCGCATCCGCACCAATGACGTGGTGGGGCAGCTCCGTCTTGCATACGCCGCTGAAGCGAAGGCCCTCGCAGGCAACAACAAGCTGCTCTCGCGCGCCGAGGCCACGCACGTGGCGAGCGACGATCTACGCGGCGCCATCACGGCGCTGATCGATGGGCAGCCCGGAGTGCGGCTCGACGTCGACATGGTCGTGGATGCCGCCATCAAGCGCGCTCTCGAGCGACTGAAGACGGTGAACGTGACGGGCACCGAGTACGTCTCGAAGGCCGAGGTCGACGCGATCAAGGCGAAGCTGCCGGACCTCGGCAACCGCTTCGCCCGGGCCTACGACGCGGCGAAGGCGGGTGTGCCGCCAACTCCGCCCGACGTGGTGAACGCGGTGAAGGCCGCGCTCTTGCCCTGGGCTGGAGGCACGCTGCCCAACCTCGACATCCGCCTCGTGCGGCAGACCAGCGCGGGTCCCGAGGTGGAGGTGGACATTCATCGCAACGACGGCGTGATGGTGACGGCGCGCCTCACGGTGGGGGCCCGCGGCCCTCAAGACATCGAGCTGCTGACCGACGCGCAACCGGTCACCGGGCCGACGGTCGCCGCGCTCGAGAGCACCCTTCAGCGAACGACGCCGGGCGCGAAAGTGGTCGGCTACGTCGAGCGCACTGACCTCGCCACGGGAGCGACCGAGCTGCTGACGGCGTGGAAGAACGGCCGGCAAGTGCAGCTCTCGACTGTGCGCGGCGACGTGGTGACTCCCGCAACGCTCGGCACGGCTGACCTGTCCACCGCACGTTCGCTCGCGTTGATGATGGCGCGGTTCCAGGCGCGCGAGCTGGTGAACAACGATCCCGAACCTGCCGCGTTCTTCGAGTACCACCTGCGAACGGCGGCCTCGACGTCGCGGACGCTCGAGCGCATCTCCGATCCAGACGAATCGGCCGTCGGCTTCAACCCGACGACCGAGGCATTTCAGTTTCAGCTGCCGCGAGTGTGGGGCGACAACTCGATCTTCGTCACGCTGGCCAAGGACGGCACGGCGCGCCTCGAAGACTTCAACTAGTGGCGAACGCGGAAGTAGCGGTTCGTCAGATCCACGGAGTAGCTGAGCTCGAGCGTCGGTCCCGCTGACGCGACGAGGTGCTGACGGAAGTGGAGCGCCCTGCCCGGCAGCTGCTCATTCACCGAGCTCGCTCCGTCGGAAGGCTCGAGGCTTCCACCCAGGCGGCGGTACTCGAAGACGTTCGGCAGGTGGACACCCGCCTCGACGACTGACGTGGGCCATGAGGCGCCAGGCAGCGAGAGATTCATGCGTCCGGAGAGATGGAAGACGCCGAAGTCTCGCTCCAACGTGAGCTCCACTACGCCTTCGCGGCCACCCGCGGACTGCGGAGCGACCTTCAGCGCGATCTCCCTTCCCAGCGGAACTTCGCGCGGGGCGGTGTTCACGTTCACGCGAGTGAGCATCCAGTCGGCTGGCAGCTTGAGCGCGAGCGACTGTTCGCGATCGAGACCGAGGCGGTAGAGGACCGTCATGCGCGCACGTCCCTCGACGGTGCTCACCACCTGCGCGCGGGCGGAAGAGATCACCGGCTCCATCGGAGGCCTCGCCGCGGCCACCTGCGTCTGCTGCGCACGGCCCTTCCAGCGAACGATCCACTGACCGTTGACCGAGAGAACATCGGGAGCGTGATCGAGGGACTGTTCCGCCGCGGCGAGCTCGACGTGCATCACTCCTTCGCGAGCGTCGGATCCACGGGTGAGCTCAGCAGTGCGCACCGGAGCGCCCGTGCCTCTCACCGAGAGCTTGAGCTCAATCGTGTACGTACCCGGAGTGCGCGAGACGAACGCGACCTCGCCCTGATGCGCCGTCACCAGGATGCCGTCGCCACTCGTCGCGTCGATCAGCGTGACAGAAGGATCGAGCTTCATCAGCGAGAGCTGGCTCCAGCGTTGTCCGTCGAGCACGGTGACCTGGAACGACGCGGTCACCTCGAGCGCCTCGCCCGTCACCTGACCCGTCATGCGCTGGAAGGTGATCGCAGCCGAAATCGGCGCGGCCGGTTCGTCTTTGGTGGACAGCAACGTTCTGGCTTCGGTGAGCGGCAGCGTGACCGTGCCCGTGGTCTCCGTCGCGCCTGCAGCCAACAGCATCATCAACAGAGCGTTCGTCATGACATCACCTCCACCGGGCGATCAGAGAGGAAGGCGCGCACCTCTCTGCGAGTCACCAGCGTCATCACGGCGAGCAGGCCCGCGAGGATCTCGAGGGTGTAGAGAAGCCCCGTGTAGCCAGGCAGCAGCACCGCGAGCGTCGGCAGCACCTGCGTCGCCACCCACGCGCCGATCAGCCACTGAAGGCGTTCCTGCGGGAAGAGCCGCCACACGTAGAGCACCACCGCCGCTCCCATGCCCACCATCGTGATGCCCCACGCCGCGAGGAAGTGGAGGAACGCGCCCAGGTACGCGAGCAGCACCGAGGTGAAGCCGAAGGCCGCGGCGGCGACGTAGGTCTCCCAGACGTGCAGCTTCCGCTTGTGGCGCAGCGAGAGGATTGAGAGGCCGATCAGGAACACGATGCCCGGAACCACGGCGCGGAACGCCATCGTCGCCATCAGCTCGTCGTACTTCTTCACCGAGGGGAGGATCACACCCATCGCCACTCCGGACTCGAGCGACGGGTACTTCCACTCGAGCGCAGCGTCGTGACCATCTCGACTGCTCGTGCGGCCGCTGGCGGCGAGCACGTACGGCGGGTAGTCGATGTTGTCGCCGCCGGTGACGTTGATGTTCAGCGTCACGTTGCGCGCCTGCAGTGAGGGATCGAGCCGGTAGATGAATGATTCGAGTCCGCGTGCGCGGTAGCGAATGTGGAACTCGGTCTTGCCGCCCACGGGAAGCCGACCGGTCCACACCAGGCGATCGCCTCGCTCGCCAAGATCCATCGAGGAGGGTTGGCCATCGACGGTGAACGACAGCTCAGACAACAGCACTTGCGATTTATCGACTTCGATCGGGAAGACGAACGCCACGTCGATGTCGTGCTGCTCGGGGTTCTCCGCGAGGTACGAGCCGTCGAACACGAAGTCGAAGCCGGAGAAGTAGGCGAGGCCTCGCTTGCGGTAGTTCATCGTCGCGTCGACGCTCACGCGTTGTTGCGAGAGTGAGAGTGGGGCGAGCTCGGTGAAGACTGTGCCGCTCTGTACGGCTCTCAGTGACGGAGCGGCTTGTTCCACTGGAGCGCCCCAGCGGGATTCCACGTCCTGGGCGACTTCGGTGTTGGCGAAGTCAGTGCGGCTCGAGACCTGGCCTGCGATCACCCAGACCGCGAAGGCGATGATGAAGATCGATCCGGCCCAGTGCTGATCGAAGATCCAGCGCAGGCGTGAAGGAGGTTTGGGGATTAGGGGCGGAGTGGGCGCAGTTGGGTCCATGGGTCGCCGCGTTGTTCAACGTGCGTGCCGGATCTTTGGGACCGTTCACTGCCGTTTGCGACCACTCGGCTGCGAGCGTTGAGGCACTGTGCCCACGACGCGCGGCATTTCACCCTCACCCCGACCCTCTCCCGGGGGGAGAGGGAGACAAGTACGCGAAGCGCTGCGCTCAATTTGGAACAATCGATTCGGACAGATTCGCCTATGGTGGCGCGGACTTCGCTGCTCCCCCGAAACGAGACCGCCCTTGCCCGAAGAAGCGCTCCAGGTCAGGCCGATCAAGGGGGACCCGGTCCTCAAGCACGAGTTCGGTCCGATCGGCCGTGAGCTCGCCGAGCGCTACTTCGAGCAGATCCGTTTTCCGCAATCGGGCATCGACGAGATCCAGGATCTCTCGAAGCGCGGCTTCGTGATTCACGTGATGCGCACCACCGCGTGGGTGAACTACTTGTTCCTCCACTGGGCGCTGATTCGCCGCGGCCTCCCACCGATCCGCGCGGTGGTGAATCTGCGGCGCTGGTTCACCAAGCCCTTCTCCAACGCGCAGATGGCGGGCGATCACGCCGCGCGCTTCGAGTGGGCGAGGAACAACAACGGCTCGGGCCTGATCTTCATGCGCGAGAGCGGCTTCAACACCGCGCGCGGTCGTGAGAGCCGAGAGGATCCCTTCCCTGCCCTGGTCGAGCTCGCGCGCAAGAGCGACAAGCCCATCTTCCTCGTCCCCGATCTCCTCGTCTGGGAGAAGTGGCAGCAGAAGGTGAAGCCGAGCATCAGCGATCGCATCTTCGGCAGCCCCGAAGCGCCGGGCTTCGTGCACTCGGTGGTGTCCTTCGTGCGCAACTACGATCGGGCGCAGCTCCGCGTGGGCCAGCCGATCGATCTGCGCGAGGTGATCAAGAACGAGGGCGACAACTCCACCGCGGTGATCGCGCGCAAGGTGCGTGGCTCACTGCACCACTACCTCGCGAAGGAGACCCGCGCGGTCTTCGGTCCTCCCGCCAAGGAGACCGATCGGCTCATCGACGAAGCGATGCGCGATCGCGTCTTCCAGCAAGCCGCGCAGGAAGTCGCGACGGAGAAGAACAAGCCGCTCCCCGTGGTGATGCGGGACGCGAAGAAGAACTTCGACTCCATCGCCGCCCGGCAGAGCCCCAGCTACGTGGGGCTGTTTTCGTCGATCCTCAATCAGGTCTTCAACCGGATCTATGACGGCATCGAGGTCGATGAGTTGGGCCTCGATCGAATGATGAAGGCGGCGTCGGAAGCGCCGCTGGTCTTCACCCCGAGCCACAAGAGCCACATCGACTACCTGGTGATGTCGTACGTGCTCTGGCAGCGCGGCTACAACGCCCCGCTGATCGCCGCCGGAGCGAACCTCTCGTTCTTCCCGCTGGGGCCGTTCCTCCGTCGCAGTGGCGCGTTCTTCCTTCGCCGCAGCTTCAAGGGCGACAAGCTCTACACGGCGACCTTCAAGGCGTACCTGAAGAAGCTCGTGCACGACGGCATTCACCACGAGTTCTTCCCCGAGGGTGGACGCTCGCGCACCGGCAAGCTGCTCCAGCCGAAGCTCGGCCTCTTCACGTGGCTGGTGGACGCGGTGATGGAAGGCGCGCGCAACGATCTCGTCTTCGTGCCCATCGCGATCGACTACGAGAAGGTCGTCGAGGGAGCGAGCTACAAGAAGGAACTCCAGGGCGGAGAGAAGAAGCCTGAAGATCTGAAGGCGCTCCTCTCTGCTCCCGCGGTGCTCACCGAGAACTACGGCCGCATCTACCTGCGCTTCGAAGAGCCGGTCTCGCTCGCGAAGTTGATGGCCGAGCGTGGTGTCTCGCGCGAGACCGCGACCGACGATCAGAAGAAGGCGCTGGTGCGCGCGCTCGGTCATCGCGTGATGTACGGCATCAGCAAGGCCTCCACGGTCACCGCGCACGCGCTGCTCGCTTCCGCCCTGCTCGGCCACCGCCGCCGTGGAATCGGAGTGCGCGAGCTCACCGATCGCATCGTCTTCCTGCGCGGGCTCGCCACCGAGCTCGGCGCGGCCACCTCGCGGCATTTGAAGGATTCTCCGTCGGATCCCACCGTGATCGGCGCGATCCGCGATGCGATGCACATGTTCAGCAGCGAGGGCATGGTGCGCAGCGTGGAGGCCCGTGGGTCTCCGATCTTCCAGGTCGAAGACGAGCGCCGCGCTGAGCTCAGCTTCTACAAGAACACCCTGATGAACCTGATCGCCGGCCGCACCATCGTGTGCGCGGCGGTGATGGCGAACGAGCCCAACTCCGATCGCGCCGCGATCAAGGAGAGCGCGCTCTTCCTCTCGCGCCTCTTCAAGCTCGAGTTCATCTACCCGGTGGGCAAGACCTTCGAGCACATCTTCGACGAGACGCTCGATCACCTCGGCAAGCTGGGTGTGCTCTCGCGCGGCGGTCACAGCCCGGCCTCGCCTCCGGGGAACGGCATTCACATCGCGCCCGAGGCTCACGCGCGGCCGATGGTGGAGTTCCTCGCCGATCTGCTCCGCGATTCGCTGGAGTCCTACCTGCTGGCGGCGCGCGCGGCTGAGGATCTCCCCGCGGGCGGATGTGATCGCAAGGAGTACCTCAAGCGTGCGCTCGAAGCTGGCCGCGCCGACTTCCTCGCGGGTACCATCACCGCTGCCGAGGCCCTCTCGAAGACCAATTTGGAGAACGCCCTGCAGTTCCTCATCGACCAGCACTTCCTCCTCGAGAAAGACAAGAAGCTCTCGAAGGGCAGCGCCAACGTCTCAGAGCTGGTCCAGCAGATCCGTCGCTTCGTTCCGGAGAACACGTGAACTTCAGCTCGCTCCGCATCACCCTCCCGGTCCTCCTTCTCGCCACCGGCGCGCTCGCGCAGGACTTCGAGCTCGATCTGTCGGAAGAGAAGCCGCCCGCGACTCCGGTCGAGTTCCGTCCCAACCTCGGAGTGCTCTCGGTGAAGGCCGCCGACACCGAAGAGGTCAGCGCGTCTCGCGCGCGTCAGCTCGAGGCCGAGTTCCTGAAGGAGCTGGGCCAGGGCGATCTCTTCCAGACCGTGGTGGAGCCGTCGGCCGCGCGCACCACGCTCGGCGCCGACTTCGCGAAGACTGATTCGTGCACCGACTACGCGTGCCTCGAGGCCGCGGCGAAGAAGCTGAAGGTGCACCGCCTGGTGCGACTCACCGTGCAGAAGCATGGCGTCGGCTCGATGGTCACCATGTACGGCTTCGACCCCGCCTTCAACGAGGTGCTCGTCGTCTCGCAGGAGAGCGGTGAGAAGGCCGAGAAGAGCTTCCTCGGCGTGGCGGGCAAGTCGCAGGGTCAGAAGGACAAGGAGTTCATGAAGAAGATGATCCCTTTCCTCGCGCAGGTGCAGAAGACGCTCTCGATTCCGAACGGGAAGATCATCGTCGACAACGATCCGTCGGGCATGGCGTTCGTCGACGGCGTCGAGCAAGGCATGGGTTCGCTCGAGGCGGTCGTCCAGCGCGGCACTCGCACCGTGAAGGTCTCGTCGGCGGGCTACAAGCCGTTCGAGCAGACCGTCACTGTGGAGCCGGCGAAGTCGGTCGAGGTGAAGGTGCAGCTGGTCGCGATTCCGCTCGATCCCGTGGTGGTGCAGAAGCCGGTGGAGGAGCCCAAGGGCGGGATCTTCACCAAGCCGGGCCTCTACGTCGCCATCGTCGGCGCGGCGGCCGTCGCGACGGGCATCGCGTTTGGGCAGTCGGCGGCGGGCGTGAAGTCGAAGCTCGACGCTGGTGGTGATCCGGTCGGTGTGACGCGTGCTGATGCGAAGAACGCTCCGACGAACGCGGTGCTCGCGAACGTGCTCGTCGCGGCTGGTGGTGCGGCGGTGGTGGGTGGCGTGACGTGGATCATCCTCACGCCGTCTGCGGCGCCGCCTCCGCCCCCCGCTCCGAAGATCAACACCGAGCCCACTGAGACTACGCCGGCCCCTACCGGCGCGATGATTCACTTCGGCGGCAGCTTCTGATCTCCGCGCTGGCCTTCTCGTTGGTGCTCGCTGCCGCTGATGGCGGCGTGAGTGCACTCGATGGGACGTGGTTGCTCGATCTGGAGCGCTCGACCGATCCGGGGCCGGTGCTGCAGCGGCTCGACGTGCCGTGGGTGTTGCGGAAGGTCGGTCCCACGGTGCGCGTGACGAACGTGATCGTCACGACGTCTGAGAAGGCGGTGATCGAGGCGAAGTCCACGCTCATTCCGAGCAAGCGGACCACGCTGATGTTCGACGGAGTGACAGCGACGAAAGATGACTTCTTTGGTCACCCGTTCTCGTACGTCGCGACGATCGAGGGAGACACGATCGTGGCGAAGGGCGAGGTGGTCTTGCCGAAGGAAGGCAAAGTACCGCTCGAGTTACGCCGGCGCGTCGATGAGGAGGGACGGATGATCTATCGGATCATCGTCACTCCGCCAGGCGAGAAGACCCTCGAGATCGTACGCGTCTTCAACCGGAAGTAACGGTTGTCTCCCTCTCCCTTCGGGAGAGGGT
>CBIHPJ010000305.1:0-10048 GCA_966211295.1 uncultured Myxococcales bacterium | reverse complement strand
CGCAGAGTGCTGGTGGAGAAGGAGCGCATGCGGCTCCTCGAGGAGCTCAATCAGCGCTCGGCGGGCGCGCGGCTCGGGCGGCTCGCGTCAGGCGTCGCGCATGAGATCAACAACCCGCTCGCGTGGATGACGAGCGGATTGTCGTTCTTGAAGAGCAAGGTGAGTGGCCACTCCGATCCAGAGGTGGGCGAGGTGATCAGTGAGGTGATGGAGGGTGCGCAGCGGCTGGGCGAGATCGTCGCGGATCTGCAGGCGGTCTCGCATCGTGATCAGAATCCGGCGGATGCGGCCGATCCAGTGCGCGTGCTGCGCATCGTGAAGAGCCTCGCGAGCGCGGAGGTCGGACGGCGCGGAGTGCTGAAGGTGGAGACTCCGGAATCACTGCCTCGCATTCGCGGAAATGAAGGCGCGCTCGCCGAGGTGTTGCTCGAGCTCGTGTTGGATTCGACGAGCAAGGACGTGAGTCTGAGGGCTGAGATTGTGGGAGAGCGCTGCGTGTTCGTGCTCAGTCCGGTGACCTCGAGTGACTTCGAGCGAGCGCGGACGGTGTTGAGCGGGTGGGACGGTTCAGTCGTGGAAGCGGAGGGCGTGGTTCGGTTGTCCGTTCCTATTTCGAGGTGAGCGTGCCCTCACCCCGACCCTTTTTCCTGGGACGCTGCTGCCTCGGCACCGCTTCGCGGCGCCGCGAGACGGCTCGCGCTCCCGAAGGGAGAGGGTGACACATCATCAATACAGTGAAGCACCGCGGCCGCTCGAACGGAGCGACTCGCTCTTCATCTGCTTCACCGCCTCGCGCCGCACCTCGGGCGCCGCGGCCGGAGCCGCAGTCGATAGCCCATAGATGTTCGCGTTCGTCGCGCGCTCATCAGCCATCGAGCCCTGGCCTGCGACCTCATCGGCCTCGAAGAAGATGGCGTCATTCTGCTGCAGGGTCGCCTTCGCCTTCGCGAAGTCGCCACGATCGAGGGCCTCAGCCGCCTTCTGGTAGTTCACCGCCGCGCGCGCCTTGCCAGCGATCACCACCGCTGCCTTGTCGCGCTTGCCCAGCGCCAGCGTGGTGTCCTCGGTCACCATCGCCGCGAGTGAGAGACGCGCGTCCGCCGGCTTCTCGGTGAGCAGGTCGTGGTAGTTCAACTGGAAACCCGCGATGTCGATGCTGCCGCTGCGGATCGACGGAGACGCGGTGAGGTGCACCACCAGCTTCTCCACCTGGCGCGCCGAGAAGTCGGGCAGCGTGACGGTGACCTGGTTGCCGCTCTGCGAGACGGGACGGCCGTACACCTCGACGAAGCGCACGCCCTCGGGGAGCGTGAAGCTCAGGGTCGCGGTGCGCGCCACCATGGTGCCGGCCTGCTCGAGATCCTTCTGGAAGAGCGCCGCGGTCGCCGTCGCGTTGCTGATGAAGCCGTACGAGCCACCGCCCACGTCAGCGAGGCGCTGCATCAGGTCCTCGTTGAAATCCGCGCCTACGCCGAGCGAGGTCACCGAGATGCCCGAGTCACGAATGCGGCGCACCGCGTTCACCAGGCCCTGCGAGCTGGTGATGCCGACCGTGGGCTGACCATCGGAGAGCAGCAGCAGGCGATTGACGCGGAAGTCCGACTTCGCGCGTTCGATGTGGCGCTGACCGACCGCGAGGCCGTCTCCGATGTTGGTGCCGCCCTCGTCGCTGATGTTCGCGATGTAGCGCTTGAGCTTCACCTTGTTCTCCGCGGTGGCGAAGAGTCCGCCGAGCGCGTTCACGTCGGTGCCGTAGTGAACGACGGAGATGCGATCGTCATCGTTCAGCAGGTCGACCAGGCGCATCGCGGCGCGGCGCGCGTTCTCGATCTTCGCGCCCGACATCGAGCCGGAGCGATCGATCACCAACGCGAGGTTCACCGGCGCGCGCGTGGCACCCGGCACGTCGACCGCGGTGACCTCGAGCGTCGCGAAGACGTCACTGGTTCCGGGCACCAGGTAGGGATGCGAGAGCCGCCCCGTCAGCGAGAGCGAACCGGGGTTCGCGACGGGCACTGGAACCGGGACCGGCGCAGGCTCGACGACCGGAATCGGAGCCGGAGTCACCACCGGGGTAGGGGCAGGTGGGCTGACCGTGGGGGAGAGCTTCGGAAGCCCAACGACGACGGCCAAAAGAAGAAGAACAGCCGCTGCACCGAGGAAAGCGCTCGTCCGATTCATGGTCGGCCTTGAAACGGGCAGGTCGACGATCCGATCTGAGCAGTAGTGGTTTGACGAAAAACCACGAAGAATCGGGCGCTTCGAAGCCCCTTTGGAGGCGCTGTGACCGATCGCGAAGAATTGGGCAAAACCCTCCCGCGCACAGGCGAGTCCCCGGTGATCAAAGAGCCGGGCTCGAGGCATGAGCTGCCGACGCAGGCCGAGGGCCGGTACCAGCTTCCCGACGGCACGCCTGATCCCGAGCTGGGCCGTGGCGGCATGGGCCGCGTGCTCTCGCTCGTCGATACCCACTTGAAGCGAGAGGTCGCGGTCAAAGAGCTCCTCAAGGAGCACACCGCTGAGCACAGCTCTTCGGGGCCGCTGCTCGAGAACCTCTTCGTCCGTGAAGCGCGCGTGCTGGCGCTGCTCGAGCATCCCGGGGTGGTGCCGGTCTACGAGCTCGGCCGGCGGCAAGACGGCACTCCGTATTATTCGATGCGTCGCATTCGCGGCCGCTCGTTGAGCAAGGAGCTGGAGGCGTGCGCGAATCTGGAAGAGCGCCTCGCGCTGCTCCCGCACTTCATCCACGTGGTGCAGACGGTGGGCTACGCGCACAGCAAGGGCGTGGTGCACCGCGATCTCAAGCCCGACAACGTGATGGTCAGCCGCTTCGGCGAGACGCAGGTGATCGACTGGGGTCTCGCGCTGGTCGGCAACGAGGTGCTCGAGAAGGGACAGATCGCCGGCACGCCTTCGTACATGGCGCCCGAGCAGGCGGCGGGGCTCGCGGTCGACGCGCGCAGCGACGTGTGGGCGCTCGGCGTGATGCTGTTCGAGCTGCTCTCGGGGAAGCAGCCGTTCGATGGCGGCAGCGCCTCGCAGATCATGGACGCGGTGCGCACTGCTCCGATCCCGAAGGTGCGGGAGCGCGAGCCCGGCGCGCCTCCGTCGCTCCTCGCGATCGTCGATCGTGCACTGGAGCGGGATCCTTCCCGTCGCTACATCGACGCAGGCGCGATGGCCGATGCGTTGGAGACCGCTCAGCGTGCGCGCGCTCCGAAGCCGGTGGGACTGATCGCGGCCGTCGCGAGTCTCTTCGTGTTGTCGGTGCTGTTGCTGCTCTGGGCGGTCTCGGCGTCGAGCCGCGCTGATGATTCACGCCGTGACGCACGCATCGCGGTGGATGACGCGCAACGTGCTTCCTCGACTGCACTCGCGGAGGCCGCGCTCGCAGCACTTCGTGATCGAGACACGCAGCTCGCGAAGAAGACCGCCGAGGCCTCTCCGCTGCAGCCGCTCGCGCGCGGCGTGCTGTGGCTCGCGGAAGAGCGTGGAGTTCCCGAGTCAGCCTGGAGCGTGAAGGTGCCCGCGGGTTGTTCTTCGCTCGCGACGATCGGCACCACCATCGCGTGCGGCACCATGAATGGAGTCGCGCTCTACGGAGCCGATGGCTCTCAACTGGGAGAGCTCTCCGTGGGTCCGCGCGGCTGGCAGCACGCGGTCGTCACCCTCGGGGAGAACGAGCTGATCTCGGGCGGAGATGATCGGCTGCTCCACTACTGGGACGTCGCTGCGAAGAAGGAGACGCGGCACGTGGAAGGCTTCTCCGGATCGATTCGTTCGCTCGCATGGGACGGCATCGACGTGCTCGTCGGACTCTCGGACGGCGAAGTGATGCGCGTCTCCAGCGACGGCACTTTGAACTCGGTGACCAAGCATCCCCGTCCAGTGACCGCGGTGACGGGAACTCCGGGAACCGTCGCTTCCGTCTCCGAGGGACTGCTGCGTGTGACGGGGCCGACGCCGATGGAACTCGATCGCCACGTCGGCGCGGTCGCAGCGCTCACCGCGAAGGATCTCGTGCTCGGCGTGGAGCGCTCGGTGCTCGTGGTGCACGACGGAGAAGCGAGCCGAGTCTCTTCGGGTCATCGCGATGACGTCACTGCGCTCGCCGTGGTGCCTGGTGATGACGCCACTCCGGCGCGCCTGGTGAGCGGCAGTGCCGATGGCACCGTGCGCTGGTGGTACGCCGACGGAACGCTCGAAGGAATGCTCTCGGGCTTCGCTCCCGGAGTGCAGTCGCTCACCGCGACTCCCGATGGACGGCTCATCGTCGCCACCACCCAGAAGAAGCTCGAGGCGTGGAAGCTCCCTGCGCGCACGCGTCCGCCGGATCCCGTGGGAGTTCCCTCGGCGCACGAGTGGTGGCCCGGTGGTGGACTGGTCAGTGGCTATCGCGATGGAAAGATCCGCCGCCTCGATCCCGAGACGGGCGAAGTGCATGAGCTCGAGGCGCGCCACAACGGACCCGTCCGTGGAATCGCGCGCGTGTGGGGACCCGAGTCGGCCGACGGCATTCGTTTCCTGTCAGCGGGCGACGACGGCCAGCTGCTCGCTCAACATTGGAATGGAAGCGTGGAGGCGCTCGACGCGCTCACCGATGCTCGCATGCTCGCGGTCGCTGCGGCGCGCACTGGCACCGTCGCTGCGTGGGCCGCGGACGACGGCACGCGCGTGCTCTGGAGCCTCGAGTTCAACAAGGAGATCTCTCGCGAGAAAGACACGCTCGTGCGCTCGCTCGCGTTCTCGCGCGACGGCAAGACGCTCGCGGTGGGGCGCGAAGACAAGCACGTGCTCTTGATCGACGCCGCCACCGGCAAGGTCACGCGCACGCTCGAACCCATCGACGCCGCGGTCACCGCGCTCGCCTTCTCTCCCGATGGAACGATGCTCGTGGGTGGCTCCTTCGACGGCCACGTGACCTTGTGGAACCTGAACGCCGCACGCGTGGAACGCACCTGGAACCAGCCCGGCGCACGTGTGTCCTCTCTCGACTTTCACTCCGATGGGAAATTGGTCGCGGCTGGTAGCGACGATGGAAGCGCGTGGCTTTTCTCCGCGAGCGATGGTGCGCTCCTCGGTCAGGTGCCCGGAGATTCAGGCGATGTCCTCCTTGTCGCCTTCACTGAAGACGCGCTGTTGGTCGTTGGGAGCGATCGGGTCGCGCATCACCTCCACCCATGAAACTGATTTCACGACGCAGCTCGTCACGCACTGTGTGCGCAGCCCCGTTAGGGTTTGGAGAGTCATGGAAGCCCTGAAGCGAATCGTCGTGATCGACGATGCCGAGGACGTGCGGGTGCTCCTGCAGCGCCAGCTCAAGCACCTTGGTTACGAGGCTCAGGGGGCGGGGAACGGCGTGGAGGGCCTCGAGCTGATCGCGAAGAATCCACCCGATCTGGTGGTCTGCGATCTCCGCATGCCGCACATGGACGGCCTCGGCGTGCTCAGCGTCTTGCGCGAGCGCTACCCCAATCTCCCCGTGGTGGTGATGTCGGGCGAAGGTCTGCTCAACGACGCGGTGAGCGCGCTGCGCCTGGGCGCGTGGGACTACATCAGCAAGCCGATCGCCGGCATGGCAGTGCTGCAGCTGGCGGTGAGCAAGGCGCTGGAGAAGGCGGACCTGCTCAAGACCAACCAGCTCCAGCGGCAGCGCCTCGAATTGGTCTACCGCGAGCTGGCCGACGATCAGGAAGCAGGGCGCCGCTTGCAGCTCGGCCTCTTGCCCGAGAACGGCAGGCGCCTGGGCACCTTCACGCTCACGCGCGAGCTGTTGCCCTCGTCGTATTTGAGCGGCGACTTCCTCGACACCTTCATCCTCGACGCGAAGCACTGGGGCTTCTACCTCGCAGACGTCGCGGGCCACGGCGTGCCCTCGGCGCTGGTCACGGTGATGCTGCGCACGCTCGTCGATCGCCAGGTGCTCAGCGCGCACAGCGGCGATGCCGGGATCCTCGCGCCCTCGCGCTTCTTGAAGGAGCTCAACGGCGCGCTGCTCCGCCAGGGGCACGAGAAGCACGTCGCGCTGTTCTACGGGCTGGTCGATGAGGAGCGGCAAACTCTGCGTTGCGCCAACGCGGGCTGCTTCCCCTGGCCCGTGCTGATCCAGTCGGGGAAGGCGATCCCGCTCGAGTTACCGGGCATGCCGTTGGGCCTGATGACCACTGCTGATTATGAAGAACGGACGTACGAGCTGACCTCCGATGCTGCGCTGGTGGCTTGTACCGATGGAGTGTTCGAAGTGATGGGCTCGGGGACTGTTGACGAGAAGAGCCAACGCATTGCAGATGCTGCGAAGACGGCGGGATCGGCGTTGGAGTTCGTGAAGGCGTTGGAAGTCGAGGCGGTTCCAGTTCGACCGGACGACGTCGCCGTCATGATGTTGAAGCGAGGAGGCGCGAATGCGGTACGGACACAGTGAGCAGGTGTCGTGGCTCTCCTTCGAGGAGGCCATCAAGTACACCAGCTGTCGCGAGCTGAAGGCGTTCCTCGATCAGGTCGTGTTGCCTGAGATGGGCGACACGATGGTGATCGATCTTCGCAACGTGCCGAGCATCGACAGCACCGGCCTCGGCCTGCTCGCGTCGATTGGCCGCTACAGCCTGAGTCACTTCAGCCGTCGCGCGGTGATCCTCTGTCCCGAGAATCAGGTCGCACAGAACCTGAGGGCGATGCAGTTCGACAAGCTGTTCACGCTCACCGACACGCTCGATCTGCCCGATGAGGTGCCGCTGGTGCACGTGGATCCGCCGCTCAAGCCGGGTGAAGGCATGGCGTCGGTGATGCTCAACGCGCACAAGGAATTGTCCGACGTCGACGAGCGCAACAAGTCGCGCTTCAGCGATGTGGTGGAAGTGCTCGAGCAGGCCGTCGCCAAGCAGCGTTCCTGAATTTCAGCGAACAGCTGAGTAGACGCCCGCGGTCATGCTGGCGGTGCGAGCCCACGAAAATTCCGCCGCTCTCGACTTCGCGCGGGTCGACCACTTCTCGCGCTCACTGTTGGACCGCAGCCAACTGGAGAGCAGCTCCGCCAATCCGTTGACATCGTCAGGACCGACGCGCGCCGCGCCCTCGCCACAGATCTCCGGAAGCGAGCCTTCCGTGGAGATGATCGTCGGCACTCCGAAGCGCATCGCCTCGAGCGGCGGCAGCCCGAAGCCCTCGTAGCGCGAGGGGAAGACGAAGACGCCTGCTCGCTTCATCAGCGCGTAGAAAACCGGATCCTGCAGGTAGCCCAGAATCCGCACGTCGACGCCGCGCTCCTTCACGCGCATCAGTTCCTGCTCGATGCGGCTCGCGCCAAACCACCGCTGACCCGCGAGCACGAGGGTGACGGGCTGGCCCCCATCGAACAACCGCTCCACCGCGCGCAGCACGAGCTCGACGTTCTTCCTCGCGTCGAGCGCACCGGCGTACAGCACCCAGGGTGACTGGAGCCCGAGCGCGTCGATCCACTTCAGGGTGGTGGAGTCAGGCTCAGCGACGCGATCCACGTGATCGACTCCGTGGTGGATCACGGTGAGCTTCTTCGGATCGACGTCGAACCGCGCCAGCACGCTCGCCCGCGCGGTCTCACTCACGCAGATCACGTGCTGCGCCACTTCGAGGCTGCGCGCGAGCCACAACCGAAACTGCCAGCGGAACGGAGTGGACACCGTCTCAGGCAGCAGCAGCGGCACCAGGTCGTGCACGGTGAGCACGAACGGCACGCCCGGCGTTTGTTTCAGCGGGAGGTTGAAGTTCGACACCGCGTGAAAGAGCGAAGGCGTTCTCTCTTCGAGCCACCGCGGCAGGAAGCCCAGCGTCCACGCGGTGCGGTTGTGATGAAGGCGCGGCGCCTCGCCCGTGAGCCGCGCGCCCCAACGCTCGACCTCCACGCCCGACTCGGAGAGCGAACGATAGAGCTCGCGCGTGTACAGGTTGATGCCGGTGATCGGCTCGTCCCAGAGAGTGGCGTCGAGTGCGACGGGAGACACGAGGCGACGGCTCGTACACCGGACTCACGGCTACTTCACGCGGAAGCGCTGCTTCACCCACGTCGGTCCGTCAGCGTGAATGCGTACCAGCTGCGTCCAGCCTCCGACCCACACGTCACCGGTCTGCGGATCGAGGAGGAGATCGCGCATGTTCTCCAGTTCCTGCAGATCGATCCGCTCGGCGGGCTTGCCGTCGCGGAGCAGCACCAGACCTTGCGTGTAGTGGAGCAGCCAGAGCCGCTTGCGCTCGACGTCGTACGCCATGCCGCTCGCCTTCGCGTCGAGGCCGCTCTGCTTCAGGAAGCGGCCGTTCTCGAGGCGATAGGCGCCAGACTCGAAGTCTTCGATCCACAACGTGCCGCGCGAGTCGAGGCGGAATCCGCGCGGATCTCTTCCCGGGTACAGCGCTGACTTGAACGTGACCGTCGCCGGGCCGACATGGATCGAGCTCATGAAGTCGATCGAGTACGGCTGACCCTCGAAGAAGATCGCGTCATAGGGATCGCCTGACCACGGTGGCTTCACCGGTACGAAGCGCGCGGTCGCTTCCTCAAATTCCCAGGTCTGCTTGCCGAGTCGCACCCAAAGCTTGCCGTCGGGGCCTTCCATCGGTTGGTAGTACTCGGACGAACCCTTCTTGGAGCGCGGGAGGAACGAGGTGAAGTTGGTGCCATCCCACCGCACCACTTCTGATTCGCAGCCGTGCCACGCGGAGTTCTTCCAGACGATGCCGCGGCAGATGAAGCCGGGCCGCTTCGCGATCGGTTGGTCCTTCGTGGGATCCCAGACCACCACGCCGCCTTGCGTGCCCACCACGATCTGCGAGCCGAGCTTGCTGAGCGAGTAGGCCTGATTCAGTTGCTCCGTCTCGACGCGCGTCGCGGCCTTCGATCCCGGACACGATTCTTCGTAGCCAGCGAGATAGCCCTGCGCCTGCTCGACGGCTCCGGGGCGGAGATTTCGCTGCGCGACAGGGAAGCGCTTCAACACGTCGTTCGGTCCTCGGAAGACGTCGCACCACGCGGAGGGCATCGCTTTCTGCGCGCGAATGAGCGCCTGCACGTACTGAACGGTGAAGTCTTCCGGAAGCGAGGCGGCCGCCTTGTCCGCGAAGAACTGGCCCGTCTTTCCCCAGACGCCTTTCGCTCCGGGTTTGAGCGGCTTGAGATCGAGATAGTCCGCCATCGCCACGAGGTATCCCGCGACGAACTGCTGCGAAGCATCGAGGTCCTTCACGTCGAGCTGCTCGGGCTTCACATCGCGCAGCTGCGCCAGGTGACGGAAGAAGCCGGTGGCGAAGTCGCCTTCCCACCCCAGCGCGTTCGCCACCGCGAGCTTCTGATCGTTCGGCGCGTTGCTCGCGAGAAAGGCGAACGCAGCGGACTTGTTGCCTTCACCCCGCGCGCTCTTCACCGCGGGAACGTCCGCGTACGCGCTCGCGAAATCCGTCGAGGTCAGCGGCGAATCCGCGAGCGCGAGCTGAGCGCAGAGAAGGAGAGGGGCGAGCATGTGCCAAGCAAACGCGCCCGTGCGCCGCGTTGCAACGCAGTTAAGGCGTCGAGAGCCGCACGCTGATGGGGTCGAGCGTGAGCCCGCAACCGCCGCACGAACCCGTGGGGCGATGCGCGACCTTCATCGGGTGATCTCGCCCTCGAACACCTCGCCGGTCGTCGCCTCCGCACGGATGGAGTGCGGCGTGTCGTCGGTGAGCAAGTAGGTCAGCTCGTTGCCTTCGCACGCGACCGTTCGGGTGTCGGAACACCGATGCACGATGTTCCCGTCGGTCAGAGCGAGCGGGGTGAGCGCTGCTCCGGACCCGTCGACGAAGATGACTCTCTGATACTCGCTGCAATCTCGTGTGCAGGGTTCGCAGCTCGCGAGAGCCACACCGAGGGCCAACGCCGCCACTCGTTCGATGGTGGTCAAGGCGCGCTGAGCTTGATGGTGACGGGCTTCCAGGTCTTTGTGCCGCACCCGCAGTTGTTCAGCGGCCTCTCGCCTTGCGACACCGGAGAGACCTCGCCCGAGAACAGCTCGCCCGATTTCGCCTGCGCCTGGATCACGTGCGGCGC
>CBIHPJ010000304.1:0-10069 GCA_966211295.1 uncultured Myxococcales bacterium | reverse complement strand
CGAAGCACCGCTCATCGCGAACAGCCCGCTGGCGAGCAACGGAGAGAGCAACACCTGCTAGCGCCAATTCCCCTCGAGCAATCGCCTCAGCGCGCGATAGTCGAAGAGCGCACGCTCGAGCTCGGTCACTCCGCCTTCCAGCGCCACGTCGAGCCAGGCCGCGAGTTGCATGGGCCCGCTGACAGCGAAGACGCCGATCAGGTTCCGAACTCTCGCTCAGGACTCAGGCGCGCACGGTCACGGGCAGCCGAACTTCGAAGGTCGTGCCCTGCCCCGCGGTGCTCTTCACCGCGATGTTGCCGCCGAGCTCTTCGACGATCTGCTTCGAGATCGCGAGACCCAGGCCCGTGCCGCCATCGACCTTGGTGGTGAAGAACGGATCGAACACCCGCGCCACCGCTTCGGCCGCGATGCCAGGCCCGTTGTCTTCCACCACCAGCACCGCGTGTGAATCGACCGCGCTCAAGGTCACCTGGAGCGCATTGCGATGCCGCTGCGTCGGATCGAACGCTTCGATCGCGTTCACCAACAGGTTCAGCACCACCTGCCCCAGCCGCGTGCGCGAGGCCCGAATCGGAGGCACCGCGCTCACGTTCACCTTGATCATCGCGCGGTGACGAAGCTCGCCCGAGGCCGAGCGCACGGCGAACTCGACGACCTCCTTGAAGTTCACGTCCTCGTCGATGCGCGAACGGGTGGAGAGCTCGACCGAGCTGATGATGTCGGTGAGCGCCTGCACCGAGGTCTTCGAATCGCGCAGCGACCCCTCGAGCGTCTTGTTCTTCTTCGAGAGCTCTTCCACCAGGTCGCCGATGAGCTCGAGGTTCATGCTGAGCGCGGTGAGCGGACCGCGAAGCTCGTGGGCCACCCCCATCGCGATCACGCCCAGCGAATACATGCGCTCAGTCTCGCGCATGCGCCGCTCGAGCTCGGTGGCCCAGCGCACCGCGCGGTACCGCTCCACCGCGCCGACCAGCACCTGGCGCAGCTCCACGGGCTCCCACGGCTTGCGCAGATAGAGATCGACGTGGCCGCGGTTGATCGCGTCGATGGCCGCCTCGAGATCCGAGTACGCGGTCATCAAGATGCGCACGGTGTCGGGGAACTCGGTGCGCACCGCGTCGAGCAGATCAACGCCCGACATGCCCGGCATGCGCTGGTCAGCCACCAGCACCGAGATCTCCTGCTTGCGCATCAGCTCGAGCGCCGCCGCGCCGCTGGGAGCGGTCACGATCGGCAGCTGCGAACCACGCAGGCCAGCCGAGAACACGACCAGGTTGGCCGGTTCATCGTCGACGTACAAAACGGAAGGAGAGGTCAACGCACGCCCCGGGGAAGCTCGGCCGTGAAGCAAGTACCACCACCGGGCCGGGGAGCAAAACGCAGATCGCCACCCCACCGCAGGAGCGACTGCCGGGAAAGGTAGAGACCCAGTCCCGTGCCCTCTCCGGGGCTGCGGGTGGTGAAGAAAGGGTCGAAGATGCGGGGCGCGATGTCCGCGGGCACTCCGGGGCCGTCGTCGGAGACCGAGATCTCGACCTTGTCGTCCTTCGCTTCCTTCACCTCGATCCACACGTTCTTCGCCGGCGCGCGAATCGCGTTGTCGAGGAGGTTCACGAAGATCTGGTTGAGCTCGGCCGCCGAGGCGATCACCGCCGCGTCGCTGGTGTACGCACGATGCACCTCCACGCCCGCCAGGCGGTGATCGAGCAGGCGCAAGGTGGAATCGACTCCAGCGCGCGGGTCGACCGGGCGCACCCCACCGCCATCGCCAGGGCTCACGTGCGTGAGCAGCGCGCCGCTGATGAGGTTGATGCGTTGGGCACCATCCGCGATCACCTCGAGCAGCTTCACATCGGAGTCGTCGAGCCCTTCACTGGTCTGCAGCGCGCGCACGCCGTTCAACACCGCGTTGACGGGGTTGCGCACTTCGTGACCGACACCCGCGGCGAGCGTACCGACCGCGGCGAGCCGGGCCTGCGCTGCGACCTGCAACGAGAGCGAGCGCAGTCGCAGCTGCGCCTGCACGCGAGCGACCAGCACGCGCGGATGAAACGGCTTCTCCACGAATTCGTCGGCGCCCGAGGCGAAGCCTTCGATGGCGGCGTCGGTGCCGCCGCGCGCGGTGAGCAGGACGACGGGCGTAGCGGCGATCACCGGGTCCGCCTTGATCGCCTGGCAGAGCTGGGTTCCGCTCATCCCCGGCATCATCACGTCGGACAGCACCAGGTCCGGGCGCTGCTTCTTCACCTGCTCCAGCCCCGCGTTTCCGTCAGCGGCCACCAGCACCTCGAACGAGACGGAGAGCAGATCGACGAGCATCGCGCGCACGTCGGGGTTGTCTTCCACCACCAGCACGCGGGCGCGGCGTCCGCCCACCAACGTGATTCCAGACGGCGACGAGGAAGTGTTGGGCTTCGGGTTCGGGCCCGCGAGCTCGCGGTCCGCGGACGGGCGCGACTCCAGCTCCGCGTCGGAGGCGCGGCGTTGCTGCGCACCTTCCACCTGTACGCGGCGGCGCTCGAGCGCCTCGGGCTTGATGTGACCCTTCCCGCGCAGCAGCACGATGGTGAAGGCCGCCCCCTGCCCCAGCTCGCTCGCCACCTCGAGACGGCCGCCGTGCAGCTCGACCAGGTTGCGCGCGAGCGCGAGGCCGATGCCCACGCCGCCCGTCCTGCGATGAGCGCCTTCTTCGGCCTGGTAGTAGCGCTCGAAGATCTTGGTGAGATCCGCCGCGGCGATGCCGGGCCCGGTGTCCTTCACGGTGACCCGCACCTCGGTCGGCGTCTCTTCGACCTTGAGGGTCACCTTGCCGCCGGCGGGCGTGAACTTGAACGCGTTGCCCAGCAGGTTCGAGAGCGCGCTGTCGAGACGATGCGAGTCGCCCCACAAATCGGTGGTCGACTCCACGCCCTCGACCTCGAGCGCGAGCCCGCGCGCTTCCGCGGCGCTCGCGAAGAGGATCCCGAGCTGGCGCGCCATCGCACCCATGTCGAGCGCGGCGAGATCGAGGCGCAGCTGACCGGCGTCGATGCGCGAGAGATCGAGGAGGTCGTCGATCAACCGCAAGAGGCGCCACGCGTTGCGGCGTACGCCCTCGAGCAGCCGCCGCTCCTCGGGCGGAACCTCGCGGCCGAGGCGATCGTCGAGCGGCGCGAGGATCAGCGTGAGCGGCGTGCGCAGCTCGTGAGACACGTTCGCGAAGAACTCGCTCTTGAGCGCGTCGAGCTGCCGCAGCCGTTGCAGCGCCGCCGACAGCTCGCTGGTGCGCTCGGTGACGCGCTGGTCGAGCTCGACGTTCGCCTGGTGAATCTCGGCCGCCCGCTTCTGCAGCTCCTCGAACGAACGCGTGAGCCCGCGCGTCTGCTCACCGAGGCGCAGATCCTTCTCGGCGGTGACGCTTCGCAGATCGAGCCACGCGCCCCAGAAGAAGCCGAGCGGCGCGAGCGCGAGCATCATCCACGGCCCGGGCGAAATTCCGCTCACCGCGAGCGCGGCTCCCACCGCGGCGCCGATCAACGCGAAGGTCCACCGCCGCCACGCCACGGGAGGTCGCGCGCGCCACTTGAGCTCGTACCGGCAACACGGAGCGCCGGTGACCTGGCACTGCGTCTCCTTCACCTCGGCGTCGGGCAGCCCCCAGATGTGCGGGAACGAGGCGAAGGTTCCCATGCGCGTCTCGCAGAGGTTGCGAGTCCGCTCCTTCGTCCGGCTCGTGTAGAGCAGCACCAGCTGACGCGGGCCGCTCGACTCCACCGCGAACTGGCCGACGCGGTTGAACGCTTTGCCCATGTCGACGGTCTGCTTGTAGACGAGCTCGGGCGAAGCGACTCCGCGCAGCAGGTAATAGACGAAGCCCAGCGCCTCGGGCGACGCGCTGTGCCGCCCCGCCTTCGCGAAGAAGTCGGGATCTCCCGAAGCCTCGAGCAACACGTCGAAGAGCCGCTCGACGAACTCGAGGGACACGAAGTTGGCGAGGTTCTCCACATGCGAGATGGGCAGCGGGAGCGCAGCGCGCTTCCACGCCTCCTCGAGCTTCGCGCGGCCAGCCGTGCGCTCGAAGTAGAGGATCACCGCACGAAACGTGCGCACTCCCAGCTCGGGGGCATCCCACGCCTGCTCGCTCATGGCCTCGTTCCGACGGTGGTCAGCACGACCGAGTACTTGAGCGCGTCCGGGTTCGAGAGTGTGTCCAAATATTCGGCGGTGAACTCATTCCACCGCTCCACGCTTCCGAAGGCCTGCACCCCCAGCGGCTTCAGCGCGCCGAACCGCACGTTCCAATCGGTGAGCATCGCGTCGTCCGCGGCCCCCGGAGTGACGTGGAACGAGGACAGGCGCACGCCGATGTCGCGAAAGCCGAGCTGGCGAAAGAAGCTGAAGAGCTTTCGCCCGATGAAGAGGTCGAAGTGCGCGGCGCGCAGCGCCCGCTGCAGCAGCTCGAGGCCCGAGGTGAGCTTCTCGGACGCGGGCCAGACGCCAAGGCCGTAGCCGTCGATCTCGGCGATCGCCACCTTGCCGCCGGGGCGAGCGAGCGCCTTGAGCGACTCGAGGGCGACGAGCGGGTTCTCGAGGTACTCGAAGACGAACTGACTCCACACGAAGTCGAAGCTGTCCGCCGCGAGACCCGTCTGGGGGAGCGAACCCACGCGCAGGTCAAGGTTCGCCGCGGTGCCCAGGTTCTTCCGCGCGAGAGCCACTCGCTCCTCGCTGGGATCGAAGGCGGTGACCTGACCTTCGGGGCCGACCAGCTCGAGGAGGTTGGCGGTCACGGCGCCTGCGCCACAGCCGGCATCGAGCGCGCGATCTCCTCGGCGAACTCCCGCTTCGATCACGCGTGACCGGCTGGAGTGAGCCGTCTCTTGAGCAAGCAATCGCTCGCCCTCGCGCGGCGACTCCATCAAGTACGTCGTCACGCTGTCTCCCCGTCCGACTCTGCGCGGGTGCGCGCTCGCGCGTTCAGCTTCTCGAACACCGCCACCATCTGCGCGGTGAACTCGCGGGTGAGGCTGCGATGCGCGGTGTACTCCATCACGCGACCGAGATCGGCGAAGCCGAGCTTCGTGAGGAGCGGCAGGTCTGCGTCCGCGGCCAGGCACTCGGCGATCGGAGCCCCCTCAAGAGCGAGCGTCTCCATGGTCCACGAGACGAGCGCCTGCCGCACCTCCTCGGCATCGGGCGCGTCGGGCTCGGACAGGAACAGCCGGAAGCCGTTGTACCACTCGGCCCAGAACAGCCCGGGCGTCATGCGATCGAGCACCGCCCAGCCCACGGGCTTTCCTGCACGAGTCGCCACGCCGATTCTCCGCGCGCGCCGCAGCCCCGCGCCTCGGTAGCGCGCCCCCGCGGTCTCCAGCGCGAGCTCGCCCTCGACCAGATCGTGCCCCTTCAAGAAGACCGGGTCGTAGTTGGAGCGCAGCATCACCACCAACGAGAGCAGATCGTTCTCTGACGCCTCACGCGTCTGCAGCGAGGCGGGGTGCGGCACCAGCCCCACGGGACGACGCATCGGGTTGAAGCTGGTGAGATCCGCCATGCCAGGCCGGAGCAGCTTCGAGGTCACCGCGCCGAACACGCGCGAGGGCCACCGATTCGAGGCGCGCCAGAAGCCCAGCAGGTAATCGACGTCACCGAGCGCGTCGGCGTAGTCGAAGGTGAGGTTCACGACGGTCTGCGCCACGTGCGTTTGCCGGTGGTAGCCCGACTTCACCACCAGGTGCTGCACGAACCAGGTGCGGGAGTGCGTGCGCAGCCCAGACATGTGCCCGAGCACCTCGCCGCCGTCGGCGTAGACGAACGACTTGCCCAGCCCGTGACTCCCGCCGCCGATCGCGCGGTGTCCTTCACCGAGCACGTCGATCGTCGTCGGCGCGTTCAAGGGATAGTCGGGAAAGCCGACCTCCTCGTGTTGGAACACCTTCCACACGTCGGGGAAATCGAAGCTCCCTCCGCAGCGAACCTCGGGCACCAGCCAGCTGATCCACTCGTCGATGATCGCCTGGCGCTCTGCATCGGGGAGCGTGGTGAGGCGCAGACCGACGCGCTGACGGCGGAGATCTCCGGACACCGGCTTCGAGGTCTGCACCACCGCCGAGCAACGCGCCGTCTTCCCGCGCAATCGCAGCGTCACCTCGGGGAGCACGAGGCCCGGCGGCAAGATCTCGCGCGTGCCGTCGAACTCGAACGAGCAGCCCATGGGGTGAAGGTCGACGATCGACTGATTGAAGAGCGCGCCGGTGAGCTCAGAGCGAAAGCGAATCGAGCACTGGGCGTCGGCATCGAGCCTCACGCGCAGCGCTTCGCGTCGATCGCGGCGGAGCGCGGTGCGCGGCTGCGCGAGCACCAGGCGGTTGGCTTCTGCTTCGAGCACGGCGGTCGCACCTTCGACCTGGGTTCCCTGGAACTCGAACGAGACCAGCGCGATCTCTCCGGCGGTGAACACCGAGCCCGGCCGCGGGTTCGCGAGCACCAACCGCCCCGAGGGGTCGAGCGTGCACTCGGCGAACTCGCGGTGCCGCGAGTCGTCGGAAAGCCGCACGCTGAAGGGCGCCTCGCGATTCGCGGCGCGCCGAATCAGGCCACGAATGCGCACCTCGTCCTGCAGCTTGATGCCCCGGCCTTCGAGGCGCGCCTGCGGCTCGATCGACACGCCCACGTGAATGCAGCCGTTGCCGTTGCGCAGGGTGCGCACCACCCAGCTGCGGGGCTCCAGCACTTCCCCCGGGAAGCCCGTCACCGAGGCCTGCTCGAGCCGCTGCCCGGGACCAAGCAACTCGATCGGCGCGCTGAGGGGGAGCGTGAGGCCGAGGCCGTCATTGCCCACCTCGGCGACCTCGGCGTGGAACGTGGTGCCCAGTGCGACGAAGCGCGCCCGAAGCGGCGCCGTGGGCACGACGCGGGCCGAGCCGCGCGACTCCACCAGGCCCTTGAGCGCGTCGAGCGCGTTCTCGCGAACGGTCGCGAAGTCGTAGCCCTCCGACGCGAGATCGGAGAGCAGCTCGAGCGCATCAGGATCGTTCGGGCAGAGCACGGCGCGCGGAGTGCCCGGCGTGTGACGCTCGAGATCGCGCAGCAAGCGGCGGAAGTCGGGCACCTGCGACAACACGAACGAGAGCGTGCCCTTCGAGAGGAGCGGCATCGCCTGCTCACGGTTGGCGACTTCGAACACGTTGTGATCGCCCATCAACGCGCGAGCCTCGCTGCGGCGCTGGGGATCGGCGTGGATGATCAATACGGATCGGGGGGACATACATGGCTCCTTCGGTTGTGCCCCCCGGCATCACTGCTTTGTCGCTTCTGTTTCTTCTCTGTTTCTTCTCTGCGCCCCCAAACGCCCGCTCAACGCGGCCTGACCAACCCCAACGACTCCAACTTCGAGAGAACCTCTGCTGGTTGAAACGGTTTCTTCAGAAACCCGACCGCTCCCGCCTCCATGAACTTCTTCTCGAGCTCCGCGGTGTGACGGCCGCTCATCGCGATCACCGCGATGTTCGCCGTCTCCTCCGACTCCTTCAGCCTCCGGCACACCTCGTGACCATCCATGCCCGGCATGTACGAGTCGAGCAACACCACCTGCGGCCGCAGCACTCCTACTTTGAGCAGGCCATCGACCGCGTTCTCCGCGAGTGCCACTTCCACCCGCGAGTCGGCCTTTTGAAGGATCGTACCCAGCGCGCGCAAGTAGGTGGGCTCGTCGTCGATCACGAGCAGCTTCACCTGCTCTTCTTCGAGCTCGCGCGGCACGGGCAGGTGGTGCGAGCGCAGGAATTCCACCAGCTCATCCGCCGCGACGCGCCGGTGGCCGCCCGGCGTGCGAAACGCGCGCAGCTTCCCCTGCTCGATCCATTTGAGGACGGAGGAAGGGCTCACTTGAACGAGTGAAGCCACTTCATGGGAGGTAAAGAGCCGCATCGAGGAAGTAGGAATAGTAGGTATTACAGGAATAGCAGGAAGTGTAGTTTTAGCAGTTTTCCAGAGCAACTGCCTCTTCGCCCCACCCCTTGGGTTCGCGGCGACGCAGGCGAGCCAGCACCGCGCCCAGGGCCTGGGTGAGATCGGGCACCACGCTCCGGTGCGCGCCGAACTCGTAGACCCGGCCGAGGCTGTGGAAGCCGAGCGCGGCCAGCCCTGGCACGTCAGCAGCCGCGGCGTGGCACTCGGCCTCGGCGCGGCCGGCCTTGCGCGCGAGCTCCACCGCGTGGGCGGCGAGTGAAGCGCGCACCTGCACGCGCAGCTCTCCGGCGGAGTCCTTCACGAAGATCCGGAACGAGTTGTAGAGCTCGGACCAGCACAGCCCCTCGGTCATCGACTCGATCAGGGACCAACCGAGCGGAGCGCCGTGCTCGTCGTGCACCACGAAGAGCGATCTGCCGCGCGAGAGGCCCTGGGCCTGGTAGCGCCGTTGCAGCGTGTTGAGCCGGAGCTCCCCGGGGAGAAGATCGTCGCTCGCGAGCTTCAACGGATCTTCCGATGCGCTCAAGAACTCGAGGAACGCGCGTTCATCTTCCAGCTCGGGCTCGCGCACCTCGAGCGGTCCCTGCGGGAGCGCGCCCGCGCGAATGCGCATCGGCTCGAAGCGCGCGCGGTAACCGAGCCCCGGCCGCAGCACGCGCTCGGAGACCACCGAGAAGATCCGCTCGGGCGAGCCGCGCGTGACCTTGAACAACCCGCGCACGAAGTCGACGTCAGCGAGCGCCTCGCCATACTCGAAGCTGAGCGCCATCAACTGCTGCGACAAGGTGCCCGCGCGGTGCAGCCCCGACTTCACCAGGACGTGCTGGGCGAGCCAGGTGCGCGAGTAGATGCGAAGGCCGCTGCCGTGCGCGATCAGCTCTCCGTCGCGCACCAGCGCGAGGCTCTTGCCCAGGCCCTGCGCGCCGCTGCCCAGCGGTGAACGCGGGACCTCGGGATGATCGCGGAAGCCCATGCCCTCTTCGCGGAACAACCTGCGGAGCGCGGCGTGGCGAATCTGCGTGGCGCAGCGCACGCCCTCGACGCGCGCGGAGAGCAGCACCTCGAGCAGCTGTTGGCGCGGCTCGAGCGCGGTGAACTCGAGCTCCCCGGGCCCGCTCACGACCCCCTCGGCCTGGAGGTGCGCGGAGCCCAGCGAGAGCGAGAGTGGATGCAGCCGGAGACCCGGCGGGAGCACGTCGTACGCGTCGGGCTTGAAGGTCAGTCCACGCGTGCTGAGCGCGAGCACCTTGCGCGTGCAGCGCTGCCCCGTGAAGGGCGACGCGAAGGTCACCGAGCCCAGCTCTGCGAAAGACTGAGAGCGCAGCTCGATACCGGGACGCTGTTCCATCAGCGCGCGAGGGAGCTCGAGCACCAGCGCTTCGCCCAGGGCCCGCAACACCTTCGAGAAACCAGAGAGCGAGTGGCCATCGAGCGTGAAGCTCAAGGTGACCAGCTGCTCCTGACGCCACTGCGAAGCGTGGGGAGTGGTGAGGTAGATCGCGTCTCCCACCAGCGTGCCGCTCACGAACTCGTTCGGCGTGGCGCGCGCGGAGAGCGAGAAGGCCGACCCGCTCCTGCTCACGGTCTCGATCACCGCGCGAATGCGAAGGGGATGGGTGATGCGCAGCGCAGGCGTCGACCGCTCTTCGCGACGACGGAACCGCGCCGATACCGAGACGGTCTCCGTGCCGTCGATCATGCTCACGCCCGTGACGTCGCACGCGATGTCCTGCATCAACACGTCGTCGCCCTGGCGCAGCGAGATCAAGTCGAGCGCTTCACCGACCTCGGGCTGCGCATGCAAGGGCACCACGAGACCGATCGCTTCGTTCGAGACCTCGATGCAGGTCGCCTCCACTCGCTCGTCCTGCGCTGTGCGCACGGTGGCGCCGAGCGGGGCCGGCAACGTTCGCGCGGCGGAGAGTTGGATCAGGCGCTTGAAGTCTTCGTGGAGCGCGCGCTCCTCGGCTTCATGCAACTCACTGGTGGGGAAACGACTGCGCGTCATGGGGGACTGACGCTCCTTCCGCTGGGGGTCGAAATAGGAAACGGAGGAAAAGTAGAATTTATAGTCTTGGTCCGCAAGACCCCACCCACGGTAGGTGAAGGTGTGACC
>CBIHPJ010000303.1:0-10088 GCA_966211295.1 uncultured Myxococcales bacterium | reverse complement strand
CCGCCGCCTGCGCCACCGCCGACGAGTCCGCCGCCAGCTCCACCGCCGACGAGACCTCCGCCGGCGCCGCCGCCGATGAGGCCGCCACCCGCACCGCCGCCGACGACGATGCCGCCACCGCCGCCAGCTCCGCCGCCGACGTCGCCACCACCGCCCGCGCCACCGCCGACGTCGCCTCCACCACCGCCCGCGCCGCCGCCGAGGTCGCCTCCACCGCCCGCGCCGCCGCCGATGTCACCTCCACCTCCAGCTCCGCCACCGATGTCGCCTCCGCCTGCCCCGCCGCCGACATCACCGCCGCCGACGCCGCCACCGGTCGCAGTGCCGCCTCCGGTCATTGCGATGCCGCCGCCGGTTCCCCCACCTTCACCGGCGTCGCCCACGTAGGGCGTCACGTTGCAATCGCATCCAGGAAGGACCGCACCAACACTCAGCAGCACCCACATCAGCAGGCGACGTTGCATTGAACCCCCAGGAAGGACCGCGCAGCGTTTGCAGCGGATGTGCCTGAGGGGAGAGTTGGCGAAAGTCGCGCGCTTGGGTCGTCGCGACCCACCGCAAAACGTCGAGCCGCGACTCTGTCGCTATGAAGAAAGTAGTGGGAGTGCGCCCCTCACCCCGGCCCTCTCCCCGCTGACGCAGGGAGAGGGAGAGAACGGTTACTTCTTCTTGAACTCACCGGCGACGACCGCATCACCGAAGCGCTCGTAGTTCGCGAGCCACGCCGCGGCGTTCATCACGTACCGGCCGGTGCCCGCCGAGTCCCACTTGTTCGAGAGCCGCGTGAAACCACCATCGACGATGAGCCGCTTCTTGTTCGCTTCGAACGCCGCGGTGACGAGGTTGCCCGCCGACCCATAGATCACCGGAGTGAGCGCGCCGACCGGCTTCACCGTCGCGACCGTGATGCCTTCGTAGATGTTCTCCACGCCGGTGCTCAGCAGATGCTCGCGCACCACGCCCGGCTTGCCCGCTCCGTCAGAGCGCGCCACCACCTGGTCGCCGTACAGATTTCCCTTCACGCGCGCGTCGATCAGCATCGAGGCGAGCGAGTCCGCGTCGGCGTTGCAGGGATCGTTGTCGCCCCAGAGGTACACGCCGTGGCCCGCGTCGAAGAACTTCTTCACCGCGAGCTGGTGCTCCTTGCTCAGGTGCACGCTGTCGTCGCAGCTGGCGATGATCCAGAACTGGTTCGACTTCTCGAGCGCCTGCTTGAACTCGGCGATCGGCGGCACGTCCTGGTACCGCACCACGTTGAAGCCCTTCTTCCGAATCGCGCTCGCCGCCTGGCTGAAGTCCTGCCGGTAGAGATCGACGACGAACACGGTCTGACCTCCGAACGCGCCATCGACCGCGAGGTCGTACTGCGAGCCCTGCGCGTTGCCGTAGCTGTCGCGCGTCGCCTCCGTCACCACGGTCTCTTCGTATTTCCGCCCACTCTTGTCCTCGCGCGTCACCTTGGTGGCGGCTGGCGCGGGCGCGTTGTGTCCCGCCACGGCGTTGTACTGAGCGAAGGCGTTGAGAGAGATCAGGGCGGCGAGGAGGGTCAGGCGCATGGAGGACTCGGGAGCGGTGTGGGTGGAATCCCCTCAAACGACCGTCACCAACGCCGGATCTATGACCAGTGCCTTTTCCCTCTGACGCGCGTTACGAGTAGCCTCGATTCCGTCATGGCGGCCAATGACCCAGACGACGAAGACGACCTGCCGCAGGCTCCGCAGGATCTGTTTCCGTTCGATGAGATGTCGACGGGTGAGACCTCGTCGCTGATCCGCCGTGCGCATCAGATCACCGGTGCTCCTGATCGCCCGCTCACCAACGATGTTTCGCTCAAGCCGATGACGGGGGCGCAGCTCGCGTTCCGGCCCAGCGCTCCGACCAAGCCGGCGACGGGCACGCACGCGGCGTTCAAGCCGGGTGCGGCGAAGCCTGCGACCGGAACTCAGCCGGCATTCAAGCCGAGCACCGGAGTGCAGCCCGCGTTCACGCCCACCACGGGAACCCACGCCGCGGTGAAGAAGAGCCCGACCGGCACCAACCAGTTCGCTGCGTTCAAGCCCCAGGCTCCCGCGCCTCACTCAGGCGACGAGGGAGGCGAGAACGAGGAAGACGTTCCGCCGGTGTTCGATCCCGAGCGGCTGCAGGCGCAGATTCGTGCGCTCTCGCTCACCGATTCCGCGCTGGGGCGTGCTCCGGCGAAGGCGCCGGCTCGGCCCAACAAGCTGCCCGCGAGCGCGGCCGAAGACACCTTCGTGAAGACGAAGATGAAGCAGGCTGAAGCGAAGGTGCCCGACTTCAACCTCGACGAAGATCTTGGCTAACTCGAAGCCAGGCGTTCCGCTCGAACCCGGAGTGGTGCAGCAGGTCCTGGGCGCGTGGGTGCTCGCCGAGCGCCGCGAACCAGGTGAAGTGGAAGTCACCCTCGGTCCCGCGGAGCGCGCGCTGCTCGCCGACATGCCGTGGCCGCTCCGTCGCAGTGAATGGCTCGCGGGAAGACGCGTGGCGAAGCGGCTGCTGCAGGGAGCGCTGCAACTCGATCCCTCTCGCACCGAAGTGTTGCCACTCGAGTCGGGTGCGCCGCGCATCTCGCTCGACGGCACTCCGCGCACTGATCTGGTGATCAATCTCAGCCACACCAGGGGCTGGGCCGTCGCCGCGGTGGCGAAGGGCCGCGTAGGCATCGACGTGTGCGACGACGTCGACGGAGAGCGGATCGCTCGCATCGCGCGTCGCGTGTTCTCAGAAGGCGAAGCAGAGAAGTGCGGAGCGTTTCAAAGTCGCGAGACGCAAGCCGCCGTCTGGGCGCTCAAAGAAGCAGGCCTGAAGCTCTTCATCGGCGGCGTGTTCGATCCCGGAGCGCGGGCGATTCGTGTCGAATCACTCGAGCCCCCGAGGGTGACGGCGAACCCACCCATGCAGATCGCGCTGTTGCGACTTCCGGACGCTGCGCTCGCGCTCTCGGTCGACGTCTAGGGAGTGGCGGTCGCTGGGGCGCATTGCTACGTCCCGGCGCATGCGCTTCCCCCTCGCACTGATCACCGTCTCGTCGTTGTCGTTCGCTGCTGACCTTTCGCTCCTCGAGAAGTCGAAGGCGATCTTCAAGCCGCTCCCTTCTCAGTTCGACTCGAAGGACAACCCGATCACGAAGGAGAAGGTGGAGCTCGGTCGCCAGCTCTACTTCGAGAAGCGCATCTCGAAGAACCAGGACAAGTCGTGCAACAGCTGCCACCTCCTCTCGAAGTTCGGAGTGGATGGCGAGCCCACGTCCGAGGGTCACAAGAAGCAGCGCGGTGATCGCAACTCGCCCACCGTGTTCAACGCCGGCGGTCACTTCGTGCAGTTCTGGGACGGACGCGCGGCGACGCTCGAAGATCAGGCGAAGGGCCCGGTGCTGAACCCCGTGGAGATGGCGATGCCCGACGCGGCCGCGGTGGAGAAGGTGCTCAAGTCGATCCCCGGCTACGCGCCGCTGTTCAAGAAGGCGTTCCCCAGCGACGCCGAGCCCATCAGCTACGACAACATGGCGAAGGCGATCGGCGCGTTCGAGCGCACGCTGGTGACTCCCTCGCGCTTCGACAAGTTCCTGGGCGGCGATGAGAAGGCGCTCACCGATGCGGAGAAGAAGGGCCTCGACACCTACCTCGCGACCGGCTGCACGGCGTGCCACATGGGCGCGGGCGTGGGCGGTGAGATGTACCAGAAGCTCGGTTTGGTGAAGCCGGTGGTGGGCCTCAAGGACCAGGGCCGCTTCGCGATTACCAAGAAGGACGCCGACAAGTTCTTCTTCAAGGTGCCGAGCCTGCGCAACGTCGAGAAGACCGCGCCGTACCTGCACGATGGCAGCAAGGCGACGCTCGAGGAGACGGTCGCGTTCATGGGCGAGTACCAGCTCGGCAAGCAGCTCAAGAAGGACGAGGTCGAGTCGATCACTGCCTTCCTGAAGACGCTCACGGGTGACGTGCCGAAGGCGTGGCTGCAGGAGCCGAAGCCGCTGGCCGGGGGCAAGGAAACCCCGAAGCCCGATCCGACCTAAGTAGCCCCTCACCCCGACCCTCACCCCCCGCGCCGGGCGCGGGGGGAAAGTGGCCGAGCTACGACCCAGTGCCCCCGTGTGGCGCATGACCACGCGACGCCAGACCCTCCGCCGGACATTGCGCCTCCCGCTGTCTCTGGGCCGGAGGCTCCCTGCGCTCTCTGCCGACGTCTCGCGCGGCGGATTTCAGGCCGAGCTGCCGCAGGTGTTCCTGCCCGGCTCGAAGGTGCACGGCTTCTTCCTGGTGAACGAGCAGGAGGTCGCGTTCCGCGGCACGGTGGCGTGGGCCGAGGCGGGAAATCCGCAGCTCTCGCTCTACAGCCGCATCGGCGTGCAGTTCGACGCGATGCCCGAAGGCCTGTCCGCTTTGCTGAGCGCGCAAGATCGCCGGCCGAAAAAGCTCAAGGCTCGCGCTAAGAAGAAGAAGTGACCACGGAGGATCCGCGCCGCCGAGCGAACAAGCGGCTGCAGGCCCTGACGCTGGTCGTCACCGTGGGGCTCGCGGTCGCGCTGGCGGGCATCACGTACCTGTCCATCACCAGCCTGCCGTATCTCGCGAGCTCGCCGACCACCGATCCGGTCTTCGGAGCGCAGAACGCGTGTCTGCTGGCGGCGGTGCCTGAGCGTTTGGGCTTCGCGGTGAGCCGCGATGGTTCGAGCGTGGCGGCGTGGTCTCCCAGGCAGCTCGTGGTGTGTACGGGTTCGTCTCCGCAGCCGACCGTCTTTCCGCGCACGGGCATCACCCAGGCCACGTGGGATGGCGAGGGCGCGTTGTGGATCGCCTCGGGTGAAGCGGATGGTGGACCCAACTCGCTCCTGCGCCTCGAGCATGGAGCGTTCGTCGAGCGAGGCCACTTCTCTCCTGCCGCGCTGGTGGGAACGGCGCACGGAGTGGTGGGCCTCGAGCCCACGGGGCAGCTGATCTCGCTCTCTGGAGCAGGAGAGGTCTCGGCCACGCGCGCGATCCCGAACTCGCGTGGAGTGCAGCTGCAGGTGAGCGGCGATGGCTCGCTGGTGGCGCTCTATGGAGGCGGAAAGTTCGCGGTGGTGAACGCAGACACGCTCGCCTCCACGCCGGCCGAGGTGCCGTGCCCGGTGCGGAACGTGTGGTGGCGCGTGGGAGCTCCGTTCCTGGTGGTGGAGTGTCTGGACATCGTGCTCGAGGTGAACGCGCTCGACTCCACCAGCTCGCTGCTCGATCCGCGTGCGCGAACTCCGGCGTCGCTCGTCGGTGCGGGTGGGACGTACGTGACGAGCTGCGACGTGTTGCCGTGCACTGTCAGCGCGCCTCGCTGAGTTCGACGAGCGGCTCAGTGGTGTCCCGGCACCCGGGCTCAGGACCGGGGCTCCAGACCGACCCGGTGCGAGATCCGCGCACCCAACCCCGGAAGATTGCGCGAACCCCCTTGCATTGAAGTCGGCCGCCTGCGCATTCCGCCGTCCCATGGAACGCTTCTCCCGCGCTCGGCTTGGTCTGTTTCTCGGTGCACTCGCAGTCACCGGTCTCTCCTGTAAGGAAGACCCGAAGCCCGACGCGGGGCCGACCTGCAGCAGCGCGGCTGACTGTGGAACGCCGGCCAACGCCTGCGTGCAGATCAGCTGTGAGAACGCGCAGTGCGTGACCACCAATGTGGCGGCGGGCACGCGAGTGGCCAATCAGACCGCGAACGACTGCAAGGCGAACACGTGTGACGGCGCGGGCGCGGTGATCGTCACCAACGACGACGCCGACGTGCCGAGCGACAGCAACGATTGCACCGACGACGTGTGCACCGGCGGGGTGGCGTCGCATCCTCCGCGCGCGGCGGCGAGCGCCTGCGGCACGGGCGGCATGCTCCAGTGTGATGGCCAGGGCGCGTGCGTTGACTGCATCAACGCGAGCGACTGCGGCACCGATACCGAGTGCCAGACGCACACCTGCACCGCCGGAGTCTGCAGCGTGAACAACGTGGCGGCCGGAACTGCGCTCGCCACCCAGACCGCGGGCGACTGCAAGGTGGAGCAGTGCGACGGCATGGGCGCCACCGAGACCGCCAACGCGGACAGCGACGTTCCGGTCGACGCGACGGCCTGCACCGCGAACACCTGCACCGCAGGCGTTCCTTCGAATCCTCCCGTGACCGCGGGCACCACCTGCAGCGAGGGCACGGGCACGATGTGCGACGCCGCGGGCGGGTGCGTGGAGTGCTTGATGGCGAGTGACTGCCCCGGCTCCGATACGGAGTGCCAGCAGCGCACCTGCACCGCGGGTGTCTGCGGCATCGGCTTCACGGCAAATGGCACCCTGGTCGCCTCGCAGACCGCGAACGACTGCAAGAAGAACGTCTGCAACGGCAGCGGCATGATCGTGGCGGCGAACGACGCGGCCGATCTCCCGAACGACAACAACGAGTGCACCACCGACACCTGCGTGTCCGGCATGCCGACCTTCACCAACGCTGCCGCGGGCGCGACCTGCGGCACGGGTGGAACCCTGGTGTGCAACGCCACTGGCCAGTGCGTGGGCTGCAACGCCGCGGCTGACTGCGCGGGAGTGGACGACGAGTGCAAGACGCGCACGTGCAGCAGCGCGGGCGTCTGCGGCTTCACCTTCGCCCCCGACAACACGCAGGCGAACATGCAGAGCGCCAACGACTGCAAGAAGAACGTGTGCGACGGCTCGGGCAACATCGTGAACCGCAACGATGACGCGGACCACCCGGTGGACGACGGCAACGAGTGCACCTCGCAGAGCTGCGTGAGCGGGATGCCGACCTTCCCGCCGCTCCCGGCGAACACCACGTGCTCGCAGAACAACGGCAATTTCTGCAACGCCACCGGCAGCTGCGTGGCGTGCACCCAGGCCTCGCAGTGCCCCGGCTCCGATACGGAGTGCCAGACGCGCACCTGCGTCTCGAACGTGTGCGGCTTCAGCTACGCGCCGAACACCACCGTGGTGGCGTCGCAGACGGCCGGTGACTGCAAGCAGAACCGCTGCAACGGCTCGGGAGGGATCGCTCCGGTGAACCTCGACACCGACCTCCCCGCGGATGACGGCAACCAGTGTACCTCGCAGACCTGCACCAACGGCAGCCCGGGCTTCCCGCCCGTTTCCGTGAACACGCCGTGTACGCAGAACGGCAGCTTCTGCAGCGCCACCGGCACCTGCGTGGCGTGCACCCAGGCCTCGCAGTGCCCCGGCTCGGACACCGAGTGCCAGACGCGCACCTGCGTCTCGAACGTGTGCGGCTTCAACTACGCGCCGAACACCACGGTGGTGGCGTCGCAGACTCCCGGTGACTGCAAGGAGAACCGCTGCAACGGCGTGGGCGCGATCGTCGCGGTGAACCACGACACCGATCTCCCCGCGGACGATGGCAACCAGTGCACCTCACAGACGTGCACCAACGGCAGCCCGAACTTCCCCGCAGTGGCTCCGAACACGACGTGCACTCAGGACAACGGCACGGTGTGCAGCGGCACCAGCTGCGTGCAGTGCACCCAGGCGTCGCAGTGCCCGGGCTCGGACAACGAGTGCCAGACGCGCACCTGCATCTCGAACGTGTGCGGCTTCAACTTCGCGCCGAACACCACGGTGGTGGCGTCGCAGACTGCGGGTGACTGCAAGCAGAACCGCTGCAACGGCTCGGGTTCGATCGTCTCGGTGAACCTCGACGCCGACGTCCCCGCGGATGACGGCAACGAGTGCACGGCGCAGGTCTGCAACTCGGGCGTGCCGGGCTTCCCTGCGATGCCGGTGAACACCACGTGCTCTCAGAACAGCGGCAGTTTCTGCAACGGCAGCGCGGCGTGCGTGGCGTGCAACGTGGCTTCGCAGTGCCCTGGCTCGGACACCGAGTGCTCGGCGCGGACGTGTTCGGCGGCGGGCGCTTGCGGCACTTCGTTTGCGCCGGTCGGTTCGCCGGTCGCGGCGCAGACTCCGAACGATTGTAAGCAGAACGAGTGCGACGGCTCGGGCACGGTGGTGACGGTGAACTTCAACGGCGACCTGCCGCTCGACGACGGCAACCAGTGCACCACTGAAGTGTGCAACGCCGGAGTCGGAGGCCACACGAACGCCTCCGCTGGCACGACGTGCAACCAGGGCGGCGGGAGCGTCTGCGACGGCAATGGCACCTGCGGCAACTGCACGCAGGACACGGACTGCCCCTCGGGCAACGCGTGCCAGACGCCGAAGTGCAACAGCGGGGCGTGCGGCTTCGACAACCTGCCCTCGGGCACGGTGGCGGGCGCGCAGACTCCGGGTGACTGCAAGCAGAACGAGTGCGACGGCAACGGCGCGGTCGTGAACGTGAACAACAATGCGGATGTCCCCGCGGACGATGGCAACCAGTGCACGTCGGAAGTCTGCAGCTCGGGAGCTCCGTCTCATCCGCCGGTGGCGATCGACACGGCGTGCAACCAGGGCGGCGGCTCGTTCTGCAGCGGCTCGGGAGCGTGCGTGGCGTGCAACGCGCCGGCTCAGTGCCCGGGCACGGTGAGCGAGTGCGCGGTGAAGACCTGCGCTGCGAACCAGTGTGGTGTGAACAACCTCGCGATGGGCACCATCACCTCGACGCAGGTGACGGGCGACTGCAAGCAGAACCAGTGCGACGGCAGCGGCAACGTGGTGAGCGCGAACTCGAGCATCGATACGCCGGCGGACGATGGGAATCAGTGCACGGCTGAGGTGTGTAATTCGGGCGTGCCGGCTCACCCGGCGGTTCCGGTGGACACGGCGTGCGCGCAGAATGGTGGGTTCTTCTGCAACGCGACCGCGGCGTGCGTGCAGTGCAACGCGCCGGCGCAGTGCTCAGGCACCGTGGGTGAGTGCGTGGTGAAGACGTGCGACACTCGCAATCGGCCCGCTGGCACGGTCGCCGCGACGCAGACTCCGGGCAACTGCAAGCAGAACGAGTGCGACGGCAACGGCGCAGTCGTCAGCGTGAACTTCGATACTGACGTGCCGGTTGATGGCATTCAGTGCACGAACGACATCTGCACCGCGGGAGTAGCTTCGAATCCACCCTCGGCGATGTTCGCCACCTGCAACCAGACCGGCGGCACGGCGTGCAATGGCGCGGGCGTGTGCGCAGTGCCTCCGACCGTCACCAGTACGACGCCGGCTAACGCGGCGGCCAATGTGTCAGTCCCGTCCAGCCTCAGTGTGACTTTCAATGTCGCGATGAACCCAACCACGCTCACTACGCAGACCAGCAACGGAGCTTGCACGGGCTCGATTCAGCTCTCGACGAACAACTTCACCAGCTGTCTGGGCTTCTCTGTTGCTGCGGCGGTGATGAATGGAGGCAACACCGTCGCGACGATCACTCCGGCGCCGGGACTTGCGTACGGCACGACTGTGCAGCTGCGCGTCACCACGGCTGCGACCGCCGCTTCCGGAATCACCCTGGCCTCCGCTCACAACATCCAGTTCGTCACCGGAGCGGACTCGCCAGCCGCTGTCGTGATCAGTCAGGTCTACGTGAACGGAAGTTCTACTGCCGCCTACAACGCCGACTTCGTCGAGCTGCACAACCGCACCAACGCGGCGATCTCAATTGCTGGCTGGTCGTTGCAGTACACGTCTGTCGCCGGTAGCTCTTGGGGCAGCAACAAGATCACTCTCCCCGCAGGGGCCTCGATCGCAGCTGGCGGCTTCTATTTGATCCAAACCTCGAGTGGCTCTGGTGGCACAGCCGTTGGATCTGACTTCACAAGCACCGCAATCTCGATGCAGGGGACGTCGGCGAAACTGGCTTTGGTCAACACGAGCACCAACCTCCCCGGCTCGACCTGCGTGGTGGGAGACCCCACGGTGGTGGACATCTTTGGCTACGGCAGCCACGCGCCCACAACCGGTTGCTGGGAGAACCTCCCCAATGGAGGAACTGCGGGTGTTCAAGCCGCGGGCACGTCGGCTTTCAGAAAGTCGAACGGCTGCCAGGACACCAACGACAACGCCGCGGACTTCGAGATTCTCGCGGTCACCCCGCGGCGCGCCAGTTCACCCGCAGTGCTCTGCCCCAGTCTCGTGTTGAACGAGCAGACGCCGAGCGCCACCGCCGAGCTCGAC
>CBIHPJ010000302.1:0-10155 GCA_966211295.1 uncultured Myxococcales bacterium | reverse complement strand
TTGATCGACATCGCTGATCGCCAAACGATGGATGAGGTCGAGAAGACACTCAATGCGGTGTGGCGTGGGCAGCGCAACATCGGACCGTGGCTGCGGCAGGAGATCGCGCAGCTCAAGCGCAAGGAGTGGGGCGGCCTGGACAGGGTCTCTCAGCTGCTGGGTCGCATGGATGGTCGAGGACTCGACAGTGACCTCGAACTCGAAGCGCTCAAAGAGATCGAGCGAGCGGGTCTTCCGAAGCCAACCAAGGGTCTCGTGATCCTCGATGATCAGGGTCACTACGTGATTCGCGGTGACCTCGGCTGGGACAGATGGAAGACGGTGCTTCACTGCGACAGCGTCGCCTTCCACGGCACCGAGAATGCGATGGCGCGGGACGCCTTTCAGCGCTCGGAGCTCTCGTTGCTGAAGTGGACTCAGATCGCGGTGATGAAGCGCACCCTCAAGAACGGTGTCTGGTTGCGGCAACTCGATCGAGCGCTGCAGCCCCGGTGAGTTCGACGAAGTGTTGGTGAAGGACTGGCTTCGGCTTTGGAGAGCGACTGGGGTCGGTTGATGAGATGCGGTGCCTATCGCTGGCGGGCCTCTCGATCTCGCGTCTTTCTGTGACTCGGTCACTTCGCTTCGAGCCACTGACACAAGAAACCGGAGCCGGCTCCGGTTTCTCGCAAAGCACTCATCTTCACGAAGCCCAGTCACCGAGTGACTGGAGCCTCGAAGTCGAGGGGCCTACGCGCGATGAGCAACGTAGGAACCCCTCAACAACCGCTTTCCCTGCGGCTGATCAGTTCTTCGCGACCACGTCGGCCTTGAGCCCGTCGACCCACGCCTTGTGCTCGTTGCCGTAATACAGGTACGCGCGGCTCGCGGGCCCCACGTACTTGCCCGGCACCGCGGCGACCAACGACACCGGCACGCGCACCTGCGACTTCGGAGTCATCCCGCGCCAATACAGCACCACGTCGCGGCCCATGATCTCGTACGCGTCGATGGTCTTCGCCTTCACGAGCTCCTTCAGCTGATCAATTCGCGGCTCGAGACCACCAGGCACCCCGACGATCGCCACCACCGTCGGCAACTGCGTGTCCGTGAGATTCGTCACCCGCGCGGTCGCCTCCACGATGTCGCCTTCGTTCAGCGCCGGCTTCGAGAGCGCCACCTCGAGACCGACCTTGGTCTCCGGCGAGTTCTCGGGCTTCACGCGATTGCTCTTCACCGCGATCGACCACGGCAGCTGACCGCCACCTTCCTGCACGAGCTCGAGCGTGTGCTCCCCAGGAGCCAGCAGCTCCGACGCGTCAGGCAGCATCAACGCGGTCTGCGTGGTGCCGTCGTACTTCACCGGAGCACCCAGCGGCTTCCCATCGACGAACAACTTCACCGAGCCCGGCTTGCGACCGGCGGAGCGCACGCGGTCGTATTCGAGCACCGCCTTCAGCGCGAGCACGGTGCTCTGCGTGGCGCCGTAACTCCCGTCCTTGCTCGCCTCGGCGAGTCCCTTGATGGAGCGCTCGACGTTGCCGGTGTACTCCGCGCCCGCGCGCAGCCAGGCGAGCGTCGCGAACGCAGTGGTCTCGATCGCCAGCGACTGACCCGTGCTGCCCACGATGCTCTGGGTGCCGCCCTGCACGAAGCCCTTCTCGTCCTGCTTCTCGGCGAGCTTCTTGAGCAGCTGCGAGGCGACCGCCTTGTCACCCGAGAGCTGCGCCACGTTCGCCGCCACCGCCACCACGTACGAGTTCTTCGACGCGAGGCCCGCATCCTTCACGCGCTTGATTTCCGCCGAGAGCTCCTTCTCGCCGGTCTCGAGCAGCGCCCACGTGATGTACGCATCAGAGGTGTCCTTGTCCTCGATCCACGTGTGCAGCGCGCGACGCTTGCGCTCGAAGCCGCCCTTCCCATCGCGCTGCTTCAGGAGCCACGCCTTCGAGTTCGAGAGCATCGTCGAATCGACCGAACGCACCTTCGCCATGTCGGTGAACTCGAGAATTCCATACGCGGTCAGCGCCTCGTGGCCGGGATCTTCACCGAACCACTCGTAGCCCTTCTGCTTGCACTCGTAGCCGACGAGCCGCTTGTACCCACGCTCCAGCTTGTCCTGCGCGTCCTTCATCAGCGCCGGATCAGATCCGGTGTGAGTGTTGAAGTACTGCATCGCCATCGTCATCGGGTACACGGTCGACGAGGTCTGCTCGAAGCAACCCGACGGCTCCTGGATCATGCTCTTGAGCGCGCTGGTGAGATTGCCCGCCGGTGACGGATAGATCGCGATGCTGGTGCTCACGCTGCCGAGCACGGTGTCCGCCGGCAACGTGAACTTGAAGTTCGCCTTCCCGTTCGCCATCAGCAGTCCGCCCGCGTTCTGTGAAACCGGGAAGCCCTTCGGCTTGATCGACAGCTCCCGCGTGACGACGTCGGAGTAACCACCGGCGCTCGCGTTCAAGGTGATCTCCGTCGTCTTCGACTTCGGACCTACCGTCAGCTCCACCACGCGGCGCGCACGCTCATCGGCCTTCAGCGCGAACGAAGGAGGAGCAGCGAACCGCAGATCAGCCTTGGTGGTGATGCCGAGTGACACTCCGCTGAGCGGCTCACGCGTACCGTTCACGAACGCGATGGGGAGACGAATCACGTCACCCTCCGTCACCTCGAGCGGCAACTTCGGCTCGACGTAGAACGCCTTCACCGAGTCGAGCTTCGCCTGCGCCGCTCCGAGCACGCCGGTGGACGTGAAGCCATCAGCCGCCGCGCGGAACGAGGTCACCGCGTCGCTCATGCCGAACTTCACCGTCGCTTCGCCGTTCGCGTCGGTCTTCACCGCGGCAGACCAGTAGAGCGTCTCCGCGAAGTCGAGGCGGTCGTTCGGCTTGCGATCGGGCCGCACCTGGTGCGCGAACTCGCGAATGGTGACGAACGCGAAGGGAATGCGCATCTCCTCGTCCATCGCTTCACCCGCAGCGATCTGCTTGTTGGCGCGAAGGTCGCGCGCCATCACCTCGCGCTTGCCCTCCTCGAGCCGAGCGTGGCGATTGACCGGCTGGAGCGGAGGAGGCGGCGGCATCTTCGCGACGGGGACCTTCTCGACGATCGCCATCGGCTCCATCGGCTTCTTCGCAGGAGCGTCGGGCTTCGGAACCGGCGCAGGAGCAGGCATCGCAGCGGGCATCGGACGACCACGCGGCGCCATGTTTCCTCCCATCGCTGCCTGAGGAATCATCATGTCCACCGGCATCGAGGTCGCGACCAGCACCGTGTTGTCGACCATCGCGAGCACGCGGCGTGCTTCGTCCTGCTCGCGGTTCAAGAACTCGCCCACGTTGATCATCGCGAAGCGGCGCCAGCCCTGCGTGCCGAGCAACAGATCAACCGCGAGCTTCGACTTCGGATTCTTCGCATCGAGATACACGTGCGCATCGGTGAGCTCACGCACGTCGTCCTCGAGGAACACCATCACGGGGAGAGTCGGAGCCTGCTCGCGCTTCTCGATCAACTCCTGCACCGAGTCGTCGGTGACGGTGAGCCCGACCATCGCCGCGCTCGGCTTGCCGTCGATGCTGGTCTTCAACTTCAGCGACACCGGCGCGCCCGGCACGTAGCGCTCGCGATCGGCCTTGAGCTCGATGGCGAGCGTCTTCTTCGCCCCACGGAACACCAAACGCTCAGCGAGCGGAATGCCGTCCTTCCCCGCGACGGTGGCGACCAGCACGCCCTCAGCGTCCTTCGCGTCGAGGCTGATCTCAGTGCCCTTCTGCTTGCGCGCGTCGAGCTCGACCGTGGACAGCTCGGTGTCGCGCTGGCGCAGCGTGACCTTCACCACGCGATCTCCAGTCCAACCCACGGTGAGCTTCACCGGCTCGCCGGGATTCGTGACCTCGGAGCTCGCCACGATGATCGCGCCATCGTTGATCAGCGCGGGCAGCGGCACCGTCTTCTTCACCGACGACGGCTCGGTGACCTTGAGGGTGTACGTCTCACCGCGCACTGGAGCGAAGGTGAAGCGGCCGCGCCCCTCGTGCTCGGTGCGGAACTGCGCGACCTCTTTCCCCTTCGAGTCGACGATCACGCCCGCGATGTCCGCCGGCTTCTGCGAGAGCGTGCGGGCCTCGAGATAGACGCGATTGTTCAAACCAGACACCAGGTCGCCACCCTCGGGATACAGCTGCACGTCGAACGAGGTGACGAGCAGCGGGATCGTCTTGCTCGCGGTCTCCACCACGCCGCCGTCTTCGATGGTGAAGGCCAGCGTGCCCTCGCCGCGCTCGATGCTCGCGGGCAACTTGAGCGACACGGTGCAGATGCCCTTGTCGTCGATCGAACACGGAGCGCGCGCCACGTCAGCGCCATCGACCCGAGCGACCGCGGTGATCTTCGCGCCCTTCGGCACTCCGCCTTCCGCGCGCGTGGTCTCCAGCGTCGCGGTGAGCGTGTCGCCCTGGCCGTAGCCGTCACGCGCGAAGGTGATCTGATTCTTGAGGCGCGGCGCGCGGTAGACGCGCACGTCGAACTTCCGTTCACCGGGAGCGTGGCCGTACGCGCCCTGCGCCTGCACGGTGAACTCTCCGCCCGCCTGGCCTTCGGGCACCTGCCACGAGAAGCCGAACGCGCCATCGGTCACCATCGCCTGGCCCGCGGTGATGGTGTCGCCCTTGGGTCCCTTGATGGTGATCTGCGCGTAGGTGTTGTTGGCCGCGGGCACGTGCGTCTTCGAGTCGAGCACCACGCCGCGCACGAAGACGGTCTCGCCGATCTTGTACATCGGCTTGTCGGTGGAGACGTGCGTGAGGAAGCGATTGGGGCCGCCGACGCGCTGAGTGGTGGCGGGGTCGGCGACCTGGCGGGCACCGGCGGTGAGGAGCAGGCAGGCTGCTCCGAGGGCAATCAAACGGGACATGAGGGACGTTCCTTCTCGAGAGGTACGAGGCTGAAACGACTGGGCCCGCACTCTGATCTAAACGCCGCTCAAATCACGAGATGAATCAGTTACTTCTGGGGCGGAGCGGGACTCGCACGGGCGCGAGAAAGATAGGTGGATCAGAGGTCAGTGGTACCTTGCGCCGATGCACGACCCGGTCCTCGCGAAGGAAGCACTGGCTGAGCTCCCGCCAGACATCGCCGACAGCCCGCTCTTCAACGCCGACCTCGCGCCCGTGCCGAAGGGCCGCCGCAACTGGACAACCTACAACTTCGCCGCGCTGTGGATCAGCATGGCCCACTGCATTCCCACGTACATGATGGCCGGCGGCCTCGTGGCGGTGGGTATGAACTGGTGGCAGGCGCTGCTCACGATTGGCCTGGGCAACATCATCGTGTTGGTGCCCATTCTTCTGAACGCCCACCCGGGCACGCAGTACGGCATTCCCTTCCCCGTGCTCGCGCGCTCGTCGTTTGGCACGCAGGGCGCGAACATTCCGGCGGTGCTCCGCGCGATCGTCGCGTGCGGTTGGTTTGGAATTCAGACCTTCATCGGTGGCGAAGCGGTGAAGACGTTCATCGAGGCGCTGTGGCCCGCCTATGGACAGCTCGGCGGCGGAGCGAGCTTCCTCGGCCTCTCGCTCCCCTCGGCGATCACCTTCTTCATCTTCTGGGCGCTCAACATTCTGATCATCCTCCGCGGCATGAATGCGGTGCGCGTGTTCGAGAACGTCGCCGCGCCACTGGTGCTGGTGATGGCCGCTGCGCTGCTCTGGTGGGTCGTCGATCGCGCGGGCGGCGTGGGCCCGATGCTGCAGCAGCCCTCGAAGTTCGAGACGGTCGGCGCGTTCTGGAAGGTCTTCATTCCTTCGCTCACCGGCATGGTCGGCTTCTGGGCCACGCTCTCGCTCAACATTCCCGACTTCACGCGCTTCGGAAAAGGTCAGCGCGAGCAGATGCTCGGTCAGACGCTCGGCTTGCCGACCACCATGGTCGCGTTCTCGGCGATGGGCGTGGTGATCACCAGCGCTTCGCAGTCCCTCTTGAAGGGTGTGGACGCGTCGAAGCTCTGGGACCCGGTGGTGATCCTCGGACACATCACCGCCGAGGCGCCGCCGCCTGGAATGACGGAGCCGTTGATCGCGAGTGCGGGCGTGCGCCTGCTGGTGGCGATCGTGGCGTTGCTCGGCGTGGCGATCGCCACCATCTCGGTGAACATCGCGGCGAACGTGGTGAGCCCCGCGAACGACTTCGCCAACCTGAACCCGCGGCTGATCAGCTTCAAGACGGGCGGCATCATCACCGGCGTGCTCGGCATCGTGATTCTGCCGTGGAAGCTGCTCTCGAGCGCCGACACGTACATCTTCAACTGGCTCATCGGGTACTCGGCGCTGCTGGGACCGATCGCCGGCATCATGGTGGTGGACTACTGGGTGATCAGAAAGCGCGAGCTCGACGTCGCCGAGCTGTACCGACCGAAGGGGAAGTACGCGGGCATCAACATGGCGGCGATCATCGCGCTGGTGCTCGGCGTGCTGCCGAACGTGCCCGGGTTTCTGCAGAGCGCGCTGGGTGATCCCAAGCGCACGCCGAACTTCTTCGATGAGATCTATGTGTACGCGTGGTTCATCGGATTTGGGCTCTCAGCTGCGCTGTATTTCGGGTTGATGAAGGTGATGCCGCCCAGGGCGAACGCCGCGCAGAAGCCGCCGGAACTGAACAAGGCGGCCTGATCAGCCGAGGATCGCCTTGCGTCTCGCGAGGCTCTCCGCGGGCCACTCCTTCTCGAGCTCGTAGAAGACCTCGAAGGTCTTCGCGTTCGCTGGGAGTGACACCCACGGCACCTTCGAGCGCGTGAAAATGTGCACGTCGGGCGCGAGGGCGTGTGGTTGATCGAGCGTCGCCACGCGTACGAAGCGCAGCGCAGGGCGGCCACCGTAATCACTCCACACCGCGACCGCGCACTGCGGGCAGCGGTAGATGTCGTGAGGGCGACCGCTCTCCGTGGGCATCGCGACGCGGTTCAGCTCTCCGGTGACCTCGATGCGATCGGTCTCGATGAGCGCGTTGATCGCGAACGCGCTGCCGGTCTGCCGCTGACAGAGCAGGCAGTGACAGCAGTGCACGAACATCGGCGCGGTCTTCAATTCGTAGCGAACGGCTCCGCAGGAACAGCCACCGGTGAACATGCGCGGAGACTATCCGCGAATCGACAAGAGCTCTCCCTGACCCTCTCCCCCGCGGGGAGAGGGGAACAGGTCAGCGCCGCGGCGTGGCGGTGATGATTCCCGCGAACGGACCTTTGGTGTCGAGATCGCCGTCGCGGCCCGCGCCTTCGGCCCACAGCGCGGAGATCACTCCGTCAAGGTAGAGCGCGTCGTTGCACTTCAGCTCGTCGCGGAAGAGCGACGCGAAGGTCCAGAGATTCACATCGTCACGCGAGATCACGAGGAGCACGGTCTGCGGATCACGCACGCCCACGCCGCTCCGGAGCGCGCGGTTCTCGGATCCTTCAGTAAACTTCGGATGCAGCGTCCCTCGATGCACGAGCAGGGGTCCCGACTGAGTCGCCTCACGCACGCCCTTCGCGTCGTACTCCGAGGTCTCCATCACCCTCGCGCCCTGATCAGTGATCGCGAAGACGCCGTTGGGCTGCAGGTAGAAATTGCCCTTGCCGCTCTTGCTCTGGAGCGGATGGAGCTCGCTGCCGCCCGAGACGAGGAGTCCCGTCGGCGTGAAGTCAGGCTCGAAGATGCCCGCGTTGGTGCGCACTGATCCTTGAACATCCGAGAGCCGCCTGCCGCCGCTCTTCCAGGTGACGTGAAGATCGAAGTGATCGAGCGGAAGCTCCACCACGTCGAACTCGGCGCCGCGGAAGGTGATCGTCTTCACCAACGAGCCCCGCTGCGCGCGACCTGGATGCTGCGACCAGGCCGTCAGCCCCAGCACGACGACTGCGACCGAGAGCAGCGCGATGATCAGCCGCTTCGAAGTCACGGCACGCACTGGCTCTGGCCAGTGTCGTAGAAACGAATTGCCACTCCGAAAGTGGGGGACGTCACGGTGCCGTTGTCCATGCCGACGATCAACCCCTCGTCACACGAGCCCGGCCGCCACGCGACGTCCGTCAGGGACGTGTTGAACGAGCCGAACCACGGAGAGAGGTTGAAGTTCTGAATCGACACGTTGCTGAAGTCGGCGGCGGTCGCGGTGGCGCTGCCATTCGCGCGGTACTCGATCACGGTGCCCTGCAGCGGATTTCCCGAGGGACGCCCCACCACCAGGCCACGCTGACCATCGGCGCGGAACGCGAGCGACTGAGGACTGATGCCGTTGTTCACGCCGGGCAAGGTGAGCAACGACCACGCGCCGTCGTACACGTAGAGCTTGTCCGAGCTCCATCCGCAGAACGCGCCCCAGCCTCCACCCGGTTGCCAGGCGCCCCCGGTGGGATTGCCGAAACCGGGCGACCAGTTGTTCCCCACGATGAGATTCGAAGCTTCGATCCAGCTTCTGCTGTCGGCGCCGTTCACTCCGTCGCCGGTGATCACGTTCGCGCTGCCGGCGTAGAGAGAAGGGGCACCCCACATCAGCGACATCGCTCCGCCGCTCGCGTTGTAGGTCTTGGGCGCGCTCAGCCCAGCGGAGGTCCAGAGATAGAGGTAGTTGATGCTCGGATTTCCGCGCGTGACCATCGCGAAGCGGGACGTGCCTGCCTCGCGGGAGATCGCCATCACGGTGCCCGTCATCGTGCCGAGATCAGTCGCGGCAGCGAGCGCATCGTTGGCGCCGACGTTGATCCGCCAGAGGTGCGAGGTGGTCGACTGCAGTCCGACGATCAAGAAATAGGTTCCGTCAGGTGACGCTTCGAGATCAGCGAGTGACGTGCCGAGCGACTGCACCAGCGAGAGTGCGCGCGTGGTCGCGTCGTACTTGATCACCTTGCCCACGGTGCCGAGGATCAAGGCGAAGCGGCCGCTCGGGTGCCACGCCACGCGCGTGAAGTCGTCCTGGTAGGTGATGTTGGTGATGCGTTGATAGGCGAATGCTCCGTTGCCCGGAGTGCCACCTCCCGCGTCGGGAACTCCTGCATCCATCGGCGGAGTGCCCGCGTCGGAAATGGTTCCCGCATCCATGAGCGGAGTGCCCGCATCGACGACGTCGATCATGCACGTCGCGCTGCAGCCATCTCCGGAGGTCATGTTGTTGTCGTCGCACTGCTCGGTCTGCGCACAGCGCATGCCGTCACCGCACGAGCTGCCGGATCCATTCGCCGTGCAGTTCGCGTTGCAGGAGCCGCAGTCGTCGGTGAAGCCGTCGTCGCAGATCTCCGTGCCCACGAGCTGACCGTCTCCACACACCGGGCGACAGAGGCTCGCGCTCGCACCCGGAATGCACGAGTAGCCAGGCTCGATGCGGCACGTCGCCGAGCAGCCGTCGTTGGGCATGGTGTTGCCGTCGTCACACGTTTCGAGTCCACCGAGCACACGATCTCCGCAGGTCACGGTGCAGACGCTCGGCTCCCCGGTGCACGAGTAGCCGCTCTCGATCATGCAGGTGCTGCTGCAGCCGTCGTTGTTCCTGAAGTTGCCGTCGTCGCAGGGCTCGTTGCCGACGAGGCGCGAGTCTCCGCAGTTCGGCTCGCACGTGCTCGGCTGACCAGGAGGAGGGAGTTGGCAGAAGTGGCCCGTCTCCACCGCACAGAGAGATGAGCAGCCATCGCCGTTCAGGCGCGCGCCGTCGTCGCAGCTCTCGAGGCCGGTGACTGCTCCGTCGCCGCAGATGGAGACAGGACCTGCATCGACACCGGCGTCCATCGTGCCGCCGCCTCCGCCTCCAGCACCGCCGCCAGAGCCCGCATCACTTCCGCCGCCCGTTCCTCCACCGGATCCCGCATCTGTGACTGACGGTCTCACTGCGGGACATCCACTGATCACCAACATCACCGCGAGTGCGAGTCGCTTCCCCATGACTCGGAGGCGTAGCCCACGCTCGGGTTGGATGTCAGTGGTGCCTTGTACAAGGGCGGCATGAACGAACTCGCCGATCCGAAGGAAGAGGGGCTGTACGAACGAGTCACCGACATCCTGAGCGACGCGCGCAGTCGCGTCGTGCGCACGGTCAACACCGAGATGGTCAACGCGTACTGGCGTATCGGTCGAGAGATCTTCGAGATCGAACAGCAAGGAAGGGAACGCGCCGGCTACGGTGACAAAGTCGTGCAGCGCCTGGCCGCGCGACTCC
>CBIHPJ010000301.1:0-10156 GCA_966211295.1 uncultured Myxococcales bacterium | reverse complement strand
GTCGGCGACGTACCAGCTCTTCCTCAGCTCGGCCGCGCGGCCGCACACACCTTCCCCGATCGCGAAGGTGAGCCCCTCGGAGCCTACGTTCGGCGGGTGCGCCTTCAGCACCTCGAGCTTCCCGTCGGCGTTGAGCAACATGACGCTGAACTTCGGCACCTGCAGCTTGGTCGGCACCACCGACGCCACGCGCTGAAGCACCTCGTTCAGATCGAGGCTCGAGGCGATCGTGCGCGCCAGGTCGTAGAGAATCTGCAGCTCACCGACGCGGTTCTCGAGCTCGGCCTTCAGTTCGAGGTCGGTGCGCGCCCGCTCGAGATCTCGCTGCGTATCGATCTCGATGGCCTTCAGATCGGTGAGCCGCGCGAGCATGCGATTGAACGCGAGCGCGAGCCCTCCGAGTTCGTCACGCCCGAGATCCGGAGCGCGCACCACCAGGTCTCCGTCCTCCGCGCGCTTCATGATCGCGACCAGCCGCGCGATGCGCTTGCTCACGAACACGCGCACCGCGAGCACCACGGTGATCCCGAGCATCAGCACGAACGCAGTGAGAAACCAGCTCGCGTTGATGAACACCTGCGCCACTTCGGTGCGGAGCGCGGGCTCGTCGATGGTGAGCTGCAGCACTCCAGTGCGGAGCGTCGACTCGCCCGTGTGGCAACCGCCGCAGGCCACGCCACCGAGCGGGTAGAGCACTTCACCGCCGGCGCCGCTGCTCCACGGGAACGGGCTGGAAGGCGCTTCGAAGGTCGCCTGGCCTTCGCCGATCGCGAGCAGCCGCTTCGAGTCTTCCCACGCCTTGTCTTCTTCCTCGATGCGCCGCGACCACTTCACCTGGCCGTCGCGCCCGACAATTCGGAGATCAGTGACGAGCTTGAGCGCCGACCAGTTGCTGCGCACGACGTTGGTCACCGCGCGATGCGCGACGCGCGGCGCAGTTCCCGGAGGCGTCGGCGCGGTGGAAGAGAAGCTGGTGGCGACGAACTCCGCGAGCCCGAGGGCGTCGTTGCGCGTCTTCTCTCGCACCGCGCGATCGGTGCGGCGCCACGTCGTCACCGTGCCGAGGAGCGCGAGGACCAGGGCCGGCACCGACACCGCAATCAACAATCTGGTGCCGATGGTACGAATGGTGAGGCCCTTCCGACTGCCCTGCTGCGCTGGAGGGCGGCAGCATCGTGCAGCTGGACTAAGGTGGGAAGCGTGGAATTGCTCACTGCGTCATCACTCAAAGTTGTGCACGGTTTCCCTACCCGAGCGGGTGGGGTGTCGCAGAAGCCGTACGACTCCTTGAACAGCTCTCTGGTGGTGGGTGACGTCGAGAGCGCGGTGACTCAGAACCTCTCGCTCCTCGCGAAGGCGGCCGGCGTCGAGCCCGCGCGTTTGCGCTCGGTCAAGCAGGTGCACGGCGCCCGCGTGGTCGAAGCGAAGGACTCGACCTTCGACACGGAAGCCGACGCGATCTGGACCGACGTGCCGGGCACCGCCGTGGGGGTGCGCACGGCCGACTGTCTGCCCGTGCTGATCGAAGATCCGAAGGGCAGGGTGGCCGCGGTGCACGCAGGCTGGCGCGGGGTGATCTCCGAGATCGTCGCGCGCACCATCGAGATCTTCGTGGCGAGCGGGGGAAAGGCGAGCGAGCTGCGCGTGGCGATCGGGCCGTGCATTCAGCGCTGCTGCTTCGAGGTCGACGGAGATCTGCCTGCGCGCTTCGTCTCGGCGTTCGGCGAAGACGTGCTCGTGAGAGGGAAAGAGAAGCCTCACCTCGATCTCCCGCTCGCCGTGCAGAAGACGCTCGCGAAAGCGGGCGTGCCGTCGAGCCACGTGGTCACGCTGACTCAGTGCACCATGTGCGACCCACGCTTCTTCTCGCACCGCCGCGATCGAGGCGTGACGGGGCGTCACCTGTCATTCATTACCTGCAGGTGAGCTGCAACCCTGTAGCAGTGTGGCGCTCGGAAGACGGGGTCCTTTTCTTGACCCTCTTGGACACGGGTCCATATCCTCACGGCTGCCATTCGCCCGATCATCGCCACTGCCTGTCTCGCTCTCGTTGGGTGCGCGACGGATGTCGTCACCCGCGCCGAGCACTCCGAGCTCCTCTCGTCGATCCGTGCGCTGCGCGCTGAGAACGCGCGCCTCGAGTCGCGCCTCGATCGTCTCGAGGCCGAGAAAAAAGAGAACAAGCTCGTCGTCTCGCGCTCTGCTCCTGCCTCCACCGCGCAGCCGATCACCAGCTCGCGCGCGATGAGCTCAGCCGACGCGCTGCCGCCGCTCACGGTGGTGAAGCTCAAGCCAAAGAAGGAAGCGGCCCCGAAGCTCGAGACGGTCGTCGAAGTGTCCGAGCCGCCCGAGACGATCATCAGCCAGGACTGGAAGGACAAGTCCGAGAAGGAAGAGGCGAAGGAGCCCGACGACGCCGATCTCTCGATGGCCGAAGCCCAGTTCGAGCGGGGCCTCGAGATGATGAAGACGGGCAATTCGGGAGCCGGCGTCGCGCAGATGCAACAGTTCGTCACCGACTGGCCGCGCCACCCGAAGGCCGACAACGCGCTCTACCTCGCGGGCACGTCGTTCTTCGCCGAGAAGGACTTCGAACACGCCACGCCGCTCTTCGAGCGCGTCGTGACCCAGTACCCCGCAGGTGATGCGCTCCTCGACTCGATGCTCAAGCTGGCCGAGTGCCGCTTGAAGCTGAATCGGCCGCGCGAGGCGCGCGCCACGTGGGAAAAGATCGTCTCCGGTTTCCCGGGCACCAACGCCGCGACTCAGGCGCAGGCCCGCCTCCACGCATCTCAGACTTCCGCTGCTTCTCCGTAGCTGCTTTTTCCGCAACACGCTTTTTCCGCAACACAGAGGTTCCCATGCGCCACCTGCTGCTGACCGCTGCTCTCACCACCATCTCCTTCGCGCCCACCAGCGCGTTCGCGCAGACCGACGACGAAGAGATGCAGCAGGGCGACGACGAGACCTCTCCCGAGGGAAGCTCGACGATCGCGCCCGAGAAGAAGGGCGCCAGAAGCCCCTCGACCACCGGCAAGGCGTCCTCTCCGGGCACGCAGCACACCGTCGAGAAGGGCGACACGCTCTGGGACCTCTCCCAGAAGTTCCTCGGCAGCCCGTGGTACTGGCCCAAGGTCTGGTCGTACAACCCCGAGATCGCCAACCCGCACTGGATCTACCCGGGCAACGAAGTGCGCTTCTTCGGCACGGGTGAAGAGGTGCCCACGCAGGTCGAGGTGGGCGCGCCCGAAGAAGAGGTGGAGCAGGGCGAGATGTTCGACGACAAGGTCTCCGTCGTCGGTCAGATCGGCTTCCGCCCCAAGAACGCCCTCTCCGTGGCGTCGCCTGGCTTCGTCACCAACCGCGAGGTGGAGGAGTCGGGTTCGATCTACGGTTCGTTCGCCGAGTCGTCGATGCTCACGTTCCCCGATCGCATCTACGTGCGCTTCAAGAAGCAGCCGCGCATGGGCGAGACCTATCTGGTGTTCCGCAACGGGGGCGAGGTCTTGCACCCGGTCACCCAGGATCCCATCGGCTACATGACGCTCATCCTCGCCGAGGTGAAGGTCATTCGCGTCGAGAAGAACAACGTCGCGATCGCGAGCATCGCCAAGCAGTACGACGAAGTGCTGCGCGGCGATCTGGTCGGCCCGCTGAACGAGCCCGTGATGCGCGCCGTGGCGCCCCGGCCGAACGAGCGCGACGTGAAGGACGCCGTCCTCGTCGCAGACGTGCGCCGCTACCCGGGAATGCTGGGCGAGCACTCGTTGGCGATCATGGACAAGGGCAGCGACGACGGAGTGAAGGTCGGCAACGTCTTCACGTTCTGGCGCCAGCACGACCCGCACCCGCAGGACAAGCTCATGCAGCCCACCGCGATCGACGAGGAATTCCCTCGCGAGGACATCGGCACCTGCATCGCGTTCGAGGTGAAGGCCAAGGCGACGCTCTGCCTGGTCTCCACGTCGATCCGCGAGCTCGTTCGTGGTGAGCACGCTGAGATTCGCGCGAACGGCAGCAAGCGCGCCTCTCGCTGAACCTCACATGTCAGTGCCCCGCGATAGAGCGGGGTCATGTGGACGGCGAACCAACGTGCGGCGGTAGCTCTCTGGTCGATTCAGGGCCTCGGTCCGATCACGTTCAACGAGATTCGGACGAAGTTCCCTCAGCCCGGTGAGCTCCTCGAGCTCCCCCTCGAGAGCTGGGCTCCGCTGATCGAATTTCGCGGCGACGCGCAGCTGCACCTGCTCGCGGCGGGCTCGCTGGCGGCGGCTGCCGATCGCGTCGAGCGTGCCTGTCGCGCTCACCAGGCGCGCATCGTCTTCCAGGAAGACCCCGACTACCCGTGGCGCCTGAAGAAGGTCGAAGACGCACCGCCGATTCTGTTCGCGTTCGGCCCGGGAGCGGGCTCTCCGCGCCGAAGGCTCGCGATCGTCGGCACTCGCACGCTCGAGCCGGGTCTGCGGCAGCGAGTTCAGGAGATCGCGGCTGAGGCGGCGGCGCACGGCCTCTGCATCGTCTCGGGGGCGGCCACCGGCACCGACCAGGCGGCGCACCGCGGCGCGATCGAAGCTGGCGGAGAGACGTGGGCCTTCCTCGGCTCAGCGCTCGACGAGATCGACTTCGGTCAACGCGAGATCACGCGCCAGATCCTCGCTGCTGGCGGCACGGTCTTCTCGCAGTTTCCTCCGGGCTTTCGAGCCAACAGCGGCAGCTTCATCACTCGCAATCGGCTCATCTCGGGCGCCAGCGACGCGGTGCTCGTGTTTCGCGCGCCCCTCGGCTCGGGAGCCCTTCACACCGCCGAGTTTGCGATCAAGCAGGGGCGGCCTCTGCTCGTCACGCCTGGCGATCCCTGGAGCCGCATCGCGAAAGGCTCGAACGACTTCATTCGCAGCGGGCTCGCGAACATTCACCTCGACGTCGAGGATCTGCTGAAGGCCGTCGGGCTGGTGGGCGAAGTCTCGAAAACCGAATACGTCGAGCTCGACCTGTCCGGGCTCGGTGACCTCGCCAAACGGGTACTCACCCAGCTCGAAGACGGCGCGACTGACTTCGAAGGGTTGTTGGACGCATTCCCAGCACTCAGTTCAGGTGAGCTTTCCGCCGCGCTCGTGGAATTGGAGGTCTTTGGGGCGGTGCTCCACAAGGGAGGCCGCAGGTATGAAAAGCGCTGAGACTCTCCAATGTTGACGGGGTAGGGCGCGACGTCTAGAAACTGCGCGTCCTTTGATTCAGCTTTTGGCTGAAAGGAAAGCCGAAACACATGTCCGCCCATTTCCTGCTGCAGCACTCACTCGACGTCGTGCTCGCCGCGGAACCCGCGAAGGAAAGTTTGAAGGACATCATCGTCCAGTTTTTTCATGACGGTGGTCTCTTCCTGTACATCAACATCTTCTGGTTTGCGGCCGCGGTCGCCATCGTGGTCGAGCGAATCATCACGCTCTTCTTCCGCTACAACCTGAACGCTGGCCCCTTCATGGAGCAGATCACGAAGCTCGTGATGGCCGGCAATCCTGATCGCGCGGTGAAGCTCTGCGGCGCTGCTCCGAACTCCCCGCTCGCGAAGGTCGTGCGCGCTGGCCTCACCCGCGCGAACCGCGGTGAGATCGAAGTCGCGAAGGCCCTCGAAGAGTCGATCCTCGAGAACATCCCGCACATCGGCGCGCGCATTCCGTGGCTGTGGTCGCTCGCGAACATCGCGACCCTCGTCGGTCTCGTCGGCACGGTCTTCGGTCTGATCGGCACCTTCCGCTCGCTGGGCAACGTCCCGGCGGATCAGAAGCAGGCGATGCTCTCGAAGGGCATCTCGGAAGCCATGTACAACACGTTCACGGGTCTCACGATCGCCGTGCTCTGCATCATCGCGCACCTCTTCCTGACGGCGTACGCCAAGAAGATGGTCGAGACGGTCGAGCTCCAGGCGATGAAGCTCGAGAACCTGCTGGGCCGCCGCGCTGCCGGCGAGACCAGCGCCATGGACTTCGAGAAGGCTTCCTAACCAAGGAACCCGAGCCCCACGCCTGCTGTCAGGTGAGGCAAGGACCCCATGGCCTTTCATTTCTCCAGACGGAAGATCAAGCCGAAGGAAGAAGAGGAATCGGGCGAGCTCAACATCGTCCCGTACCTCGACATCCTCATGAACTTGATCATCTTCATGCTGCTCTCGATGGCGGGTCTCGCCACGTTCGGCATGTTGAACGTCAATGCGCCGACCTACGGCGGCGGTGGCGGTGGTGACACCAACGAGAAGCCGCCGCTCACGCTCACGGTCGCGGTCGCCAAGACGGGCTTCTTCATCGCGGCCACGGGCGGCGTGCTCCCCGGCCAGGCTGAAGGCGCGGTTGCGGCGGCCCCGGGCGAAGGCGCTCCCACCATCCCGCGCAAGGCCGACGGCAGCTACGACTACGACGCGCTCACCGCGAAGATGATGGAGATCAAGGCCACCTTCCCGACCGAGTCGAAGGTGATCATCGCGGCCGAAGCCGACACTGATTACGAGTCGCTGGTCGCGACCATGGATGCGACGCGCGAGACGGCCGATCGCAAGCTCCTGTTCCCCGACGTCACCCTGGCGAGCTTCTAACGATGGCCACTCCGAGCTCTGGTCAGCCTGCCGCCTCTGCGCTCGAGATCTCCGATGAAGATCGGCAGCGCATGCGCTTTCGCAAGGCGCTGGCGCGCAAGAAGCGCCGCGACCGCGAAGCCGAAGGTGAGATCAAGGAACTGAACATCACCGCGATGATGGACCTGATGACCATCATCCTCGTGTTCCTCATCAAGTCGTTCTCTGCCTCGTCGATCACGGTCACCGCGTCGGAAGACGTGCGTCCGCCGTCGTCGACCGCGCGCGCGACTCCGAAGGACACCATCGCGATCACCGTGACTCCGAAGTCGATCATGGTGGGCGACAAGAAGAAGGTCTCGCTCAACAACTCCGCCGTCGCCGCTGGCGACATGCAGAACAAGCTGATCCTCCCGCTCGACGCCGCGTTGAAGAAGGAAGTCGAGAAGCTCAAGTACATCGCCGAGCGCAACCCGGGCTCTCCCTTCAACCGGGAGGTGTCGATCATCGGCGACAAGCGGGTGCCGTACGAGCTGCTCTCCTCAGTGCTCTACACGGCTGGCCAGAACGAACTGGAGAACTTCCGCTTCATCATTCTCCAGAAGAACCCGGACTGACTGTTTCCTGGGTCGCTGCGCCTAGGCCGGCTCTTCGAGCCCGGCCTGTCAGGCTCCGCTCCTGGTTGGTAGTGAGGCTTGCCATCGCCTTCAGTGGGTGAGAGGCAAGACTCAATGACGAACACTCCCATCACCGTGATCGGCGCGGGCCTGGCCGGGTCGGAGTGTGCCTATCAGCTCGCTCGTCTCGGCCACCGCGTGGTGCTGCGCGAGCAGAAGCCTGAGAAGCGCTCGCCCGCGCACCAGAGCCCTCACTTCGCAGAACTGGTGTGCAGCAACTCGCTGCGATCGGACAACCCCGAGAGCGCGATCGGCCTGCTGCACGCCGAGCTGCGCCGCGTGGGCTCGCTGATCCTCGGGGCAGCCGATCGCCAGCGCGTGCCCGCCGGAGACGCCCTCGCGGTCGATCGCGAGCTCTTCTCGGCCGACATTCACGAGAAGCTTCGATCACACCCCAACGTCACCATCGTCCCCGGAGAGGTGACCTCGGTGCCCGAGGGCATCGTGGTGTTCGCCACCGGCCCGCTCACCTCGCAGGCGCTCACCGACGCGCTGGCTCCGCACGTGGGCGAGAAGCTCTATTTCTACGACGCGATCGCGCCGATCGTGCTCGACGAGTCGATCGATCACTCCATCGCGTTCCGCCAGTCGCGCTACGGCAAGGGCGGTGGCGACGACTACCTGAACCTCCCGCTCTCGAAGGACGAGTACGTGCGCTTCGTGGCCGAGCTGAACGCAGGCGCGAAGGTGAAGCCGCACGAGTTCGAAGAACCGAAGTACTTCGAAGGCTGTCTACCCATTGAAGTGATGGCCGCTCGCGGAGAAGAGACCCTGGCCTTCGGGCCGATGAAGCCGGTGGGCCTGCGCGATCCGCGCACCGGGTTGCAGCCGCACGCGGTGGTGCAGCTGCGCATGGAAGATCGCGCCGGCACGGCGTGGAACCTGGTCGGTTTTCAGACCCGCCTCACCTGGCCCGAGCAGAAGCGCATCTTCGGGCTCATCCCCGGGCTCGCGAAGGCCGAGTGGGTGCGCATGGGGCAGATCCATCGCAACACGTTCCTCGACAGCCCGCGGCTGCTCTCGAAGGACTTCTCGCTCAAGAACGAGTCGCGGATCTTCTTCGCGGGGCAGATCACCGGCGTGGAGGGCTACGTGGAGTCGACCGCGTGCGGCTACCTCACCGCGCTCGCCCTTCACGCCCGGCTGAGCAACAGCACCTTCGCGCCGCCGCCCGCCACCACCGCGCTCGGAGCGCTCTACCGCCACGTCACCGGCGAGGCGCACCCCGACGGCTACCGCTACCAGCCGACCAACGTGGTGTTCGCGCTCTTTCCGCCGCTCGAGGGGCGCATGAAGAAGGCCGAGAAGCGCGTGCAGTATTCGGCGCGCGGGGTGCGCGACTTCGACGTCTGGGCGCCGACCGCTCCGCATCCCGTTTCCGCAATGCAGTCCCTTTCCCCCGCGCCCGCGCTGTCGGGCAGCACAGAGCGGGTGGCCTAGATGGAGACTCAGCTCATGCGTCGTGCGCAGCTCAAGTTGCTCCTCGCCGCCGTGCCCTTCGTGCTGCTGGCCTGCTCGGGCTGCAAGCAGCAGAAGACCTCGACGGGCGATCCGAAGAGCGTGATCGCGCGGGTGAACAAGGAGAAGACCGCGGCGCGCCTGCCGGTGCTCGGTGAGCGCCGCCTCGAAGGTGAGGGGCAGGAGCTCCGCGCTTCCCCCGACGGCGAAGTGCTCACCGTGCTGATGGATGCCGCGCATCCCCCGATTCAGGGCGTGCCGCCGCCGATGCGCCTGGGCACTTTGTGGGCGGTGCCCTCGAAGGCGGGCACCGCGAAGAAGCTCGGAGCGGGCGTGACGAACATGGCGGGCGGCTGGCTGCACACCGCCGACTCTCGCTGGATCGTCTTCAGCGGGAATTGGGATCCCACGCAGGGGTCTGGCGACATCTTCGTGCAGGACGCGAAGGCCCTCGACACCGAGATCCAGCGCGTGGCGAGCCGGGTGAACTACTACGTGCCCAGCGATGACGGCACGCAGCTGGCGTACGTGCAGGGTGGGGTGCTGCATGTCGGCAAGCTGCCCGCCGGGCCCTGGAAGCAGCTCGCCGGTGAGGTGAGCACCGCCGAGTTCTCGGCCGACGGGCGCTACCTGTACTTCAAGCGGAAGTTCTCCTCGGCGGGCGGGCTGTACCAGGTGGATCTCAAGACCGAGCGTCCCGAGCCGAGGCGCCTGGTGGATCACGTCACCGACTACACGGTGCTCCGCAGCGGCAAGCACGTGGTGGTCACCGCGCGCGCCACGCCGGCGGATCGGAACTTCCAGCTGCACGTGTTCGACGTCGAGACGCTGAAGTCCCGCAAGCTGTCGGACGACGCGTATCGCTATCGCGTTTCGCGCGACGGCAAGTACCTCGCGTGGCGCGACAACGAGCCGGGTCCGGACAAGGGCAAGCTGTGGATCGCCACCATGCCCGACGGGAAGGCGCGTGAGCTGGGCGCGAACGTGGCCGACTTCGACTTCTCTCCCGACGGCACGCGCTTCGTGTACCGCGACAACTACATCGAGCTCGGGCTCGGTGGCCGCGATGGGTCGAACTCCGAGAAGAAGCTGGTGGAGCGCGTGGGCGATCTCACCGTGATCGATCTGCCCGATGGGAAGCCGAAGCTGCTGGCTCGCCAGTCGCCGAACTATCTCTTCGCACCGGGTGGCTCTGCGCTCGCGTTCACCGCGCGCATCGACAAGCCCGAGGTGACTCGGCGTCTGTATCTGTATCCGGCCGGCGCGGCTGAGCCGTTCCCGCTGAAGGACTGGCTCTACGAGTACGCGTTCGTGCAGACGGGCGAGACGCTCTACTTCCGGTCTGACTGCCTGCGGGAAGGGCGCGCGTGCGATCTGAATTCGATTCCGACCAACGCGACGAAGGACGACAAGCCGAAGAAGGAGGTCGAGGCGACCTTCGGCTTCCGCTTCAGCG